>JBDHZT010000008.1:0-59416 GCA_039811985.1 Nocardioidaceae bacterium | reverse complement strand
ATGGAGTTCGAGAGCATCACCGAGATCGACGCGCCGGTGACCGACGTTTGGCGACTCACCCTTGATGTGGAGGCGTTGCCGGAGATCACACCGACCATGTCCGCCGTGGAGCGGTTGGACCAAGGAGTGCTGGTCGTCGGCAGCCGGGTCCGGATCAAGCAGCCCGGCCAACCGGCCCGAGTCTGGACGGTGATCGAGTTCGACGCTCCGCATCGCTTCTGCTGGCAGACCCGGCCCTCGGGACTCACCATGACGGCGCGCCACGAGCTGACCGCCCTGGACGGCGGCTCACGCACGCGGAACCGACTCAGCGTCGAGGTGGCCGGTCCGGCCGCGTGGCTGGTCGGCCGACTTATCGGCGGCGGCATCCGGTCAGCCATCGCCACCGAGAACGCCGCCTTCAAGACCCGAGCCGAGGGACGGAGCAGTCAGTCGCCCTCTGGCTTCTCCGGGGCTCCGGGTGACCCGTCGTCCTGATAGGGGAAGAAGGCGAGCCGACCGTCGGCCTCGAGGACGGCGTACTCGATGTCGGACGTACGTCGGATGCCTTGCTCGCGGGCCGCGACCAAGAAGTCGGCGACGGAGAGACGCTGAGACTTCACGGCGCCCTCGAGCAGCCGCCCGTCGCGCACCACCAGGATCGGTCGTCCCGTCACCCAGGGGCGCACCCTGGGGAAGCGCCACTGGGTCCAGGAGAGAGCCACCGTCAGTGTGGCGAAGGTGCCGATGGCCAGCATCGCCGCGGTCACCGAGTAGTCCTGCTGGGTCACCCCTTGTTGGACCAGGTCGCCCATGGTGACGTAGAGCAGCAGCTCGAAGGTGCTCAGCTCACCCAGGGTGGACCGGCCCACGGCTCGGGTGACCAGCCACAGGAAGCAGAAGATGACGAGCGCCCGGACCACGATCTCCACGACGGACCTCCTCAGGGCAGCAGCGTCGTGTCGATGTGGGCCGACACGACGGCGTGATGGTCGCTCCCCACCACGGCGATCACCGCGCTGCCGCCGCGTTGACTCGACGGCTGGACGTAGGCGTCGTAGGACAAGGTGAACGTGTCGCCCGGCGGGGGATCGAAGGTGAGGAACAGCGTGTGCGCATCCCGCGTGCTCCCAGCCGGCTCGGGGAAGAAGCCCTGGGACTCGAAGTCGTCGAAGTAGGCACCCGTGACCGCCAGTCGGATCGGCCCGGAGAAGCCGCCAGGCTTGGTGACGGTGACCTCCCACGGCACGTCCAGGCCGGCGCGCGCGACCGCTGCGTAGCGCACCCGCAGCAGGTAGCCGTCTCCACTCTTCTCCACCGTGCTCTCGTGGACGCCGAGGAAGCCGGTCAGGCCGGTGAGCACCAGCGCGAGCAGGAGGATCAGGAAGCCGCGTCGACCCCATGCTGCCGCCGACCCGGGTTCATCGATCTCGAGGCCGGTGAGGGTGGAGTCGGGCAGGCCCGTCATGCCGGGGAAGTACCCCGTCGGCGCCCTGCGGAAACCGGGCGGGCCGCGTGACATTAGCCTGGATGAGCAGCGGCCGACGGCTTTGCCTGCCGGTCGAGCCGTCTCGATCTCAGGAGGCCCGACCATGACCGGTGATGCTCCAGAGCAGACGGCGTTGTCGTCCTTAGCGACCACGGTGGCGGAGATGTCGGCACTCGTCGCCGACCAGATCGCCGACCACGTCGTCCGCACTCCGCTCGTGTACTACGCCGCCGCCAGCGAGCTCTGCGGGGCGACGCTGCTGGTCAAGAGCGAGCATCAGCAGCGCACCGGTTCGTTCAAGGTCCGGGGCGCGCTGGCGAAGATCCTCAGCCTGACGCCGGAGGACAAGGCCGCGGGCGTCGTGACGGCGTCTAGCGGCAACCACGGACTTGGCGTCGCCCACGCCCTGCGATCGCTCGGCGGCTCCGGGATCATCTGTGTCCCCGAGGGGGCCTCGACGTCGAAGGTCGCAGCGCTGCGACGGTACGACGACGTGGAGGTCCGCTTCCTCGGTCGGGAGGCGGGTGAGACCGAAGGACTCGCCCGGACGCTGGCCGCGGAGCTCGACATGACCTATGTCAGTCCCTACAACGATCTCCACGTGATAGCCGGTCAGGGCACGGTGGGGCGCGAGATCGCCGAGCAGCTCGGGTCGGAGTCCGTCGATGCGGTCGTGGTCGCGGTTGGTGGGGGCGGGCTGATCTCCGGCGTCGCGGCCACGATCAAGAGTGCCCTCCCGGGAACCTGGGTCATCGGTGCCTCCCCGGCCAACGACGCCGCCATGGCCGCCTCGGTCAAGGCCGGGCGAGTGGTCGACATCGACGCGCGGCCGACCATCAGCGACGGCACCGCCGGCGGCATCGAGCCGGGAGCCGTCACGCTTCCCTTGTGCCGCGAGCTGGTCGACGAATGGGTGCTGGTCACCGAGGAACAGATCCACCAGACGCTGCGGCTGACGATCGACACCGAGCACCAGCTGCTCGAAGGCGCGGCTGCCACGGCGATCGCCGCGGCCCTCCAGGCGGGCGAGTCGCGACCCGGACAGACGATCGCGGTCGTCTCTTGCGGCGCGAACATCTCGACCTCGACGCTGCGCACGGCCCTCGGTCCGGCGACCTGACGCGCGAGCCGCCGGTGGGATCGACAAACGACGTGAGGGATGGCTGTCAGTAGGGTGATGTTGTCGTGACAACTCCGTCCCGCATCCTCGACGATCTGCGCGATCGTCCGGCGACTCGCTTCTTCGCCACGATCACTCGCGCCGTGCCAGGCCTGGCTGGCGCGTGGTGGCTGCTGCTGATGATTCGGGCGTTGGTGCCCCCGGGTCTCGCCATCGCGACGGGGGCTCTGGTCGGGCGCGTCCAGGGCGGCGGTTCGCTGGCCGGTCCGCTCACGGCGTTCGGCGTCGTGTTCGTGCTCTCCCAGGTGAGCCCTCCCGTCCACCAGGTCGTCGGCGCGCTGCTGGGTCACCAGGTCAGCTCGGTCCTCAACGATCGGCTGATGGCGACCACCCTCGGGCCGGAGGGCATCGGTCACCTCGAGCGCGGCGACCTCACCGACGACCTCGTCACTGCCCGTGACTTCGATCTCGGCCTGACGGGCCCGCCGATGTTCTTGAACATGGACTTCATCGCGCAGGGGCTGGTCATGCTCCTCGGCGGCATCGCCTCGGCCCTGGTCCTGTTCGGATTCACCTGGTGGGCGCCGCTGGTGCTGCTCGGCGCCTGGGGCTCGACCCACTGGCTGCTGCGGGAGAGCGGCGTGTGGCGGGACCGCAACACCGACGAGGTGAAGGCGGCGCGCCGCCACACCGAGTACGCCTACGACCTCGCCACCGAGCCGGCCGCCGCGAAGGAGGTCCGACTGTTCGGGCTGGCGCCCTGGCTGCTCGAGCGCTTCACCAGCCATCGGCTGCAGCTCCATGAGCTGCAGTACGAAGCCACCCGCCTGCGCGAGAAGTCACTGGCTGGTGCCCTGGTGATCGTGCTGACCGCCAACGCCATGATCTTCGTCGTGCTCGCGCGGAGGGGGTACGCCGGCTCCCTCGACCTGCAGGCCGTCGTCACCTACGCCGGCGCGGCGCTCGGAGCGAGTGCGATCGCCTTCGGCGGGCTGAGCTGGGCGCTCGACGGTGCCGCGGCCCCCGTCGTGGCGATCGAGCACCTCGAGCCCGAGACGGCTGCGGCAGGCGCGTTGTCCCGCTCGGCTGGCTCGGCCCCGGCTCCGCAGCGGGCCCCGGAGATCCGGTTCCGCGACGTGACGTTCACCTACCCGACCGGCAGTCGTCCGGTGCTCGAGCATCTGGATCTGACCATCCCCGCAGGTGCCTCGATGGCGGTGGTCGGGCAGAACGGGGCGGGCAAGACCACGATCGCCAAGCTGCTGTGCCGTCTCTACGACCCCGACTCGGGCTCGATCGAGATCGACGGCGTCGACCTTCGCGACCTCGACCTCGCCAGCTGGCGGTCCCGATTGGCGGCCGTGTTCCAGGACTTCGTCCGCTACGAGCTCACCCTGCGCGAGAACGTAGCGCCGCTCGGCGCCCGCGAGGAGGTCGTCGAGGAGGCGCTGGCAGCCGCGGGTGCACTCGACCTGGCCGACCTGGACGTTCCGCTGGCCAAGGGCTATCCCGGCGGAGTCGACCTGTCCGGTGGGCAATGGCAGCGAGTCGCGTTGGCGCGAGCCCTCGCCAAGGTCGGCGCCGGCGCGCACACGGTCCTCCTCGACGAGCCGACTGCGATGCTCGACGTCCGAGGTGAGACCGAGATCTTCCGCCGCGTCCTCGAGGCGACCCAGGAGGCCACCACGATCCTGGTCTCGCACCGGTTCTCGACCGTGCGTCGAGCCGACCTCATCTGCGTCGTCGAGCACGGCCGTGCCCTCGAGCTCGGCAGCCACGAGGAGCTGATGGCCCGCCGCGGTCGCTACCACACGATGTACGACCTCCAGGCCAGTCGCTTCCACGACGAACGGGAGCTGGACGAGCACGGGGAGGAGATCGTCCATGACTCTCTCTGAGGGCGACGGCCTCGACGAGATGCCGGCGGCCCTGTCGTCGATGGTGCGAGTGGTCAAGCATGGCTACCGCGCCGAGCCCGGGCTGCTCTGGGTCTCGCTGGCAATGACGAGTTTGGAAGCCCTGCCGGACGTCCTCGTCGGCATCTGGCTAGCGCTGCTCACCGACGGTCTCGTCCACCAACACTCGGGTCGGATGTACGTCGGCGCCGCAGGACTCGCGGCGTCCGCGACCTTGATGTGGGCGCTCTCGGTCACCCTCGACCGCACGCTGCGCAGGCTCGGTGACCGGCTCAACATCGTCTTCCAGGGGTACGTCGCCAAGCTGCAGGCCGAGGTCGCGACGGTCGAGCACCATGAGCGTCCGGTCTACCTCGACCGCATCGCCGTGTTGCGGACCGGGGTCTTCGCTCTCGACCACTTGTTCCGGTCGATGTTCACCATGCTGGGCTGGCTGTTCCGGCTCGGCTTCGTGTGCGTCCTGCTCGCTGCCATCCACCCGGCCCTGCTCCTGCTCCCGGCCGGGGCGCTACCGCTCCTGCTGGTGGCGGCCTGGCGACCGAAGGTGGAGAAGCGCACCGAGGAGCTGGTCGCCTCGCATGGGCGCCTCGCTCGTCACCTGTTCTCGGTGGCCACCACAGCGCCGCCCGGCAAAGAGGTGCGGGTCACCGGCAACCGATCCGACCTGACCGTGCGTCGGGCGGCAGCGTGGGGCAGGTGGTTCAAGCCGATCCGAGCCACCAACCTGGTCAGCGCCGTGTGGCTCACCGTGGCCTGGTCGGTGTTCTCCCTGGCCTTCGTGGCGGCTGTCGTCTGGGTGGTCGCCGGGCTGGACCGTGGCCCGGGAGCGGTAGTGCTCGTCCTCACCGCCGGCAGCCGGCTCGCGGCGTACGTCGGCTCCGCGGTCGGCGAGCTCGGCTTCCTCCGCGGCATCTGGCTCGACTCCGCCCAACGCCTCGCCTGGCTGGAGGACTTCGCGGCCGAGCAGAACGCCGCGGCGGACCAGGAGGCGCCGAGCCGACTCGCTGACGGCATCCGATTCGAGGGCGTTTCCTTCGCCTACCCCGGCACCGACCGCGAGGTCCTTCACCACGTCGACCTGACTCTCCCGGCCGGGAGCGTGGTCGCCATCGTCGGCGAGAACGGCGCCGGCAAGTCCACTCTGGTGAAGCTGCTCGCCCGGATGTATGCACCGACGTCGGGACGGGTCACGGCCGACGGCGTCGACATCGCTCACGTCGACGTGGAGGAATGGCGCGAGCGCCTGGCGGGCGCCTTCCAGGACTTCGCCCGACTGGAGTTCGTCGCGGCGACGACCGTCGGCCTCGGTGACGAGCCGCGGCAGGACGACCGGGTGGCCGTGGACACGGCCGTCGAGCGGGCCGGTGCGACACCGGTGGTCGACGATCTTCGCGAGGGCCTGGACACCCAGCTCGGTCCGTCGTGGACCGGCGGCGTCGACGTCAGCTTCGGCCAGTGGCAGAAGCTCGCCCTCGCTCGCGGCTACATGCGACCCGAGCCGCTGCTGTTGATGCTCGACGAACCGACGGCCGCCTTGGACGCCGAGACCGAGCATGCGCTCTTCGAACGGTTCGCGGCGGGTGCACGGGCGGAGACGACGAACGGCCGCGTCACGGTGCTTGTCTCCCACCGATTCTCGACCGTCCGGATGACCGACCTGATCGTCGTCCTCGACGGCGCCCGTGTGGTCGAGGTCGGCAGCCACGACGAGCTGATGGCTCACGACGGCAGCTACGCCGAGCTCTATCGCATCCAGGCAGCCAGCTACGCGTAGTAGTCGCCGGCTAGACCAGCGCGAACCCGTCGTGGTTGGCGAGCTTGGTCGCGACGGCCCGGAGATCGGCGCGCCAGACCTCCTCGGGCGCGGGCGGCAACATCTCGTTCCACTCCGCGGCGAAGGAGCCCAGCACGGGGGAGAGCCGCGCCGTGCGGGCGAGGAACCAGGTGTGCAGGTGCTCGGACCCGTCGCCCCATCGGCAGACATGGACCCGGCCGATGTGGGGCATCCGCTCGATGATCCGGCACAGCCACACCGACAGTCGGCCGTATTCGGCCGCCAGGTCGTCGCCCATGTCGGCGAAGTCGAGATGCTCCTTGCTGTGCAGCCACAGCACCAGCGGCAGTCCGGTCGGCATCGGTGGATGGGTGACCTTCCAGCGGTCGTTCTCCCAGATCCGGATCGCGTTGCCGTCACCGATACAGCTGAAGCAGTCCACGCCGTCGGCGCCGGAGCGGGGCGGCTCGGCGTCGATCACCTCGACCACCTTCGGCACCAGCTCGCCGTCGATCAGCTCCCAGGGGAAGATCTCCCACTCGTGCACCGGCGGCATCGGCAGTCGACCGCCCTCGCCGACCGCGGCCTGGATGCGCGCCTGGACCTCTTCTGCTGACTCCGGCATTCCCCCAGCCTGCCAGAGCCGTGCGACCGTCCTACGGCGACCCCGCACCGCCGTACGACACCGAGCCGTGAGGTCATCCTGCCTGCCGCAGCAGGCGATCGAGCTTCGCCTCGAGCCTGGCGATGTCGCCTCGGGTAGCGCCCTGCTCGGACTCCCGCAGGGAGGCGACGATGGCGCCGCCGGGTTCGAGACGCACGTCGTCGACCTCGGCCACGCTGTTGGCGTTCTGCCGACGCAGTGCCGCCTCGACGTCGGCCAGCCGCAGACCCTCTTGCTTCAGGGCCTCCGGCAGCCACTTCCCGTCCTCGGCCAGCGTCGTCGGGGTGCCTTCGATGATGCGCGCGGCGCGGTCGTTGGAGCGCACCAGCCGCACGATCGCGGCGTTCACGGCCAGCAAGGTCACCGCTCCGATCAAGCCACCGAGGAGGGAGTTGTCGGGACCGATGATCGCGTTCTGCACCACGTTGGAGAGCAGCAGCATCACCACCAGGTCCATCGTGTTGAGCTGGGCCAGGTCACGTTTGCCCGCCAGCCGGAGCAGGACGGCGACGGCGACATAGACCAGGATCGTCCGCACCAGCTTGTCGGGGATAGAGGTTCCGATGTCCATCAGGTCGTTCCACATGGGGACATCGTCGCGGACGCGCCTGTCGCCGAACAGTTTGGCGCCGAATAGGCTGACGCCATGGCGGAGCTGAACATCCCGGACGCGCCCGCGATCGCCGGCACGACTCATGTCCACTCCGGGAAGGTGCGTGATCTCTATCGGATCGACGAGGGTGCGCACACCGGCCGGTTGCTGATGGTGGCCAGCGACCGGATCTCCGCCTTCGACTTCGTGCTCGACACCCGCATCCCCGACAAGGGCGAGATCCTCACCCGCATGTCGCTGTGGTGGTTCGATCAGCTGGCCGACCTGGTGCCCAACCACGTGGTGTCCACCGACGTCCCGACCGAGGTGAAGGGCCGGGCCGTGATCTGTGAGTCGCTCGAGATGTACGCCGTCGAGTGCGTCGCCCGCGGCTATCTCACGGGGTCCGGGCTGCTCGACTACGACGCCACCGGGGAGGTGTGCGGGATCCCGCTGCCGGCTGGCCTGGTCGACGGGTCGCGGCTGCCGGAGCCGATCTTCACCCCGGCCACCAAGGCCGAGCTGGGGAACCACGACGAGAACGTCTCCTATGCCGCCGTCGTCGCCGGCGTCGGCGAGGCGACGGCCGCGGAGCTGCGCACGCTGACCCTGGCGGTCTATGGCCGAGCCGAACAGGTTGCCCGGGAGCGCGGCATCATCCTGGCCGACACCAAGCTCGAGTTCGGTCGCCGCGACGACGACACGACGGTGCTCGCCGACGAGGTGCTGACTCCCGACTCCAGCCGGTTCTGGCCCGCCGACGAGTGGCAGCCGGGCCGCGCCCAGCCGTCGTACGACAAGCAGATCGTGCGCAACTGGCTGCTCTCCGCCGAGTCCGGCTGGGACCGCTCCAGCGGTGCCCCGCCGCCGCCGCTGCCTACCGAGGTCGTCGAGCGCACCCGCTCCCGCTATCTCGAGGCGTTCGAGCGGCTCACCGGCCAGCAGTTCTGATCACACCCCGAGCACGTCCGTGGGCTACCCGGAGGTAGGGCATAGCGTCGAGGGATGGACGTTCTGCGCACGAAGTCGATCGAGCAGTCCCTGGCCGACACCGAGGATCCGGAGTTCCAGCTCAAACGTCGACTGACTGCCCTGGACCTCACCGTCTTCGGCGTCGGCGTGATCATCGGCGCCGGCATCTTCACCCTCACCGGCCGGGTGGCCCAGGCCTATGCCGGGCCCGCGGTGGTCTTCTCGTTCGTGCTCGCGGCGGTCTGCTGTGGCCTGGCGGCGCTGTGCTACGCGGAGTTCTCCTCGACGGTGCCGGTGTCGGGGTCGGCGTACACGTTCTCCTACGCCACCCTCGGCGAGATCATCGCCTGGATCATCGGCTGGGACCTGCTCTTGGAGATGATGCTGGGCGCCTCGGTCGTCGCGCAGGGCTGGGCGTCGTACTTCGAGACCTTCCTCGGCCAAATCGGCGTCGCGTGGCCAGAGCACCTCGGCTACGGTGACCGGTTCAACCTGGCGGCGTTCCTGCTGGTGGCGCTGCTGACCGCGCTGGTGGCCTACGGCATCAAGGAGTCGCTGCGGGTCAACCTGGTCCTGGTCGGGGTCAAGCTCTTCATCGTGCTGTTCGTGATCGTCGCCGGGATCAGCTTCATCAACAAGGACAACTACCGCCCGTTCGTCCCGGCGGGGAAGCCGATCGAGGGCAACGAGAAGGTCCTGCACACGCCGCTGCTGCAGCTGATCACCGGCAGCCCGCAGGCGTACGGCGTCGCCGGCATCCTGTTCGCCGCCTCACTCGTCTTCTTCGCCTACATCGGCTTCGACGTGGTCGCCACCACGGCGGAGGAAGCGGCGAATCCGCAGCGGGACCTGCCGCGCGGCATCATCGGCTCGCTGGTGATCTGCACGATCCTCTACGTCGCGGTGGCGCTGGTGATCACCGGCATGGTCAAGTACACCGACATCAACCCCGACGCCGCTCTCGCCTCGGCCTTCATCGATCGGGGCAAGGACGGCTACGCGACGTTGATCTCGGCCGGTGCCGTCGCCGGTCTGACGACAGTCGTGATGACCCTGATGATCGGTGCGGTTCGAGTCACCTTCGCGATGAGTCGCGACAACCTGCTGCCCACCGCGATCGCCCGGACCTCGCCGAAGACCGGAACGCCGGTGCTGCTCAGCGTCGCCATCGGCGCCGTCGTCGCTGTGGTCGCCTCGGTGACGCCGGTCGGCAAGCTGGAGGAGATGGTGAACATCGGGACCCTCACCGCGTTCTTCCTGGTCTCCCTCTCCGTGCCGGTCCTGCGCCGCAACCGAGGGGACCTCGAGCGCTCCTTCCGGGTGCCCTGGTCGCCGTGGCTGCCGTGGCTGTCCGCACTGATCTGCCTGTTCTTGATGATCAACCTGACCGTCGAGACCTGGCTGCGGTTCCTGATCTGGATGGTGATCGGTTTCGCCATCTACTTCGCCTACGGCTATCGGCACTCGCGGGTCGGCCGGGGGATCGGGATCCCCGCACCGGACTACTCGCGCCACCACGACTGAGCCGGGCTGGGCCGGCCCAGCCCGGGGGAGACGGCGCGAGGTTCCGCGGCTAGATTCAGGTCATGTTGAACCTGTCGATCTTCCTCGAGGACTCCGCCCGCAAGTACCCCTCGCGCACCGCGCTGGTGCTCGGCGAGATGCAACTGACCTACGCCCAGGTCGACGCGATGGCCAACCAGGTGGCGGGCTACCTGGTGTCCCAGGGGGTCGAGCCAGGTGATCGGGTCGCCCTGAGCTGCCCCAACCTGCCCTACTTCCCGGTCGTCTACTACGGGATCCTCAAGGCCGGCGCTGTCGTCGTACCCCTCAATGTGCTCAACAAGGGCCGCGAGAACACCTACTACCTCGACGACTCCGGCGCCAAGGTCTACTTCTGTTTCGAAGGCACCCCCGAGCTCGCCATGGGCGAAGAGGGGTACGCCGGCTTCCAGGCCGCCGCTGGATGCGATCAGTTCGTGATGATGACCGCACAGCTCGGCGCTCCCTCGCCGATCGAGGGCGTGCCGACCCTGGCCGAGGTCCTCGGCGGGCAGCCGCCGACCTTCGAGACGGTGGTGCGAGAGGAGACGGACACCGCGGTCATCCTCTACACCAGCGGCACGACCGGACAGCCCAAGGGCGCCGAGCTCACTCATGCCAACCTGGTGCTGAACGCACTCACCTGCAACCGGCTGTTCGCCTCCCAGCCAGCCACCGACATTCACCTGGTCACCTTGCCGCTTTTCCACTCCTTCGGCTCGACGGTGCAGATGAACGCCGGCTTCTCGGTGGCCGCCACCCTGGTGCTGTTGCCGCGCTTCGAACCAGCCACCGCGGTGGCGCTGATGGATCAGCACGAGGTGAGCTACTTCGCCGGCGTCCCGACGATGTGGTGGGGCCTCCTCGGCGCGCTCGAAGGCGCCAACGTCGAGAAGATCGCGAGCAACCTGCGGATGGCAGTCTCGGGTGGGGCCAGCCTGCCCGTGGAGATCATCAAGGAGGTCAAGGCCCGGCTCGGCGTGCAGGTCCTCGAGGGCTACGGCCTGTCGGAGACCTCGCCGGTCGCGACCTTCTCCGACCCCGACCGTGATCCACGGCCGGGCTCGATCGGCATCCCGATCTGGGGCGTCGAGGTGAAGCTCATCGATGCCGAGTGGAACAGCATCGACGAGGTGGGCGAGATCGGCGAGATCGCGATCCGCGGCCACAACATCATGCGCGGCTACCTCAACCGCCCCGAGGCCACGGCCGAGGCCATCCGCAACGGCTGGTTCCGCACCGGCGACCTCGCCCGCCGCGACGAGGACGGCTTCTACTACATCGTCGACCGGTCCAAGGACATGATCATCCGCGGCGGCTACAACGTGTATCCCCGCGAGATCGAGGAAGTCCTGATGACCCACCCAGGTGTCTCACTCGCTGCCGTCATCGGTGTCCCCGACCAGGTCCACGGTGAAGAGATCAAGGCCGTCGTCATCCATCAGCCCGGCTCCTCGCTCACCGAGGAGGAGTTGGTCGCCTGGGGGAAGGAGCAGATGGCGGCCTACAAGTACCCCCGCATCGTCGAGTTCGTCGAGTCCCTCCCGATGACCGCCACCGGGAAGATCCTCAAGCGGGAACTGAAGTAGCGCGGACTGTACTCACTCCAAGCTGCCCGCAGTGGTGGCAGCCAGGATCCGTGGAGGGGTCGCTGCCGTGGTGCTGGCTGCCGGTGGGTGCTCGCCGTGAGGGCAGCTACCGGGAGAGCAGCCCACGGCTTCCCCGACGGATGGGGTCATCGATTGTTCCAAAACAACATCCCACACGCCGTTTTCGATGTCGTCTGCGCCCAATCGACGAGCCCTCGAGCCGCTGCTGGATCGACGCAAGAAGACCGCAGCAGACGCCCGGCCGCACCGCGAACCCGGGGCAGCACCAGCAACCCGGCCAGCCACCCCAGCCACCGGGGCGCTGATCCGGCGTAGCTGCTATCGGTGGTGACCATCAACGACCAGCAACCCGGCCAGCAACCTCAACTACGGCGGCGCTTACCCGTCGTAGCTGCCTATCGGCCGTCACCACCAGCAACCCGGCCAACGCACGGCTCCACCGTGGGGCTATCCAGGGTCCAGGCTCAGGCGAAGGGGTCGGGCAGGGCACCGGGGAGGCTGGCCAGCAGCTCGCGGGCCTGGGCGGCGTGCTTGTGCTCGACCAGGACTTCGTACTTCGTGGCGACCACCGTGCTGATCGAGGAGAAGTCGCGCTGGCCCCGGGTGGCGGCGTAGCCCGCCATCGCCCAGATCAGACCGAAGACGGCGCCGAACGCTGCCGTGCCGATCACCTCGCCCACGCCCCAGGACTTGCTGAAGAGCAGGAAGATCACGCCGATGAAGAGGCCGAGCCAGACGCCGGACAGGATGCCGCCGGCGGCGATCTTGCCCCAGGTCAGTCGTCCGGTGATCCGCTCGATCTGCTTCAGCTCGGTGCCGACGATCATGCAGTTCTGCACCGGGAACTCCTTGTCGGCGAGGTAGTCGACGGTGCGCTGCGCTTCGGGATAGGTCTGATAGACGGCCAGCGACTGCGGGAACTCCAGTTGGAGGTGTTGCATCGCGTTGCGGAGAGGGCCGGGCTGTGAGGTTGCCATGGCTCCAGTGTGCCCGGTTCGCGGGCACCGTCGGACACCGCGTCGGTACGGCGACGGGGCTTAGCGCTGGGCGAGCTGGCCGACCTGAGTCAGCCAGGGGATCATGGCGGCCAGGCCGAGCAGCATGGCGATCATGACGTTGTCGATGTTCTCGAACATGAGGCCGAGGCTAGGTCCGGGCCTTGGTGGCCCGTGGCGGAATGACGAAACCCGCGCAGTCTTTACCGTTCAGCGTGCCGACGGGTCAGGTTGAGCGGTGTCGCCGTGTGGTGGAGGGCAAGGTGGTCTAGCCCAGCAGCTGGCCGAGCCCGCGGATGGGATCAGCACGAGGCGTCGGGATCGATGGCGCGAGCGATCCGCTCGCTGATGACGCCGAGCTGGTCGACCTGGGCCTTGGTCAGTGGGTCGAGGACCAGCGATCGGACCGCCTCCACGTGACCTGGCGCGGCCTCCACCAGCTTGGCCATGCCGTTGTCGGTGAGCGTGGCCAAGGTAGAGCGGCCGTCGAGAGGATCAGGCGTACGGCGCACCCACCCGCGACTCTCGAGCCTGCTCACGACCTGGGAGAGGCGAGGAAGGGAGCCGTCCGCGATAATCGCGAGCACGCTCATCCGAAGAGTGCGGTCCTCGGCGTCGGAGAGGCCGGCCAGGACCTGATACTCGAAGTGGCTCAGGCCGGAGTCTCGTCGCAATTGGGCGTCCAGCGCCTGCGGCAGCCGGATCAGCACCCTGACGAATGCCATCCAGGACTCCCGCTCCGCAGCAGTGAGCCAGCGCGGCTCCGGTGGGGTGTTGTCCCCTTCGTGGGGGCCGTCGGCTCCCTTCGATCTCGTGGCCACGAGTTGATCCTAGGGATCTCGTCGGGGGCCACGGGAATGAATCACTTGCATCGTGAAGTTATGGCTCGCCTCCGATTAACTTCATGCTTGAACTAACCGATGAGGTGTCTGTCATGAATGCAGTGCTCTGGATCCTCGCGATCCTGCTCGCCGCCGCCTTCGCCCTGGCTGGGTTGATGAAGGTCAGCCGTCCGAAGGAGAAGCTGATCTCCTCCGGGATGGCCTGGGCCGAGGACTTCAGTCCGGGCATGGTAAGGACGATCGGGCTGCTCGAGGTGCTCGCCGCGATCGGCCTGATCCTGCCCGGCGCCTTCGACGTCGCACCGGTGCTGGTGCCGCTGGCCGCACTCGGCCTGGTGGCGATCATGGTCGGCGCCGCGATCACCCACCTGCGTCGAGGCGAGGGGTCGGCGCTCGTGGCGCCCGTGGTGCTGGGACTGATCGCCGCGGTCGTGGCGTGGGGTCGGTTCGGACCGTACAACTTCTAGGAGTTTGGCCTCGGGAAGTCGGCTCCGGCGAGGGTCGGCGCGCCGAAGCCGCGCATCCGGATGGGTCGGCCACCCCGATAGACTCGGGCCGACCTGCGCAGCTCGACTCCAAGGAGCCCCCACTGTGGCGCGATACGTCGTCGACGTGATGCCCAAGCCAGAGATTCTCGACCCGCAGGGCAAGGCCGTCCTCGGGGCACTGCCTCGGCTGGGCTTCCAGGACGTGACCGACGTGCGGCAGGGCAAGAGGTTCGAGCTCGAGTTGGACGGTGAGGCGAGCCCGGAGCGTCTCGAAGAGGTCCGCAAGATGGCCGAGACGCTGTTGTCGAATCCGGTCATCGAGGACTTCGAGGTCCATGTCGCGGACCATCCGGCGCCCGTCGAGGAGTCGGCTCACGAGCCCACGCCCGCCGAGGAGCCCGCCCCGACCGAGGAGCCGATCGCGGACGCCGACGAGTCGACCGCTGACCGGGAGCCGGTGCAGGAATGAAGGTCGGGGTCGTCACCTTTCCCGGATCGCTGGACGACGTCGACGCCGCGCGCGCCGTCCGTGCTGGTGGGCACGAGGCCGTCGCGCTCTGGCACGGGGATGCCGACCTCCGCGGGGTGGATGCGGTGATCCTTCCAGGCGGGTTCTCCTACGGCGACTACCTGCGCTGCGGTGCGATCTCCAGGTTCGCCCCGGTGATGACGGAGGTGATCGTTGCCGCCGGGCGAGGGATGCCCGTGCTCGGGATCTGCAACGGCTTCCAGATCTTGTGCGAGTCACACCTGCTGCCCGGTGCACTGATCCGCAACGACCACCGCAAGTTCGTCTGTCGCGACCAGCGGATCCGGGTGGAGAACAACCGCACCGCCTGGACCTCGGCCTACGCCGAAGGCGCCGAGATCACCATCCCGCTCAAGAACGGTGAGGGCGGCTTCGTCGCCGACCAGGCGACGCTCGACATGTTGGAGGGCGAGGGCCGGGTGGTCTTCCGCTACCTCGACGACAATCCCAACGGGTCGCTGCACGACATTGCGGGCATCACCAACGCCGTCGGCAACGTCGTCGGGCTGATGCCACATCCCGAGCACGCCATCGAGTCGCTGTGCGGCCCGGGCACGGACGGACTTGGATTCTTCTCCGGTTTGGCGGCCGTGTCCTAACCAGGAGTGGCACCTCGCGGATCAGCGGACGCCCTTCTGGAGCTTGCGCCACTGGCGGGGGGAGAGGACGCCGGTGACCTTGACGTCCGCGTCGTCCTGCCAAGCGCGCAGGGCGGTGATCGTGGCGGTGTTGGCGACGCCGGTGAGTGGGAGGCGTGCGCTGGTCCCGGCGTTCAGGGCGCGCTGCAGTCGGCGGACCTGCGGGCCGGCTGAGCCGACCTTGACCACCGGGCGGGAGCCGTCGGCGAGCAGGGTCATCCAGGCCCTGACCGTCCAGGTGTCGGAGGCGGGTAGGCCGTGGTCACCCTGCCAGGCGTGGACGGCGTCGAGGAGTCGGTCGTTGAAGGTGCCGTTGACCTTGCCGGCATAGCTGCCGGACTCCTGGAGCAGGCACTGCAGCGTGGTGACCTTCTTGGCGCGGGCGGTGTCCGGTCTGAGCGCGGGGTACTTGCGCCAGTTGACCCGGACCCCGTCGCAATGCGTCTCGACGGGTGCGAACGAGCCCTTGCCCAGGTCGAGGTAGTTGCGGTCGATGTTGATCCGCACGCCGCCCCACACCTCGTCATGGCCGCCTTGATACTGCTTCATCCGGCCGCCGGGGAGCCAGCCGTCGGAGCGGATGTACGACGTCGAGGTGTTGGCGATGCCGTCCCACCGGGCGATCCAGATCCGGTCGGGGAGGTTGAAGGCGTCCGGACGACTGACCCGGGCGTCGTCGAGCATCTTGATGCCCGATCCAGCGCTGGAGTAGACCGCGGAGACGTAGTCGAGCTTGTGCAGCGAGTAGGTCCAGCCGCTCAGGAACGCCAGCGCGGACTCCCGGCAGCGGGTCTGGCCGGAGTCGAAACCCTCCAGGTCGTACCAGAGCGTGCTGCCCGGCACGATGCCGAGCGCCTTCGCTGCCGCCACCGCCGTGCCGGCCTCGCGGCGCCCCTGCTTGCGGGCCTTCTTGTACTTCCCGCTCTTGCCGGGCTTGCCGTTGATCACCTTGTCGTCGGAGTAGCGCGGGAATCGGGGGTTGCAGAACGCCTGCGGCCCGAGCGTGATCGGCAGCAGTCGCCAACCCTTGGTCAGCTGGGTGCGAACCCAGGTCGGCGAGAGGTTCGGTTGGGTGCGGCAGCCGCGGGAGTCGCCGGAGATGTAGATGCCCACCGCCAGGAACGGTGAATAGTTCAACCAGCGATTCATCGCCTTCTGTGTCGGCGCGACGCACTGGTCGAAGCCGTAGCCAGTGAAGTTGCCCGGCGTCACCGGGTTGGCCGCGGCCGAGGGCGAGGCCCCGGCGGCGACCATCAACGAGGCGATCGCAAGGGTGAGCGTCAGGGTCGCGGCGACCGCGCGAGCGGTCGCTCGACGGGCCAGGCGACGGGGGAAGAACATGCGTGGCTCCACACCGAGTTGGGGTCGGGAGCCGCCACCATAACCTCATCAGTCACACCAGTAACACCCGTTCGGGAGAACTACAATGCTGTAGTTCTCCACAGCCCTCTCCACAGGCTGTGCACCGTTCCTAGTCCGGCGCACGTTCCTAGTCCGGCGGCGTTGCGTGGCCTCGTCTGGCGGAGCGGCACCACGGCGTACGACGACCCGCGGGTAGATTGACGCCCGTGACCCACCCCCCTGTAACTGGGCCCCTCGCGACACCGGCAGGGACCCCGCACGTGGACACCGTCGCGGTCGCCGAGACCGACCCCGAGCGCGACCAGCCGTGGGCGGACCTGGGCCTCAAGGACGACGAGTACTCCCGCATCCGCGAGATCCTCGGTCGGCGACCCACCAGCTCGGAGCTGGCGATGTACTCCGTGATGTGGAGCGAGCACTGCTCCTACAAGTCCAGCAAGGTCCACCTCAAGCAGTTCAGCGAGATCCCGCAGGAGACCGCGCTCGGCAAGACGCTCGCCGGCATCGGCGAGAACGCCGGCGTGATCGACATCGGTCAGGGTTACGCCGTCACGTTCAAGATCGAGAGCCACAACCACCCGTCGTACGTCGAGCCCTACCAGGGCGCCGCGACCGGAGTCGGCGGCATCGTCCGCGACATCCTCGCCATGGGCGCACGGCCGGTGGCGGTGATGGACCCACTGCGCTTCGGCCCGCTCGATGCCGACGACACCCACCGGGTGCTGCCGGGGATCGTGGCCGGCGTGGGCGGCTACGGCAACTGCCTCGGGCTGCCCAACATCGGTGGCGAGGCGGTCTTCGACGAGACCTATCTCGGTAACCCCCTGGTGAACGCGCTCTGCGTGGGCGTGCTCCGGCACGAGGATCTGCACCTGGCGAAGGCATCGGGCGTGGGCAACAAGGTGATCCTCTACGGCGCTCGCACCGGCGGCGACGGGATCGGCGGCGTCTCGGTGCTGGCCTCGGAGACCTTCGACGCCGAGGGCCCGGCCAAGCGACCCAGCGTGCAGGTCGGCGACCCCTTCATGGAGAAGCTCCTCATCGAGTGCACGCTGGAGCTCTTCGCGGCAGGACTGGTCGCCGGCATCCAAGACCTCGGTGGCGCGGGCTTGTCCTGCGCGACCTCCGAGCTGGCTTCGGCCGGCGACGGCGGCATGCACGTCGAGCTGGACGTCGTCCCGCTGCGCGACTCCACCCTCGCTCCGGAAGAGATCCTGATGAGCGAGTCCCAGGAACGGATGATGGCCGTCGTCGAGCCGGCCGATGTCGAGCAGTTCCTGGCCATCTGCGCCAAGTGGGACGTGGACGCCACCGTGATCGGGGAGGTCACCGACACCGGCCGGCTGCAGATCGACTGGCACGGCGAGCGCGTGGTCGACGTACCTCCGCGCTCGGTCGCCCACGACGGACCGACCTATCAGCGTCCCTTCGCTCGGCCTGACTGGCAGGACGCTCTGCAGGAGGATGGAGCCGAGAAGCTGCCGCGGCCCCAGCACGGTGACGAGCTCCGCGCGACCCTGCTGCGCCTGGTGGGCTCGCCGAACCTCTGCGACAAGTCCTGGATCACCGACCAGTACGACCGCTATGTGCGTGGCAACACCGTGCTTGCGCAGCCGGCGGACAGCGGCATGGTCCGGGTCGACGAGGAGACCAACCTCGGCGTGGCGGTCTCGACCGACGCCAACGGTCGCTTCGCGAAGCTCGATCCCTACGCCGGCGCGCAGTTGGCGCTCGCCGAGGCCTACCGCAACGTGGCCGCCGGAGGGGCCACACCGCTAGCCGTCTCCGATTGTCTGAACTTCGGCTCACCGGAGGACCCCGCCGTGATGTGGCAGTTCGCCGAAGCCTGCCGCGGCCTCAAGGACGGCTGCCTGACGCTGGGTGTCCCGGTCACCGGCGGCAACGTGAGCCTCTACAACTCGACCGCCGAGACGGCGATCCTGCCGACGCCGGTGGTGGCGGTGCTCGGCGTGATCGAGGACGTCACCCGCCGCACACCGACCGGCTTCGTGACCGCGGGGGAGCAGGTGCTGCACCTCGGCCAGACCCGAGAAGAGCTCTCCGGCTCGGAGTGGGCGCACGTCGTGCACGGTCATCTGGGCGGTCGGCCGCCACGGGTCGACCTGGTCGACGAGAAGAACCTCGCCCGGCTGCTCGTCGACGCCGCCCGCTCCGGCCTGCTCACCAGCGCCCACGACCTCTCCGACGGCGGCCTGGCCCAGGCGCTGGCGGAGTCCAGTCTGGCGCACGGCATCGGGGTGAGTGTCACGCTCGAGGGCGACCCGTTCGTCGGTCTGTTCTCCGAGTCCGCCGGTCGCGCCATCGTCACCGTCCGCGACCGGGACGTGGCCGCGTTCACCGCGATGGCCGATGGCCTCGGCGTCCCCTGCGGCACCATCGGTCGCACCGGCGGCGGCGAGCTGATCGTCGAAGGACAGCTCGGCATCCCGCTCGGCGAACTGCGCGAGGCCTGGGCCTCGACCCTGCCAGCCGCCCTGGGCTGAGGGCGGTCGTGCCGCGAGCCGTCATTCTCTGCGGTCGCCGGGGCGACCGATTCGTATGACGTCCCGCGAGGTGGTGCGCTACGGCGCCGATCCGGCCCAGTGGGGGAGCCTGCATCGGCCCGACGGCGCCTCGCGAGGAGTAGTAGCTGTCCTCCACGGAGGCTTCTGGAAGGCGGAGTACGACGCCGCGCTGGGCGAGCCGCTGGCTGAACGGTTGGCCGAGCTGGGCTGGACGGCGTGGAACCTGGAGTATCGCCGGGTCGGCAACGGCGGCGGCTTCCCGGCCACCCTCGACGATGTCGCAGCAGGAATCGACGCGCTGGCCCGCTTCGATATCGGCGTCGAGCTCGGCGCCGAGGTCGTCACGCTGGGTCACTCGGCGGGCGGTCATCTCGCGGTGTGGGCCGCCGCGCGGGGACGCTTCGAGCGCTGGTCGCCGGTAGCCGTCCCGGTCACCGTCGTGATCTCGCAGGCCGGCGTCGTGGACCTGTCGGGTGCTCTCACCGATCGGCTCGGCGGTGGCGCGGTGGAGCGGTTCATGGGCGGCGAAGCGGACGAGGCGTCGTACGCCTTGGCCGACCCGACCCGCCAGCTGCCGCTCGACGTGCCGGTCTGGTGCGTCCACGCGCGCGATGACGAGGACGTTCCCTTCGCGCAATCGGAGTCCTACGTCGCCAGGGCCAGCGCGGCCGGGGCGACGGCCGAGCTGGTCGAGGTGCCCGGCGGCCACTTCGGCGTCATCGAGCTCGACTCACCGGCTTGGGCGCGGATCGAGCAGATCCTCGCGGCGATCGGCGCTCCCTAGCACCTCGCTCACAGAGCGAGGGCGACCATCCAGCCCATCACGCCGGCCATCAGAGCCTCACCGGCCAGACCGACACGGGCCGACGCACGCCGCTCCGAACCGATCACCGCTGCCCGTGCCGCAGCGACGACGACGAACCCCACGCCGGCCAGCATCAGCGCCGCGAGCCAGATGGGCGGAGCCGCCATCGAGTGGGACCCGGTCATCGTGCCCAGCGCGACCGGTCCCATCGAAGGGACGGCGCTCAGATGTTCATGCCCGACCGAGGAGGCCGCACCGACCGGCGAGGCCAGCGGAGCGGGCATCAGCATCACGCTCATCACGACGCAGGTGACCGCGAGCCGCAGGTGCGCGCCGGAGCGCTGCCGGATCAGCAGGTGGGTGACGCACCACAGCGCGGCGAAGCCGAACACGATGGCCTGCAGAGCAGTCGACGTGCGGTCCATCGGCCAGAGCAGCATCGTCACCATGGCGGTGCCCATCACCACATGCCAGGCATCCACCGAGATCCCATGCCGATCGACTCGCCGCGGAGCGACCCCGCTGTCGGCTACTCCACTATCGGGGACCCCATCCACGCCGCGCAGGCGAGGCACCAGACAGCGCGCCAAGCAGTACGCCGCAGACAGCCCACACAGCAGGGCGAGCACGACCGCGGTGGGGTGACCCATGGCGTCCCACCATCCGGCCAACGACGCCGATGGTCAAACCCCACCCAAGGATTCCCTTAACCGACCCTCCCGCAGGTAGGCCCCGCAGACCTACAGTGGAGGGCGTCAGCGAAGCGGAGGGAGGCATCATGAGCGACGAGCAGGCGGGCGTCCTTCACGCGGTGTGGTCCACCGACGAGGCGACCGAGGCCGCGGTCGAGCTCGACGGCGCTACTCCTGCCAAGGTCTGCAAGCGGATGCGCGGCGTGACCTTCGATGGCATGGCCGAGCCCGGCACCGATCTGGGCACCGCTTGGCGCGAGCTGCTCCAGCGCGAGGGGAAGTACGACCCTTCCGGCGTCACCATCCGTGACCTCGTGCTCGGTCCGGACGACTGACCCGGGCCGCGCGAGCACGTCGATGTCCCGACCCGAGAGCGTTGCCGAGCTCACCGACCTGCTCCGCGGGGGCGGCTATCTGGCCGACCGGGGGCTAGCGACCGCGGCCTACGTCGGTCTCCGACTGGACCGGCCGCTGCTGCTCGAGGGCGAGGTCGGCGTCGGCAAGACCGAGATCGGCAAGACGCTGGCCGAGGTGCTCGGCCGGCGGCTGATCCGCTTGCAGTGCTACGAAGGGATCGACACCCACCAGGCGCTCTACGAGTGGGACTACGCCCGTCAGCTGTTGCAGATCCGGGCGCTGTCGGAGCGGTCGTTGGACGACGACGCGGCCGTGGACGCACTGTTCGGACCGAAGTTCCTCATCGAGCGGCCGCTGCTCGACGCCGTCCGCGCCGGAGACGGCGCGGTGCTGCTGGTCGACGAGGTCGACCGTGCCGACGACGAGTTCGAGGCGTTTCTGCTCGAGCTTCTCTCGGAGTTCCAGATCACCATCCCCGAGCTCGGCACCATCAAGGCCGAGCGGCCACCGCTGGTCGTGCTCACTTCCAACCGGACGCGAGAGCTGCACGACGCGCTGAAGCGGCGCTGCCTCTACCACTGGGTCGACTACCCCAGCGCGGAGCGTGAGCTCGAGATCGTGCTGGTCCGTGAGCCGCAGGTCACCGAGACGCTGGCCCGCAAGGTCGTCGCCGCGGTGCATCGGCTGCGCGAGCTGGACCTGGTCAAGGCACCCGGCGTCGCCGAGACGATCGACTGGGTGCGCACCCTCGACGCGGTCGGTGTGCACGACCCGGACGGTCTCGATGTCGAAGCGCTCGAGGACACCCTGGGCGCCGCGATCAAGGACCGCGACGACCTCGACGTCGTTCGCGAGCACCTCCACGAGCTGGCCCGTGGCTGACCGGTTCCCCACCGGTCAGGGCGAGGAGTTCCTGGAGTCGCTGGTCGGCTTCGGTCGGGCGCTGCGGGAGGCCGGTCTTCCGGTCGGGACCGGTGAGGTGCTGACCTACTGCGCGGCGATGGAGCCGCTCGACCCGACCGACCTGCTCGACCTCTACTGGGCCGGCCGCAGCACCCTGGTGTCGCGGCGAGAGCACATCGCGATCTATCACGAGGTCTTCACCGAGTGGTTCCTCGGCGCTCCCGGCGACTCCGCAGAGGAGCAGCAGACCGCCGCCCCGGAGCGGGCCGAGGCCTGGGCGAACCTGCAGCTGCCCGAGCCGGAGCAGACCGGAGAGGAGCGCGAGGAGGAGCAGGGCCGGATGGGCCTGGTCGGCTCCGACGTGGCGACGCTGCGGACCAGATCCTTCGGTGAGTGCACGCCGGACGAGCTGGCCTCGCTGCGGCGGATCATGCGCACCGTGCGGTTGGCCCCACCACGGCGCCGCTCACGTCGTACCACCCCAGCCACCGACGGCACCCGGCCGGATCTCCGCCGCACCGTCCGCGCCGCGCTGCGCACCCACGGCGACCCGGCCGAGCTGCGCTGGCAGACCCGGCGGCTCCGGCCGCGGCCGCTCGTCCTCATCCTCGACGTGTCGGGGTCGATGGCTGACTACTCCCGCGCGCTCCTGCAGTGGGCGCACGGGACGGCGCGGGCCGGCCGAAGGGTCGAGGTCTTCTGCTTCGGCACCAGGCTGACCCGGATCACTCGCCAGCTGGAGCGTCGGCGCACCGACGACGCTCTGGCCAGGGCGGCCGAGGCAGTCGTGGACTGGGAGGGTGGCACCCGGATCGGTGCCTCGCTGGACGTGTTCGTGCGTGACTGGGGTCGTCGTGGCCTCGCCCGTGGTGGGATCGTGGTGATCTGCTCCGATGCTCTCGACCGTGGCGATCCGACGCTGCTGGAGCATGCGATGCAGCGGCTCGCCCGACAGTGCCACCGGATCGTCTGGCTCGATCCGCACGCGGGCAACGGTGCACCGCCGTCGTTGGGGATGACCGTCGTGACGCCGTACGTCGATGCGGTGCTGTCGGCTCGTGATCTCGCCGGTCTCGAGGTGTTCGCGCACTCGTTGGCGGCGATGGGATGATCCGGCTCGGCTCGCTCGCGGGCTACCCCTTCGACGGACCGCGCGTGCTCGCGGCCTGGACGCCACCCGCGGTGGCGGGGGTCTACGTGGTGCTCTACCGACCCGAGCCGGACACCGCGCCCGAGCGCCACGCGGTGATCTACGTCGGTCACAGCGAGGACCTCACCACCGAGGGCTTCCCGTTCCGCCACCCGGCGGCGCCGTGCTGGATCCGGCGTGCCGGCGGGAGGTACGACGTCCGCGTGGCGACCTACCAGATCCCCGGTGGCCAGATCGGGCATCGTCAGCAGGTTGCCGACGAGCTGATCGCCGTCTATCGGCCCCAGTGCAACAGCCAGCAGGTGGACTCGGCCTGGCAGGACCACTGGATCGGCTCCTATGACGCGCCGACCACCGGTCCCCTCACCACCGGCCGGTCTCCGGACGGCCCGCGGGACGGCCTGGCCACATAGCGTCCCTCGGGTCCCAGGATGTGAGCAGGAACCATTACAAAGGCGAGTTGTAAGCGTTCCAATTCACTAGTATCCTGTGATTGTTCCATTTCAGAGGCAGGTCATACGCCGCCGTAGCGTTCGGACCGGAGGCAGTCATGGAGGTCAGAACTCTTCAGGACCTTCGAGTGATCGTGAAGGCACAGCGCACGACGCTCGAGCTGAGCCAAGACGCCCTTGCGGAGCGGGCGGGCGTGTCGAGGCGCTGGATCTCCATGTTCGAGAACGGCCACGAGACCGCAGAGGTCGGCAAGTTGCTCGCGGTCCTCGATGCCCTCGACATCCGATTGAATGCATCGACGAGCAGTGCCTCTGCTGCCGATATCCATCACGATCCCGACGATGTCGGCGACCTACGCCAGACTCTCCGAGACTACGACAACGGAGACTTCTGATGGCGAGCCACCAACGTGGGTGCACCGTCCTGATGGGCAACGACGTGGCCGGAACACTGACCCGCGCCGCCGGCGGCGACCTCGCCTTCAACTACACCGAGTCCTACCGCAACAAGACCTCGGCGACTCCCTTGTCTGTCGCCATGCCGCTCCAGCAGAGGACCCACACCGACGCCGTGATCAGGCCGTGGCTCTGGGGCCTCCTGCCCGACAACAACGCGGTCCTCGACGCTTGGGGACGGCGGTTTCAGGTCTCCACCAGCAGCCCCTTCGCCCTCCTCGCCTCGCCGGTGGGGGAGGACTGTCCCGGAGCGGTCCGCATCGTCGCAGAGGACCGCGTCGAAGCCATGACGGCAAGCGGTTCGGAAGACATCGATTGGCTGACCGAAGCCGACGTCGCGGACAGGCTCAGGGACCTGGTCCAGAACTCCACGGCATGGCTCGGCGTCGGCACGACCGGCCGCTTCAGCCTCGCCGGCGCGCAACCGAAGACAGCGCTCCTCTACCGGGACGGCCACTGGGGTGACCCGCATGGCTCGGCGGCGACGACCCACATCGTCAAGCCCGCCGCCGTCGGCTTCGACGAGCACGACCTCAATGAACATCTCTGTCTCGCGGCCATGCGAGCCGCGGGCATCCCGGCAGTGCGCTCCCGCGTCGAGCGCTTCGAGGACCAGTCCGCCATCGTCGTTCAGCGCTACGACCGCCGTCGCACACCCAGCGGGACCTTGGCGCGCATCCACCAAGAAGACATGGCACAAGCGCTCGGCCACCACCCTTCCGCTAAGTACCAGAACGAGGGCGGACCGGGTCCTGCCGAGATCACGGGGCTACTACGCCGAGTGATGCCTACAGATCAGGCGCGAGCGGACAGCGAGAAGTTCCTCCGCGCACTCGTCTGGAACTGGATCATTGCAGGACCGGACGCGCACGCGAAGAACTACGCCATCCTGCTGCTTGGTTCTCAAGTCGCGCTGGCACCGTTCTACGACGTTTCGAGTGCGCTTCCCTATCCCGATATGCCACTTCAGAAGATCAAGCTCGCCATGAAGTTCGGCAGCGGCTACAAGGTGAATCCGGGAAGTCCCCCGTGGGCAAAGCTCGCCGCCGATGTGGGTCATCGTGAGTCACGGGTGGTCGAGATCGCAGGGGACCTGCTGGACCAGGCGGTGCCCGCGTTCGAGACAGCAGCGGACGACGACGCGGTTCGTGCGCTCGGGAGCGATCTCCCTGAGCGGATGATCGAGCTCATTGCCGACCGAGCCCGCACCTGCCGGAAGCTCCTGGACGCCTGAGTCGCTTGGTCAGCCGACCGGCTCGTAGCCCACGGTCTCGTGCAGACGCGAGCGACGCCGCCCGGACGCGGGTCGAGCGGGTGGCCGCTCGTCGGACTCCGGCGGCTGATAGGTGGCGCCGACCACGATCTCCTCGGCCATGCCGTAGAGCAGCGGGAGCGCGCCGGCGACGATCCCGCCGGTCCGGTTGATGTGCCGCAGACCGGGCATGATCGGCTCGGCGTTGTCGACGATGCGGTCGACGATCTCGTGGCACTCCTCCAGGTTGGTGGCGATCCGGTTGAGCTGGGAGCCGACGACGTAGAGGTAGAACGCCAGCCCTGCGATGAGCAGCAGGATGTCGATGACGGTGAAGACGACGAGCGTGGTCACATCCGCACCTTTCCGAGCACCCGGCCGAGGAAGAGGTGGTGCTCGAGCCCTTCTCCGAGCACCGCGTCCACTCCGGCTGCCGTCTGTCCGATGAGGACGGTGTCATCGGTGTTCTGCTCGGCCTCGAGCAGGGTCGCCTTCACCGCCGCCACGCGTTGGTCGATGGTGCGCACCAACAGGACCAGGATCGTCAGCAGCGCGGCGACGGCCAGCACCACGACGAATCCAGCGATGATCGCGCCCCACCACAGCGACCGCTGGGTGTCGGTGAGCAACAGCTCGATCCCGGTCATCTCAGCCTCCCAGCCGAGTGCGGCCACGGTGCAGGCCCGCGACGATCACCTCGGCACTGTCGATGGTGGTTCGCAGTCCGGCCAGCCCGGCGGTGTTGGTCACTGACTGCTGCAGTGAGTCGTCGATGGCCTGCGCCTGGGTGCCGATCCGGCGGGCGAGCAAGAGGATCGGCACGACCAGGGCCACGACCACCAACACGACGACGATGCCGATCGTGTAGCCGATCGTCCATCCGGTCGACATCAAGGTAGACATCAAGACGGTCATGGCTAGACCCCCTCACAGAAGTCGCGGACCGGCTTGAGGCTGGCATTGACCGCGTCGACGGATGCGGGCACGGTGGCGGTCCGGTCGGCCACCACCCCGACTCCCGCGATCACCCCGTCCAGGGTGCGGGTCACCGCGAGGAGGTGGCCGATCACGCGAATCAGGCCGAGTGCGGCGGCGGCGATGATGAGCGTCGCGAGCACGACGGTCACCCAGGCGACAGCAGGCATCTCACATCACCTCAGCCCAACAGCTTCGCGACGGATCCGGCGTAGCGGACGGCGCCCTGGGAGACGGCACCGACGGTGGCGCCGGTCTGGGCCAGCGTCTCGGGCACGTCCTCGAGCTCACCGGCGAGGGCGCCGCCGCCCGCCAGGATGTGGTCGGAGGCCGCTCTGATCCGCTCCAGCGCGGCGAGCACGCGGTTGAGCAATGCCACCAGGACGGGTACGACGACCACCAGCAGCACGATGTTGCCGATCCACCACAGCATCGGGACCTCCTCAGCTCACGTCGGGTTGGTAGGGCAGGAAGAAGCGCCGGAAGACCCGCATCAGCGCCATCCGGACCGCCTGCAGGCCGATCGCCAGGCCGCTGGCCGGCTTCGCCGCCAGGTCGTCGACGGACTCACCGCGTTCGATCGCGGTGATCCGCCGTTGGGCGTTGTCGGCGAACTGGCCCATCAGCACGGTGCTGACGTCGGTGATCATGCCGCGGCCATATTGCGCAGCCGCGCCGGACAGCTGCAGGTCCTGGCCCATCTGCACCCGCGTGCCGGACCCCGTCGTCGCCAGCGCCGCGGTGATCTTCATCGCCGCTTGACCGCGTCCCTTGAGGTCGGACCCGGACGCGTCGATGACCATCCGCTTGGCGGCATCGTCGCGCTCGAGAACCTTGGCCTGGCCGGCAAACTCCAGCTTCACCGGACCCATCCGGATGCCGACCGTGCCGGCATAGGTGTCGTCGCCGAGCTGCTCGGTGAGGTCCGCGCCCGGGAGACAGGCGGCGACACCGGGGATGTCGCCGAAGAACTCCCACACCTTCTCGATCGGTTGCGCGACCTCGAACTCGTTGTTGATCAGCATCAGTCCGCACCTCCACAACTCTGAGTGGCGCCGGCCAGGAACCGCTCCGGGTCATCCGCGAAGGCATCGCGACAGCCGACGCAACAGAAGTGGTACGTCGTGCCAGCGTGCTCGTGCGGGTAGTGCGCGTCGTCGGCCGGCACCGTCATCCCACACACCGGATCGAGCGCCGTGGTGGGTTGCACGACAGGCAGCTCGGTGCGGCCACCTGCTGTCTTTGCGGTGGTTTCGTGTGTGGACTCTTCGGTGACGTCCCCTGCGAGCTCGCCGGCCGCCCGGAGCTGGACCAGCTCGGCCAGGATGGACACGGCGATCTCGCTGTGGGTCGTGCTGCCGAGGTCGAGGCCGATTGGCGCATGCACGCGCTCCAGCAGGTGTGCCGGCACGCCTCGGTCGGCGAGGTAGCCGAGCACGGCGTCGGCACGTTTGCGCGAGGCGACCAGGCCGACGTACGCAGGCATGGCCGACACCGCGTGCCGCAGCACATCCTCGTCGCCGTGGCCCTGGGTGGCGACCACGACCACCGACTGCCGGTCGACCTCGGCGGAGCTGAAGTCGGCACCCGCGATCAACTCGGCGCGCCAGCCGAGCACCGTGGCCAGCTCGGTGAGGTGGTGGGCCATCGGAGAGTGGCCGATCACGATCAGGTGGACCGGCGGCAGCATGGGCTCGATGTAGATCTGCAAGGCACCCTCGCTCTGGCACGACATCGGGATCGAGGTCACTCCGTCGGGGAGCACCAGCTCTTCGCTCGCACCGAGGAAGAACAGCTGGGCCTCACCGTGGCGGATCACGCGCTGCGCCTCACGGATCACGGTCGGCTCCGCGCAGGCGCCGCCGATCCAGCCGTGCAGCTGGCCGTCGCTGGTGATGATTGCGCGGGACCCGATCTGTCCCGACGACGGCGCTTGTCGCCAGACGACGGTCGCGACGGCGTACCCCTGGCCCCGCCGCTCGAGGTCGCGGGTGACTGCGTCCAGGTCGTCGCTGTCGTGGTGGGGAACAGCCATCACGAGTCCGTCCTGATCGGCGGAGCCCCGGAGACGTCGGCACCGGTGGCGATCGCCTGGCGCACTCGGTCGGGCAGGAGGGGCATGTCGACGTTGCGCACGCCGTACCCCTTGATGGCGTCCATCACGGCGTTGACGAAGGCGGCGGGACCGCCGACGGTGGCGCACTCGCCGATGCCCTTGGCGCCGATCGGGTGGTGCGGGCAGGGGGTGACGACCTCGTGCAGCTCGTAGCCGGGCGTCTCCCACGCGGTCGGCAGCAGGTAGTCCATGAAGTTCGAGCCGATGCAGTTGCCCTCGGCGTCGAAGGTGATGAACTGCATGCTGGACATCGCATAGGCCTCGGTCAGGCCGCCCATGATCTGGCCCTCGACGATCATCGGGTTGATCCGCACCCCGCAGTCGTCGACGGCCACGACCCGCAACACGTCCCAGACGCCGGTGAGCGGGTCGACCTCGACGGTGACGATGTAGCAGCCGAACGGCCAGGTGAGGTTCGGCGGGTCGTAGTAGGCGTTGGCCTCCAGGCCGGGCTCGAGGCCGTCGGGCATGTTGGAGTACGCCGCCATCGCGCACTCCTGGATGGTCACGCCACGATCCGGGGCGGAGCGGACGTAGAACCGGCCGAGCTCCCACTCGACGTCCTCCTCGGAGACCTCGAGCAGGTGTGCGGCGAGCTTGCGGGCCTTGGCCCGCACCTTGCGGGCGGCCATGGCGACGGCAGCGCCGGCCACCGGCGTGCTCCGGGAGGCGTAGGTGCCCATCCCGAACGGCGCCGTGTCGGTGTCGCCCTCCTCGACGACGATGTCGTCGGCGGGCAGACCCAGCTCGTGGGCGACGATCTGCGCCCAGGTCGTCTCGTGGCCCTGGCCCTGCGTCTTGGCGCCGGTGCGCAGGATCGCCTTGCCGGTCATGTGCACCCGCAGCTCGGCGGAGTCGAACATCTTGATGCCGAGGATGTCGTACTCCCGGCTGTTGCCGGCCCCGAGTGGCTCGGTCATGCAGGAGATGCCGATTCCGAGCAGGCGGCCGTTCTTGGCTGCTTCGGCCTGCTCCTTGCGGAAGCCTTCGTAGTCGATCGCGTCGAGACCGACCTGCAGGCACTTGGCGTATTGACCAGAGTCGGTGAGGAACCCGAACGGGGTGCGGTGCGGGAAGTCGTCGTCGCGCACGAAGTTCATCCTGCGGAACTCCGCCTGGTCCATGCCAAGCTCCTCCGCGGCGGCCTGCATCATCCGCTCCTGGAAGAACATCGCCTCGGTCACCCGGAACGAGCAGCGGTAGGCGACTCCGCCGGGCGCCTTGTTGGTGTAGACGCCGCGCGCGGTGAGATGCGCGGTGGGGATGTCGTAGCAGGAGAACGTCGAGTGCAGCAGACCGATCTTGAACTTGCTCGGCTGCGCATCGCCGAAGAAGGCACCGTGGTCGGAGTCGGTGTGCATCCGGACCGCGAGGATCTTCCCGTCCTTGCGCAGCGCCAGCTCGCCCTTGAGGTAGACGTCGCGGCCGAACCCGGTGGAGATCAGGTTGCTGGTGCGGTCCTCGATCCACTTGACCGGCCGCTCGGTGAGGATCGAGGCCACGATCGAGACGACGTAGCCGGGGTAGACCGGCACCTTGTTGCCGAAGCCGCCGCCGAGGTCGGGGCTGACGATCCGGATCATGTGCTCGGGCAGCTCGGCGATCAGCGCGACCGCGGCGCGGACGATGTGCGGCGCCTGCGTGGTCATGTAGACGGTGAGCTTGCCGGTGGCGCGATCGAAGTCGGCCACCGAGCCGCACGTCTCCAGCGGCGATGGGTGCGAGCGGGGGTAGTGCATCTCGATCGTCGACACGTGGTCGGCCTCGGCGAAGGCGCGGTCGGTGCCGTCCTTGTCGCCGACCTGCCAGGTGAAGCAGACGTTGTCGGGCTGGTTCTCCTTGTCGTCCCGGATGATCGGGGCGTCGTCAGCGAGCGCCTGGGTCGGGTTGACGATCACCGGCAGCGGCTCGTAGTCCACCACGATCGCCTCGCAGGCGTCCTTGGCGATGTAGGGGTCGTCGGCGATGACCGCGGCGACCTCCTGGCCCTGGAAGCGCACCTTGTCGGTAGCCAGCACGGCCTGGGTGTCGTAGCTCAGCGTCGGCATCCAGGCGAGGTTGCGAGTAGCCAACATCTCACCGGTCAGCACGAGGCGTACGCCGGGGATGTCCCAGGCCGCACTGGTGTCAATAGAGCGGATCCGGGCATGGGCGACCGGACTGCGCAGGATCTCCATGTGCAACATGCCGGGCAGCACCACGTCGTCGATGTAGTGCCCCTTGCCACGGATGAAGCGGTTGTCCTCCACCCGGCGGCGGCTGGCGCCCATGCCGCCGATCTTGATCTCGTCGAGCGCGCGGGAGACCGGCTCGACGGTCGGCTCGGTGGTGGTCATGCGCCCTCACCGTCCTCTGCTCCCTCGTGGCGTTCTCCGGGTGTCTCGCCGCGCATCTTCGCAGCGGCCCACAGCACCGCCTTGACGATGTTCTGATATCCCGTGCAGCGGCACAGGTTGCCCGAGAGGGCGAAGCGGACCTCGTCCTCGGTGGGGTCGGGGTTCTCTGCCAGCAGCGCCTTCGCGGCCAGCATCATGCCCGGCGTGCAGAATCCGCACTGCAGGCCGTGCTCGTCCTTGAAGCCCTCTTGTAGTGGGTGCAGCTCGCTAGGCCCGGCCAGGCCTTCGACGGTGGTCACCGCGTGGCCGTCGGCTTGGACCGCCAGCATGGTGCAGCTCTTCACCGGCAGGCCGTCGACGAGCACCGTGCAGGCGCCGCAGTTGGTGGTGTCGCAGCCGGTGTGAGTGCCGGTCAGCTTGAACCCTTGGCGGAGCAGATGTGCCAACAGCAGTCGCGGCTCGACGTCGGCTGCCCGTCGCTCACCGTTGAGGGTGATGGTCACTCGCCTGATGGGTACGCCGGCGTCGGCGTCCGCCGGGACCTCTTCGAAGAGCGTGCTCATTCGGGGTCCCCGCGGAAGCGCGAGCGAAGCGAGTGGTTTCGTGCGGTGTTCACTATGCTGCCCTCTCGCTCGTCGTCGTGATCCGGGTCAGGATCCGGGTGACGAAGGTGTGGATCACATGGCGCTTGTACTCGGCGCTGCCACGGTGATCGGAGTTCGGCTGTGCGTCCGCGGCGGCCAGGTCAGCCGCGCGGGCGATGGTGTCCGCGGTCAGCGGCTGCCCCACCAGGGCCGCTGCCGCGTCGCTGGCGTTGATGGTCCGGCTGCCCACTCCGGTCAGGGCGATGCCCGCTCGCACGACCCGGTCGCCGTCAAGGTCGAGCGCGACCGCCGTACCAGCCGTGGCGAAGTCGCCCACGCGGCGTTCGAGCTTGAGGAAGCCTCCGACCGGGGTGCCCTGCGGTGCGGGCATGACGGCCTCGACCGCGACCTCGTCGAAGGCCAACACGTTCTGGAACGGGCCGGTCACGAACTCGGAGATCGGGATGGTCCGCCGGCCGTGCGGACCTTGGGCGACCACGTGCCCACCGACAGCGGTGACGGCCGCTGCCCAGTCGCCTTGGGGGTCGGCGTGGCACAGCGAGCCGACCAGAGTGCCGCGAGTGCGGACGATCGGGTCGGCGATCAGTGGTGCGGCCGCGGCCATCACCGGCTGGGCGGTGGCGAGTGTGGACGCCCGCTCGAGGTCACGGTGCCGGACCAGCGCGCCGACCCGGATCTCGCCACTCGGCGCGACCTCAAGGTGGTCGAGTCCGGGCAGGTTGTTGATGTCGACCAGCAGGTCGGGCGAGGCGAACCGGAGCTTGAGCAGCGGGACCAGGCTCTGTCCGCCCGCGAGCACCTTCGCCTCGCCGGCGCCGCGTGCCAACAGGTCGATGGCCTCGTCGAGGGTGCGCGGGGCCTCGTAGGCGAATCGGGATGGATACACGTCCTCAGCCCTCCTGCCCCTGCTCGGCGGCCTGGGTGGGTCGACTGCTGTCGGGTGCCAGTGGAGTCGGCGCCTCGGGGTCGGGCACCGCGACGGGCAGTGCCTCGACATCGGTCGGGTCCGGCCGGGGCTGCTGGTGCGGCGGCCAGGGTCCCTGCACCGGCTGCCCGGCGACCTTGAGGAACTCCACGAACTGGGGGAAGGCCCACACGGTGGGGCTCTTGCCGGTCTGGGGAGCGTTCTCGATCAGTTCGTACATGCGCGGGTTGCCGCGGCTGTGTCCATCCGACTCGATCGGCACACACGCCTCCTTGCGGTCGCTTGGTGCACCTTCGGTGCACGTCCGCGGAGCACGCTCTGCCCCACGGCGCTGCCCACACTGTGACCCCGTCCCGCCCCGTGGACAACACCGAATCAATAGATCGCTTAGCCGGCCCTGAGCCGAGTCAGCTCCAGAGGGTGACGTGGATGGCGGGCTTGAAGCGGCCATGGGTGACGCTGCGTCCGCGGAGCATGGCCTGGGTGGCGCGGGGCGTGGTGACGAAGCGGGCCATCTCCTCGGCGGCAGAAGGTGCCTGTTTGCCGGCGAGGATGGAGATGTTCCACGAGCCCTGGCCCTGGACGGCGCGGCCCGGCACCTTGGCGAGCGTGCCCGCGGCGAGGTCCTGGGCGACGGCGAAGGAGACGGCCAGCGAGACGCCGGTGCCTCGCTTGGCTTCCTCGACCGCCGCTGCATGACTCTGGAAGATCTGTTGCCGTTCCTCGGGGACGCCGATGCGCCGCAGCATGTGCGGGATCACCCCGGCATCGCCGGCTGCCGCGGGGCCGAGCAGCCAGGTCTGGTTGCGCAGGAGGGCGGCACCGGGTTGGCCGGTGTGGGTCAGCGGATGATCGGGGGCGACCACTGCCAGGATCTGGTAGTTCAAGAACAGCGTCGTGCTGACACCGGGCTCGGTCGTGGCTGGTCGTGGCCCGATGGTCGCGTCGACCGAGCGGGTGAGCAGGAGCGACTCGAAGTCGCGGGACCGATGCACACTCAGCTCCACGTCGAGATCGCGTGCACGGTCGGCGAAGAACTCGATCAAGCCCGGAGCGGCGTACTCCGCGAACAGCGACGTGGTGGCCAGCCGCAGCAGTCGTCGGCCGGCGCCGGCCGCGCGGACCTCCAGCACGGTGCGGTCCTGCAGGCCGAGCAGCTCGACCGCGCGGCTGGCCAGCCGCAGCCCGCCGGGGGTGAACGCGAGTCCCGAGGAGGTGCGGGTGAACAGCTTGTCGCCGAGCTCCTTGCGCAGCTGGCCGACGTGCAACGACACCGCCGCCTCGGTGACGCCGAGGTCTGCGGCGGCGGCCTTCACCGAGCCGAGCCGCACGACGCTGGCGAAGGCGCGCAACTGGGTCGGGGTCATCGCGCGGTCTTAGAAGGGAGGAGTGGCACGGCCCTGCATCGCCTCCCACACTCGTGACGGGGTCAGTGGCATGTCGATGTGCCGCACACCGTACGGCGCGAGCGCGTCGACCACCGCGTTGACCACCGCGGGCGGCGAGCCGACCGTGGCCGACTCGCCCACGCCCTTGGCCCCGATGGGGTGGTGCGGCGACGGCGTCACGGTCATCCCGCACTCCCAGTCGGGGACCTCGAGGGCGGTGGGGATCAGGTAGTCCATCAAGGACCCGCCGAGACAGTTGCCGTGCTCGTCGAATCCGATGAACTGCATCAGTGCCATCCCGACCCCGTCGGTCAGGCCGCCCTGGATCTGGCCCTCCACGATCATCTCGTTGATCCGGGTGCCGCAGTCGTCGACGGCGATGAAGCGACGGACCTTGACCACCGCGGTCCCGGGGTCGACGTCGACCACGCAGATGTAGGCGCCGTAGGGATAGGTGAGGTTCTCGGGGTTGTAGGACACCTGCGCGTCCAGGCCGCCCTCGACGCCGGGGGGCAGGTCGTCCGCTCCGTGCGCCTGCATCGCGACCTCCTGGATGGTCACGCCGGCGCCGGGCACCCCGCGCACGTCGAAGCGGCCCTTGGTCCACTCCAGGTCGTCGGGCGCGACCTCCAGCATCCCGGCCGCGATCAGCTGCGCCTTCTCCCGCACCCGACGCGCGGCCAGCACGGCCGCGGCGCCGGAGACTGGCGTTGAGCGGGAGCCGTAGGTCCCTAGGCCGTATGGCGTGTTGTCGGTGTCGCCGTGGACGACCTCGACGTCGTCGGGATGAATGCCGAGCTCCTCGCCGACCAGCTGGGCGAAGGTGGTCTCGTGCCCCTGCCCCTGGGTTTGTACGGCGATGCGCACGACGGCCGACCCGGTGGGATGGACCCGCACCTCGCATCCGTCGGCCATGCCGAGGCCGAGCATGTCCATGTCCTTGCGCGGACCCGCGCCGACCGCCTCGGTGAAGAAGGAGATGCCGATCCCCATCAGCTCGCCGCGCTCACGGCGCTCGGCCTGCTCGGCGCGCAGGTCGTCGTACCCCGCCATCCGGAGCGCCTCGTCCAGGGTGGCGGCGTAGTCGCCGGAGTCGTAGACCCAGCCGGTGCGGCTGGTGTAGGGGAACTGGTCGGTGCGGATGAAGTTCTGCCGGCGCAGGTCGACCGGGTCGCGACCGAGCTCGCCGGCGAGCAGGTCGACCATCCGCTCGACGAGATAGACCGCCTCGGCGATCCGGAACGAGCAGGCATAGGCGACGCCGCCCGGGGCCTTGTTGGTGTGCACCGCGGTCATCGAGCAGTAGGCCGCCTCGAGGTCATAGCTGCCGGTGAAGACTCCGAAGAAGCCGCCAGGGAACTTGCGCGGTGCTGCGGTCCCGTTGAACGCGCCGTGGTCGGCGAGGACATGACTGCGCAGGGCCAGGATCCGGCCGTCGCGACTGGCGGCGATCTCACCCTGCATCACGTAGTCCCGGGCGAAGCCCGAAGCGATCAGGTTCTCCGTGCGATCCTCGGTCCACTTCACCGGGCGGTCGGTGAGCATCGACCCGACGATCGCGCAGACATAGCCGGGATAGATGGGCACCTTGTTGCCGAAGCCGCCGCCGATGTCGGGTGAGATCACCCTGATCCGATGCTCGGGCAGGCCGGAGAACATCGCGAGCATGGTCCGGTGCGCGTGCGGCGCCTGCGTGGTGGCCCACAAGGTGAGCTTCTCCTCGACCCGGTCGAAGGACGCCACCGCGCCACAGGTCTCCATCGGTGCGGGGTGCACGCGGGGGAAGACCAGCTCTTGGCGGAGCACCACCTCGGCCCGGTCGAACACCGCGTCGGTGGCCGCCGCGTCGCCGGTCTCCCAGTCGAAGCAGTGGTTGTCGGCCTTGCCGTCGAGGTCGTCGCGGATCACCGGAGCGTCCGCGTCCAGGGCATGGCGTACGTCGACCACGGGCGGCAGCTCGTCGTACTCCACGTCGATCAGCTCCAGCGCATCGCGCGCGGAGTAGCGGTCCTCGGCGACGACGAAGGCGATCTCCTGGCCCTGGAAGCGGACCTTGTCGGTGGCCAGCACAGCCTGCTGGTCACCAGAGAGGGTCGGCATCCAGGCCAACCAGCGCTCGGCCAGCATCGCGCCGGTGACGACGGCCTTGACCTTCGGGTGCGCCTCGGCGGCCAGGGTGTCGACGGAGACGATCCGGGCGTGCGCGACCGGGCTGCGCAAGATGGCCAGGTGGAGCATGCCGGGCAGGGCGAGGTCGTCGAGGTAGCGGCCGCGGCCGCGCACGAAGCGGCGGTCCTCCTTGCGCAGCATCCGCCCGTGCCCGAGCGGGCGCTGGTCGTTGTCGACGAAGTCCTGGACGCTCACTCGTCGTTGTCCTTCCCGAACGGGTGGGCAGCGGCCCACTGGATCGACCGGACGATCGCGGCATAGCCCGTGCAGCGGCAGATCTGCCCCGAGATCGCCTCCCGGATGGTGTGCTCGTCCGGGTCGGGATCGCGGTCCAACAGGGCGCGTGCCGACATCAGCATCCCGGAGGTGCAGAAGCCGCACTGCAACCCGTGGCACTGCATGAACCCCTGTTGGACGGGGTCGAGCTCGCCCTCCCACTCCAGGCTCTCGACGGTGCGTACGTCGTGGCCCGCGGCCATCGCGGTCAAGACAGTGCAGGACTTCACCGGCTCGTCGTCGTAGAGGACTACGCAGGTCCCGCAGTTGCTGGTGTCGCAGCCCCAGTGCGTGCCGGTCAGCCCGAGCTCGTCGCGCAGGAAGTGCACCAGCAACAGCCGAGCCTCCACCTCGCGGGTGACCTGCTCACCGTTGACCGTCAGGCTGACCTCCATCAGGCGACCGTCCTCATCGATCGGCCTCGGTGATCCGCTGCCAGGCGACCCGCAGGGTCCGCCGGGTCAGCTCACCGGCCAGGTGGCGCTTGTAGTCCGCCGACCCACGGCTGTCGGTGACCGGCCGGCACCGATCCTCGGCAATGTGCGCCGCGATCTCCCAGGCCTCCTCGCTCGGCGGGTGCTCGCGCAGCGCTGTCGAGACCTCTGGTATGCCGGTGGTGTTCGGGCCGACCGCGGCGAGACCTACCCGGGCGTCGGCGATGGCGCCGTCCTCGTCGAGCCAGAGCGCCGCCCCGGCCGCGGTCACGGCCCAGTCGCCGGCCCGCCGATCCACCTTGGCGTAGGCACTGCTTCCCCGAGGGCGCACCGGGATGCGCACCTCGGTCAGCATCTCGGCGTGGTCGACGACGGTCTCGTAGGGCCCGAGGTGGAACTCGTCCATCGACACCACCCGCTCGCCATGCTGACCGGTGATCACGCAGCTCGCGTCGAGGGTGGTGCACACCGAGGACAGGTCCTCCGACGGATCCGCCTGGCACAGGGCGCCGCCCAACGTCCCGCGGTTGCGCACCGGCGGGTCGGCGATCACTCGCTCTGCATCGCGGAAGATCGGGCACACCTGGGCCAGGTCGTCGGATTCCAGCAGCTCCCGGTGCCTGGTCATCGCGCCGATCCGCACCTCGGTGGGCGTGATCTTGATGTAGCCGAGCTCGGTGTGCAGGTCGTTGATGTCGATGAGGTACTCCGGGTTGGCCAGCCGCAGCTTCATCATCGGAAGCAGGCTGTGTCCCCCCGCGATCAACCGGGCCTCCTCACCCAGTCGATCGAGGAGTCCGATCGCGTGCTCCACGCTGGTCGCCCGCTCGTATTCGATCGGAGCTGGCACCTGCACGCTGCCTCCCACTGCCTCGACCTGCCTCGACGTGACCCCCGTCACGGTGGATGCTACGTCGCCTGCCGGTTCCAGGCTCAGGGCACGGGCGCCAGCTCGGGTGCCGAGGACTCGGGGGAGGAGGGCCAGTGCCGGGGACGGGGGACCGAGCGGATGCTACGGCTGCCGGTGAGGTAGCAGGCGAGGAGCGTGCTGGCGACCAGCAGCGCAGCCACGGCCGCGGGACCGCCGTACCGGTGCAGGAGCCAGCCGCCGACCAGCGGGGAGAGCGGCATGATCGACATCGACAAGAACTGCGAGGTCGCCGCGACCCGGCCCTGCAGGTCGGCGGGGGTGATCGCGACGCGGTAGGCGCCGATGCCGGCGTTGCCGGCCGGGTTGATCAGCAGCAGCACGAACGAGGAGACCAGCGCCGTCATCGGCGTCATCGACCACAACAGCGGCACCAGGGGCAGCGCGCACATCCAGGCGACGGTGAGGGTGAGTCGGCCGGTCGGTAGGCGGTCGATGAGGTACGGCGCGGCGAGGGCGCCGAGGATCCCGCCCAGCCCGGCCGCGGTCTCGATAAGGCCGATCTGGCTCGCGGGGTAGCCCTGCTCGACCAGCCGCATGATCACCACGAAGAAGATGGCGTTGGTGACCAGGTTGGTCAGTGGCGCCCAGCTCATCAGCACCCGTAGGAACGGCTGGCTCCACACGAACCGCATCCCGTCGGCGAGCTTGCGCCGCATCGTCGGTCGATCGGCGCGACGGGGCGGTGCGGACAGGTCGGTGCGGATGCGGGAGAGGGTCAGGCAGGAGACGGCGTAGGTCACCGCGTCCGCGGCGAAGGGGAGCCACCGGGTGATGCCGTACAACAGGCCGCCCAGGGGTGCGCCGAGCAGGCCAGCAACGTGCTGGCGTGCCTGGTTCTGCGACAGCGCGGTAGGCAGGTCCTCGGTCGGCACCACGGTCCGGATGGCCGAGATCTGGGCTGGCGCGAAGACGCCGGCCGCAGCCCCGGTGACGGCTGCGACGACGCCTAGGTGGATCAACGTCAACTGTCCGAGCGCTCCGGCGATCGCGAGGGAGCCATAGGCGACGAGGCCGGTGACGCTCGCTCCGATCATCAATCGGCGCCGGTCCACGGTGTCGGCCCAGACTCCGGCCGGGAGCAGTGTGGCTGCCAGCCCGAGCAGATAGGTCGCCTCGATCACCGCGGCGACCAGGGTCGAGCCCGAGAGGGCATAGGCGATCAGCGGATAGACGAAGACCGACATCCGCGAGCCGAGCTCGTTGACGGTCTCCCCGATCCACAACACGGTGAAGTCGCGGTTCTTGGCGAGGGTGCGATAGCTGGACATAACCCGCAACATATATTGCGCAATGATAGTTGCGCAAGACTTCGTGCGAAATTTGCTAGGATGGCGCCGTGACCGACTTCGCAGACCAGACGAACGATCCAGCGACGGATTCAGCGACAGACTCCGGCGCCGTGGGAGCCGACCCCCGAGTCCTTCGAGCGATCGCCCATCCCGTGCGCAATCGGATCATCGGCGAGATGGAGGCGGCCGGTCCGATGCGCGCGGCCGACGTGGCGGCGGCGCTGGGCATCCCGGCCAACCAGGCCAGCTTCCACCTGCGTCAGCTCGCGAAGTACGGCCTGGTCGAGGAGGCCCCCGAGGTGGCCCGCGACGGGCGGGACCGGGTGTGGCGGTTGGCGAGCGACGACCTGTTGCGGCTCGACATCAGTCACCTGGAGGAGGCGCCCGGAGGTCGCGCGGCTGTGAACGTGTGGCGCCGGCATGCCTCGGCGCGGGCTCATGAACTGGTCGATCGCGCCTATGAGCTGCGCCGCCGGGAGGGCACCAGCTCCGCGATCTTGGAGGGCACCGTCCGGCTGACCCGCGAGGAGTCCCACGAGCTGGCCACCGCGATGGACGAGCTTCTCGAGGGCTGGGTCGCCCGCACCCGCGACGCCACCGATGACGCCCCCCGAGAGACCTATCACCTCTTCGCGCTGCTCCAGCCCTACGACGCCGACTGAGAGACCCCGGCGCTAACCTCACCACGTGCCCGCGCCACTCCGTCCAGCCGATCCGGAGGCAGTGGCGAGTGCGCTCGCCGCGAGGGCGGCGGAGGAGGTCACGTCGGCCGAGTTGAGACTGCTCACCAAGCACTTCCTGGCCCTGTTGGCGGCGGTGGCGCCGGGGAAGTCGGTGGAGGTGCGGGTGCCGCCGTACGCCGCGGCGCAGGTCGTGCCGGGCGTGCGGCACACCAGGGGTACGCCGCCAGCGGTGGTCGAGCTCGACGCCGAGACCTGGATCGCGCTGGCCCTCGGTGACCTCACCTGGGGCGCCGCGGAGGAGGCCGGGCTGGTTCAGGCCAGCGGGGAGCGGGCCGACCTGGCGCCGTACCTCCCCCTGCGCTGACGCTCCGCGCCGGGAAAGGTCAGCCGACGGCGACGATGGCGCGGAAGGCGCCGAGCAGGACGTCCAGGTCCTCCTCGGTGGCCACCAGGGGCGGAGCGAGTCGCACAGTCTGGCCGTGCGCCTCCTTGGCCAGCACCTGGTGGTCGACGAGCTGCTCACAGAAGTGGCGGCCCGTGGTCAGCTCGGGGGAGATGTCGATGCCTGCCCACAGGCCGCGGCAGCGCACGGCGTCGATCCCCTGACCGACCAGTGCTTGCAGGCCGTCGGCGAGATAGGCCCCCAACACCTCGGCGCGCTTCTGGAACTCGCCCTCGCTCAACATCGCGACGACCTCGCGACCGATGGCGGCCGCGAGCGGGTTGCCGCCGAAGGTGGAGCCGTGCGTGCCCGGCGTGATGACCTCGAGCACGTCGCCGTTCGCGGCGATCGCCGACACCGGGTAGAGGCCGCCGCCGAGCGCCTTGCCGAGGATGTAGATGTCGGGCACGACGTCCTCGTGGTCGCAGGCGAACGTCCGCCCGGTGCGGGCCAGCCCGGACTGGATCTCGTCGGCGACCATGAGCACCTGCTTGCGGTTGCACAGTGCGCGGACCTCGGGTAGGAAGCCTTCCGGTGGGATGATCACGCCGGCCTCGCCCTGGATCGGCTCGAGCAGCACGGCCACGGTCGAGTCGTCGATGGCCGCCTCGAGGGCGGCGAAGTCGCCGTAGGGCACCAGCCGGAAGCCGGGGGTGTACGGGGCGTAGCCGGTCGTCGCGTCGGAGTCGGTCGAGAAGCTCACGATGGTCGTGGTGCGGCCGTGGAAGTTGCCCTCCATCGCGACGATGGTGGCCTGGTTCTCCGGCACCCCCTTGACGAGATAGCCCCACTTGCGGCTGACCTTGATCGCGGTCTCGACGGCCTCCGCGCCGGAGTTCATCGGCAAGATCATCTCCTTGCCGGTGAGCTCGGCCAGATCGCGGGAGAACGGCCCCAGCTGGTCGTTGTAGAAGGCGCGGCTGGTCAGCGTGAGCCGGTCCAGCTGCTCGTGCGCCCGCGCGACCAGCCGGGGGTGGCCGTGGCCGAAGTTCAGCGCCGAGTAGCCGGCCAGACAGTCGAGGTAGCGCTTCCCCTCGACATCGCTCACCCAGGCGCCCTCGCCCTGCGCCAGCACGACCCGGAGGGGGTGGTAGTTGTGCGCCGCGTAGGTCTCGGTGAGCTCGATATGGGTGTGCGTGTCGCCATCGGACACGACGGCGGAGGAGGGGATCTGGGCCATGTCGGCCATCGTCGCACCTCGGGTCGGCGTACGGCAAATATTGTCGGACAATCTTTCGGCCGTGTCGTGGTGCGGGCCGACGACGCTTTCACTAGGTATGTCGTTAGGCCTGCACTTACCTCGGTGAATGACGCGAGGTATGTGACGCTTCGACCACATACCTTGTGAAAGCAGCAACCCGCCCAACCACCGGCCCCAGTGCGAAACACATCACGCCGGAGGCCCGCGATCGAAGGAGAGCAGATGACCACTGACGACCTGCGAGCCCGCCTGGCCGAGGTGCTTCCGGGCGTACGCCGTGACCTGGATGCCCTCGTCCGGATCGAGTCGGTCAGCGCGGACCCGGAGCGAGCCGGTGAGGTGCAGCGGAGCGCGGAGGCGGTCCGGGCGCTGTTCGAGGCGGAGGGGTTCGATGCGCAGGTGCTGTCGGTCGACAACGGGGCGCCAGCGGTGGTCGCGCGCAAGCCGGCACCGCCCGGGGCCCGGACCGTTCTGCTCTACGCCCACCACGACGTCCAGCCCGAGGGCGACCACGCCGACTGGGACTCGCCGCCGTTCGACCCGACCGAGCGGGGCGACCGGCTCTACGGTCGCGGGGCGGCCGATGACAAGGCCGGCATCGTCACCCACCTGGGTGCACTCCGGATGCTCGGCGACGAGCTCCCGGTCGGGGTCACGGTTTTCGTCGAGGGCGAGGAGGAGGTCGGGTCGGACAGCCTGCCCGCCTTCCTGCGCGAACACCGGGACCTGCTCCAGGCCGACGTCATCGTGATCGCCGACTCGGGCAACTGGGATATCGGGGTCCCGGCGCTGACCACCTCTCTGCGTGGGCTGGTCCGCGTCGACGTCGAGGTGCGCACGCTCAGCCACGCCGTCCACTCCGGGATGTGGGGCGGCCTGGTGCCCGATGCTCTGATGGCGCTCAACCGACTGCTCGCCAGCCTGCACGACGACGCGGGCAACGTCGCGGTCGAGGGCCTCGTCGCCGGCCCCGCTGCTGACGTCGTCTACCCCGAGGAGCGGCTGCGCGCGGAGTCCGGCGCGCTCCCCGGTACGCACTGGATCGGCGAGGGCTCCGCGGTCGAGCGGCTGTGGACCAAGCCGTCGATCACTGTCACCGGGATCGACGCTCCCAAGGTCGCGGGCGCCTCCAACACGCTGACCGCGGTCGCGCGGGCGAAGATCAGCCTCCGCGTCGCCCCGGGCGACACCACCGTCAACGCCCTCGCCCGCCTCACCGCCCACCTCGAGGCACACGTCCCCTGGGGCGCGCAGCTCACGGTCACCACCGTCGACACCGGCGAGGCGACCGAGATCGACGCCACCGGACCGGCGTACGACGTCGCGCGCGCGGCCTTCGCCGAGGCCTGGGAGGGCACCGCCCCGATCGACATGGGGGTGGGCGGCTCGATCCCATTCATCGCGGAGTTCGTCGACACCTTCCCGGGAGCCAGCGTCCTGGTCACCGGGGTGGAGGATCCCGACACCCGCGCCCACGGCGCCAACGAGGGTCTGCACCTGCCCGAGTTCGAGCGGGTGATCCTCGCCCACGCTCTGCTGCTGCAAGGGCTTGGCCCGGACGCCTGAACCCACTCGCGGGCACGCACGCGTGGATGCGGGCGCCCGGCCGCGCACGCCGTACACTCAGGCGAGTGGCGAACCCCCGCACCCCAGGCCGCCGTGGCGGCGACGGGCGGCTGACCGCAGCTCTCGACCCACACGACCAGGGCCCGCAGGATGCCTGCGGAGTCTTCGGGGTCTGGGCGCCGGGCGAGGACGTCGCCAAGCTGACCTACTTCGGCCTCTACGCGCTCCAGCACCGCGGCCAGGAGTCCGCCGGGATCGCGGTGAGCAATGGCCGCCAGATCCTGGTCTACAAGGACATGGGCCTGGTCTCGCAGGTCTTCGACGAGACCACCCTCGAGTCGCTCAAGGGGCACCTGGCGATCGGGCATGCGCGCTACTCCACGACGGGTGCGTCGACCTGGCACAACGCCCAGCCGACCTTCCACCCGACCCTGGACGGCTCGCTGGCGCTGGCCCACAACGGCAACCTGATCAACACCACCGAGCTCGCCCAGATGGTGGAGGACCTCGGCGAGACCGAGGGCGAGCTCGACCTGCACGTCAAGCTCCCCAACGAGACCACCAACGACACCGCAGTGGTCACCTCGCTGCTCGCGCACCACATCGGCCAGACCGTCGAGGAGCGCGCGACCGAGTTGTTGCCCCAGCTCAAGGGCGCCTACTCGTTCGTCTGGATGAACGAGCACACCCTCTATGCCGCGCGCGACCCGCAGGGCATCCGGCCGTTGGTGCTCGGCCGGCTGGAGCGCGGCTGGGTCGTCGCCAGCGAGGACGCGGCGTTGGTGACGGTCGGCGCAAGCGTGGTCCGGGAGGTCGAGCCGGGCGAGCTGATCGTGATCAACGAGGACGGGCTGCGCTCGCACCGGTTCGCGGAGCCCGACCCCAAGGGCTGCGTGTTCGAGTACGTCTACCTCGCCCGCCCCGATGCCACCATCGCCCGTCGCAACGTCCACGAGGCGCGCGTCGAGATGGGCCGCCGACTGGCCCGGGAGTTCCCCATCGACGCCGACCTGGTCATGCCGGTGCCGGAGTCGGGCACCCCGGCCGCCACCGGCTACGCCGAGGAGAGCGGCATCCCCTTCGGTCAGGGGTTCGTCAAGAACTCCTACGTCGGCCGCACCTTCATCCAGCCCAGCCAGACCCTGCGCCAGCTCGGCATCCGACTCAAGCTCAACGCCCTCGAGCACATGATCCGCGGCAAGCGGCTGGTCGTGGTCGACGACTCGATCGTGCGCGGCAACACCCAGCGCGCCCAGGTGCGGATGCTCCGCGAGGCCGGCGCCGCCGAGGTGCACGTGCGGATCTCCTCGCCGCCGGTGAAGTGGCCGTGCTTCTACGGCATCGACTTCGCCACCCGCGCCGAGCTGATCGCCAACGGCCTGGATATCGAGGAGATCCGCGCCAGCATCGGCGCCGACTCTCTGGGCTACATCTCCTTGGCGGGGATGATCGAGTCGACCGGGCAGCCGGCGACCCAGTTGTGCGACGCCTGCTTCACCGGCCGCTACCCGATCCCGCTGCCCGACGAGTCCCGCCTCGGCAAGCACCTGCTCGAGCAGTCGCTGACCACCGAGGCGCTGCCCATCTTGAACAACCCCTGACCCGCCACCGACCGGCCGAACGCCCGAGGAGTCACCGTGACCTCATCCGACAACGCGTACGCCGCTGCCGGTGTCTCCATCGAGGCCGGTGACCGTGCCGTCGAGCTGATGAAGGAGTGGGTCGAGAAGGCTCGCCGCCCGGAGATGGTCGGCGGCATCGGCGGCTTCGCCGGTCTCTTCGACGCCTCGGCTCTGAAGTCCTTCGACCGGCCGCTGCTCGCGACCTCCGCCGACGGCGTCGGCACCAAGGTCGCCATCGCGCAGGCCCTCGACAAGCACGACACCATCGGCTACGACCTGGTCGGCATGCTCGTCGACGACCTGGTCGTCTGTGGCGCCGAGCCGCTCTTCCTGACCGACTACATCGCCACCGGCCGCGTCGTGCCCGAGCGGATCGCCGCGATCGTGCAAGGCATCGCCGAGGCCTGCGTCGAGGCAGGCTGCGCGCTGATCGGTGGCGAGACTGCGGAGCATCCGGGACTGCTCGGCCCCGAGGAGTACGACGTCGCAGGGTCGACCACCGGTGTCGTCGAGGCGGACCGGCTCCTCGGCCCGGCCAGAGTGCGGCCAGGCGACGTCGTACTCGCCATGGAGGCCAGCGGCCTGCACTCCAACGGCTACTCCCTGGTCCGGCACGTGTTGCTCTCCGAGGCGGGTGCCGGCTGGTCGCTCGACCGTGAGGTGCCCGAGCTCGGCCGGACCCTGGGAGAGGAGCTGCTCACGCCGACCCGCGTCTACGCCAAGGCCTGCCTGGCGCTGGCCGACCAGACCGAGACCCACGCCATGTCCCACGTCACCGGCGGCGGCCTCGCCGCCAACCTCGAGCGAGTCCTCCCAGCCGAGGTCACCGTCACCATCGACCGCGGCACCTGGACCCCGCAGCCGATCTTCGACCTGGTCCGTCAGGTCGGCTCGGTGCCCCAACCCGACCTCGAGCAGACTCTGAACTGCGGGGTCGGCATGGTCGCGCTGGTCGCCCCTGCCGACGCCGACGCCGCCGTCGACCTGCTCGCCGGCCGCGGCGTCGCCTCCTGGATCGCCGGCGAGGTCACCCCAGCATCCGACGCCGACGGCGGCCGGGTGAGCCTGGTCGGCCAGCACCCCAGCTGGTAGCCGGCGAGGGACTGTCTCGGCAGGTTGAGAGGCCGTCACCGACCATTCGGCGGATTTTCGCGCAGACGTTGGGTCCAAAATCGGGGCGTGGCGTGCGGGAACACCCACCGAGCAGGTAGCGTTGTCCCCACGAGAAACTGACCAATCAGACCGGGGACCTCGCATGGCGACGGAAACCCGGCCAAGTGCGAGGGGGTCGACCCTATGGGGCGCGGCCGTGCAAAGGCTAAGCAGACGAAGGTCGCCCGCGACCTGAAGTACCGCACTTACGAGACGGACTTCGGGGCGCTTGCGCGCGAGCTGCATGGCAACACCGACGACGGCGATCAGGCCGAGACCGACCAGCACGACGAGTGGTCGGACTACGCCGAGCCTCGTCGCGACTAAGAGGTGCCGCCAGCAGGGCGAATGCCGGCTGGCCGCCACCTCTGACCTGGCGCACTGTCCGGACGGCTGAGCCGTCCGTCGGCAACGGACCTGGATCCGCACCCGAGCGGCCACCCGCTCGGGTGGTTTGTGTCGTCACGCGCGATCGTCATGACTGCCCGCCCGGAGGCTTCCGGGCCGCGCGCGGAAGGCTCGCAGCTGGGACTCGGGAGACGGCTGTGACGCAGGTCGACAGTTCGTGATCGGATAGTTGTCCAGACCGGGCGTGGGACTGCTCGGATCGCGGGTTAAACATGGCAGAGTAGTGACACCTGCTCAGCAGGTAGTCGGCTCCAGCTGGCGCACTCGGGAACGTTGATTCGGGTCCGGTGCGGTATATGGGGGCCGCACCGGGACCCGATCCGTGAGAGCGGCAAGGCCGCCTCCACTCTCGGAGCCGGGCGACGCTCCGGGTGGGCACCGCGTGCCGGCGCTGACCGGCGTACTCCCCTTCCCCAGCGGTGTGAGAGTTTGGTCGCAGAGCCCGGAGGGAGACCCCTGTGACCGACTATCCGTACGCCGACCGCTATCCGGTCAACCGTGTGCTTCCCGAGCACGGCCGACCGAGGGCGGAGATCCTCGCCGAGCTGACCGCGATGGCCAAGGAGGAGGACGCCTTCTGGGAGACCGGTCGCGTCTCCGGGACGATGTACTGCGGCGACCACGAGCACTACGGCTTCCTCACCGAGGCCTTCGCGAAGTACGCGCACGTCAATGCGCTGCAGCGTGACCTGTGCCCGTCGGCGACGCGGTTCGAGGGCGAGATCATCGCCATGGTGCTGGACCTGATGCATGCCGACCAGGCGACCGACAGCGAGCCTGCGGGGATGGTCACCGCCGGCGGGACCGCCAGCATCCTGCATGCGATCCTCGCCTACCGCGACCACGCTCGGGCGACCCGCGGGATCACCTCGCCCAACGTGGTCAAGCCGGAGACGGGGCATCCGGCGTTCAACAAGGCCTGTCACCTGTTCGGCGTCGAGCTGCGGACCGTCCCGGTCGACCCGGAGACCACGACCGTGCGGCCGGAGGTGGTGGCCGAGGCCATCGACGAGAACACCATCGCCCTGATCGGCTCGGCCGGCAACTATCCCTACGGCACCATCGACCCGATCGCGGAGCTGGGGGCGTTGGCGCTCGAGCGCGGGATCGGGTTGCACGTCGACGGATGTCTGGGCGGCTTCATCCTCCCGTTCGGGGAGGAGCTCGGCTACGACGTGCCTCCGTTCGACTTCCGGGTGCCGGGCGTCACGACCATCTCGGCCGACACCCACAAGTACGGCTACGCCTTCAAGGGCACCTCGGTGCTGGTCTTCCGCGACAAGGCGCTGCGCAACGCGCAGTACTTCCACATCGTGGACTGGTCGGGCGGCAAATACATGTCGCCCGGCATGGAGGGCTCCCGCTCCGGCGGCCTGCTCGCCTCGACCTGGGCATCGATGGTGCAGCTGGGTCGAGCGGGCTATCGGGAGTATGCCCGAGCGATCTTCGCCACCGCCGAGGCCATGATGGCCACGGTCCGCAGCCATCCGGACCTGCGCATCATGGGCAGCCCGACGTTCTGCTTCTCCTTCACCTCCGACGCGTTCGACATCTACCACGTCGCCGACTTCATGCGCCCGCGCGGCTGGCGCTTCAACGGCCAGCAATACCCCAACGCGATCCACATGGCGGTCACCCGACCCCAGACCCAGCCCGGCGTGGCCGAGGCGTTCGCAGCCGACCTCGCCGAGGCGGTCGCCTATGCCGAGGAGCGTTCGGCCGAGGGAGTGGCGGCCGAGTCGGCCGCGATCTACGGCGGCGTGGCCGGCGGGCTCACCGGCGAGGTGGAAGAGTTCATCTGCTCCTTCATGGACGCGATGATGGACAACTTCCAGGGGCTGCCACCCGTGCCGACGGAGGCTCCGTGAGCCAGGCCGCGCGCGGCGCATCGGCCGCGGGCGCTGCCGACGGACTCGTCCTCGCGATCGACCTGGGCAGTGGTGGCCCCAAGGTCGGCTACGTCACGGTCGCGGGCTCGCCGGTGTGGTGGTGGTACGAACGCGGCGACGCCGTCCACGGCGCCGCCACCCAGGACGCCACGGCGTGGTGGGATCTGGTCGTGGCCGCCGCGCGCCGCGGCGTCACCGAGGGCGGGGTCGACGGGTCGTCGGTGGTCGGGGTCGCGGTCACCGGTCAGTGGGCCAGCACGGTCCCCGTCGACGAGCACGGGCTGCCGGTCGGCGAGTGCCTGATGTGGAGCGACACCCGGGGTGGGGAGTACTCCTCCGAGCGGTTCGGCGGACCGGTCGCGGGGTATGCCCCCAAGGTGCTGGCCACCTGGCTGCGCCGCTCCGGTGGCGTGCCCAACCCGGCCGGAGCCGACCCGATCGCACACATGCTCCATCTCCAGCGCGACCGACCTGAGGTGACGGCCCGCGCGCGGTGGTATCTCGAGCCCGTCGACTACCTCACTATGCGGTTCACCGGCGTGGCCGCCGCGTCCCCGATGTCGATGACCGCTGCGTGGCTGACCGACAACCGTGAGCTGGGCCAGCTCGCCTACGACCCCGTGCTGGTCGGGCTGGCGGGTGTGAACGCCGACCGGCTCCCACCCCTGGTGCGCAGCGGCTCCATCGTCGGGACCGTGCTGCCCGAGGTGGCAGCCGAGATCGGCATCTCGCCGGACGCGCAGGTCGTGACCGGTGCTCCGGATCTGCAGAACGCCTGCGTCGCAGCGGGCGCGATCGAGTTGTTCTCCCCACATGTCTCGCTGGGGACCTCGGCGTGGGTGAGCTGCCCGGTGCCGAAGAAGAAGACCGACATCGTCCGCCAGATGGCGGCTGTCCCCGGCATCGGCGACGGTCACTACCTGTTGGCCAACAACCAGGACAACGCCGGCCGCTGCCTGGAGTGGTTCCGCGGCGCTGTTGCCCCGGAGACGTCGTACGACGACCTGGCCGCCGAGGTCGAGACCAGCCCTCCTGGAGCCGGCGGTGTCATCTTCACGCCGTGGCTCACCGGTGAGCGCAGCCCGATCGACGACCGGCTTGCGCGAGGCGGCTTCCACAATCTGTCGTTGGAGGCGACCCGGGCCGACCTGACCCGAGCCGTCCTTGAGGGGGTCGCGATGAACCTCCGGTGGCTGCTCGGCGCCGCCGAGAAGTTCACCGGTCGCCGGCTCGACCCGATCCGCCTGATCGGCGGCGGCGCCCAGCTGGATGTCTGGTGTCAGATCATGGCCGACGTCTGCGACCGCACCTTCCAACGGGTCGCCGACCCGTTGGTCGGTGGACTGCGCGGCTGTGGCCTCTTCCTCGGCATGGCCATCGGCGAGCTCAACCCCGCCGAGGTGCACGGTCTGGTGCCGATGGACGGCGTGTTCACGCCGAACCCCGCCCACCGCGACGTCTACGACCGGATGTTCGGCGAGTTCCCCAAGCTGTACTCCCACAACAAGGGCACCTTCCGCCGACTCAACCGCTGACCCCGTCTGCCGCGGTGCTGTGGTGCTCGCGACCCATCTCCCGCGGTGCTGTGGTGCCCCTGGCCCATCTCCCGCGGTGCTGTAGTGGGTGAGGACCCGGTATACGGGGCACTTTGCCGCCACAAGACCGCGGCAGACGCAAGAAGACCGCAGCAGATCGGCAATCGCAGGACGCCAGCCGGGGTCGTTTCGCCGGGGCGCCCTGCGGGTACGGGTGAGCATGGCTGAATCGACACATCTCCACTACACCGTTCCCGGCCTCGGAGACGAGGCTGCTGTCGTCATCATCGACCTCCTCCAGGATCGACTGCATGCCTGCAACGACCTCCAGCTCACGCTCAAGCACGTGCACTGGAACGTCGTCGGCCCGCACTTCATCGCCGTTCACGAGATGATCGACCCGCAGGTCGACGCGGTCCGCGAGATCGCGGACGAGCTCGCCGAGCGCATCTCCACCCTCGGCGGCTCTCCCAAGGGCACACCGGGGGCGCTGGTCGCCGAGCGGAGCTGGGACGACTACAGCATCGGCCGTGCCTCGACCCAGGAGCACCTCGGCGCCCTCGATCTGACCTACCGCGGCGTGCTCACCAGCTATCGCGAAGCGATCGAGGAGTTGGAGAAGCTCGACTTGGTGACCCAGGACCTGCTCATCGGCCACACCGAGAAGCTCGAGTTGTTCCACTGGTTCGTCCGGGCACATCTGGAGGACGACAGCGGGCGACTGTCCACCAGCGAGAGCGAGACCGAGGTGGACGCCGCGCAGGCAGCCGCCAACCACTAGTCGGCGGTACGACCGCTAGCGGTCGTCGGCCTCGGCGCGCCGGGTGAGTGCCTGGGGCAGCACGACCAGCAGCGTGACCAGGACCAGCGCGGTGGCGCCGCCAGCGATCACCGCGCTGGTCCGGTCGACGGCGACATCGAAGATCAGCATCACCATGCCGGTCACCAAGAGGCCGATGGCGACCAGTGCGGCGTAGGACAGCACGTGAGCAGCCCGGACCACCCGCTCCTTGATGTGCCGCCCCGACAGATGGCGATGCACCGCCACCGGACCGAGCACGAGCGCAGTGGTCAGGGCCGCGAGCGTCACCAAGGTGAGGTAGAGGCCGATCTGCACGCCGTCCAGGTCGGTGAACCGCTGTTGGAAGGGCAGGGTCAGCAAGAAGCCAGCCGTCAACTGCGCCCCGGTCTGCATCACCCGCAGTTCCTGCAGCAGGTCGGCGAACTTGCGGTCCTGCCGCTGCTCGGCAGACTCATCGCGCCCCGGTCCTGTTCGTTCCTGCGTCATTCCTCACTCACCCTCTGTCGCCCCTCGCGCCCTGCCGCTGTCGCTACTCCGAGGACTCGACGAACTCCTTGGTCTTGGCGATGGCGAAGCCCCAGCCCTGGTCGAGAGTCGGCTTGGGGGGTACGGCGATCTCGTCGGGGTTGGTGAGCACGTCAAGCAGAGCCGGGCCAGGGCAGGAGAGGGTCTCGACTAGCGCGTCCTCCACGTCATGCGGATCCTCGACCCGGGTCGCGGTGAGGCCCATCGCCTGTGCCACCGCGGCCAGATCCGGATTGTCCAACCGGGTGCCGGCCGCGGCCAGCCCGGCCTGCTCCATCTCGAGCTTGACCATGCCGAGGCTGCCGTTGTCGAAGACCACCAGCTTGACCGGCAGGTCGTAGGTGACGGCCGTGCGCAGATCGCCGAGCAGCATCGTCAGGCCGCCGTCGCCACAGAAGGCGACGACTTGGCGGTCGGGGTGGGCGGCCTGCGCGCCGAGCGCCTGCGGCATGGCGTTGGCCATCGAGCCGAGGTTGAACGAGCCGAGGAGGCGTCGCTGCCGCCGCATCCGCACGAAGCGGGCCAGCCAGGTGGTGGCCATGCCGGTGTCGACGGTGAAGATCGCGTCGTCGTCGGCGTGGAGGTCGACAGCCGCGGCCAGCAGTTCGGGGCGAACCCGGTCGCTGGGGTTTTCGAGGGCACGCCGCAGCAGTCCGCGAGGCTTGCGCTCGTAGTCGGGGTCGGTGAGGCGCAGCTGGCGTTGCCGCCAGTCCGCATAGCTTGCCCGGGTGCTGTCTAGCAGGCTGGTGTCGCCCTTGCGCTGCAGTTGTGGCAAGAGCGCCGCCAGCGCCAGTCGCGCGTCACCGACCACCGGATGGTCGACAGGGTGGCGACGTCCTAGGTGCCCGCCGTCGACATCGATTTGTACGACGACCTTGCCGTCGGGGTAGAACCCCTTGTAGGGGAAGTCCGTCCCGACCATGAGCAGCAGGTCGCAGCCTTCGAACGCCTGTGCGCTGGCGCTACTGCCGAGCAGACCGGACTGGCCGACCTGGAACCGATTGTCGTCCTCGAGACCCTCCTTGCCTTTCAGCGTCAACACCATCGGCGCAGCGAGGTGCTCGGCGACGTCGAGGACCTCGGCACGGGCGTGCCTGGCTCCGGCGCCGACCAGCATCGCGACGCTGTCGGCGGCGTTGATCGCGTCGGCAGCGCGCGCCAGTGATGTCGGGTCCGACGGCACGGGCGGATGGTCGGCCACGAAACGTGGCAGAGCGGTGTGTCGGGGTAGCTCCAACCCACCGACGTCGCCAGGAAGGGTGAGGACGGCGACGCCGCCGCCCTGCAGCGCGGCGTTGCCCGCCTGCTCGATCAGGTCCGGCAGTTGGTCGGTGCTGGTCACTGTGGCGCTGAAGGTGGCGACCTCGGCGAAGAGCACGTCGTTGTCGACCTCTTGGAAGAAGTCGCTGCCGATCTCCGCGCGGGGCACCTGACCGCAGATCGCCAACACCGGTGCCCGGGACTTCTTGGCGTCGTAGAGGCCGTTGAGCAGGTGGATCGCCCCGGGACCGACGGTCCCCATGCAGACGCCTAGCCGCCCGGTCAGCTGGGCTTGTGCGCCGGCGGCGAACGCCGCGGTTTCCTCATGTCGGACGCCGATCCACTCCACCCGGTCGTGTCGGTGGATGGCGTCGGTGACGGGGTTGAGCGCGTCGCCCACGACCCCCCATACGTGCGTCACCCCGCTCTCGGCCAGTGCTTCGACGAGATGCTCGGCCACGGTCGTCATCGGTGCTTCCTCTCGCGCGTTGCGCCCTTGACTGATGCCTGGGAGCGGCGTGATCGCCACTGGCCGGTGCGGTACCCGCCTCGATGCCCTCTCACTACCTGGCACTACCTGCCTCGCCCGACCGTCATCGCGTCGCGTCGGCGGGGATTGCCGCGGCTAGGCAGGGGTACCGAAACAGGTCATGAGGATCTATCGGAGGCTGTGGCTCGCGACCTGGTTGGCGATCGCGGCACTTCCGGTAGCGCTCGGCGTCCTGGTCACTCGGCCGATCGTGATGATCTGCCTCGGCGTCATGGCCGCAACCGCGGCGGTGATCGCCGGACTGCGTCGGCCATCCCAGTGGCTGACCGTCGGACTCACCGCCGCCGCCGCCACGGCTGCGCTCACGATGCTGGGTGGGGTCGGCCTCTGGTTGGTCGTCCTCGCAGCGGCGACCGCTCCGCCTGCCATCGCCCGCCTGGGCCGGTGGCTAGCCCTCCCTCGGTGGAGGAGCCGGCACCGTCGTACCCGCTCCAGCCGACACCGTGGGCCCGCCGACCAAGCCATGGCCGTGCTCACCGCAGACCTGTTCGCCGGACCGGTGCATGCGCTCGACGACCGCATTCTGTGCCGTGCCTGGACGGACAGCTTCTTGGCCCTCGACCGAGCACGGACGCCCGGCCAGCGTCTGGAGCTGGTGAACCTGCGGCAGGCCTACCTCGACGAGTTGGAGTCACGCCACCCGACCGGGTTCCACGCCTGGCTCGCGTCGGACATCGGGCCGTCGGGCGACCCGGGCCGCTTCTTGCTGATCCGTCCTCGTGGCCAGCAGGAGTGAGCGTCTCGCCCCGGGTGGCAGTCAGGCCGTGTAGCAACGGGCCAGGATGGTTACCTCCATCACGTGAAGGCGTTCCTGGGCTGGCCGCTGCTGCGACAGGTGGTGGGTGACGACAAGCTGGGGCGAGGTGAGGCGGTCCGGTCCGGCTGGACCGAAGACCTGCGGGCGCGCACCACGACTGCTGATCGGGTGGTCGACTCCGTCTGCCCCTACTGCGCGGTGGGCTGCGCGCAGCGGGTCTTCGTCAAGGAGGACCGGGTTGTCCAGATCGAGGGCAACCCGGCTAGCCCGATCTCGCGGGGTCGCCTCTGTCCCAAGGGCAGCGCGAGCAAGCAGCTGGTCACCTCGCCGACCCGCGTGACCAAGGTCCGCTATCGACGCCCCTACGCCACCGAGTGGGAGGACCTCGACCTCGACACGGCGATGGACATGATCGCCGACCGGGTGATCAAGACCCGCCGGGACTACTGGGAGTGGGAGGCCGACGGCCAGCGAACCCGCCGTACGCTCGGCATCGCGAGCCTCGGAGGAGCGACCCTCGACAACGAGGAGAACTACCTCATGAAGAAGCTCTACACGGCGATGGGCGCGATCCAGATCGAGAACCAGGCCCGCATATGACATTCCTCCACGGTGCCCGGTCTGGGCGCATCGTTCGGCCGCGGTGGGGCCACCACCTTCTTGCAGGACCTAGGCAACGCGGACTGCATTCTCATCGAGGGGTCCAACATGGCCGAGGCGCACCCGGTCGGCTTCCAGTGGGTGGTGGAGGCTAAGCGGCGCGGCGCCACCGTGATCCATGTGGACCCGCGCTTCACGCGGACCTCTGCCCTGGCGGACCTGCACGTGCCGATCCGGGCGGGCTCGGACATCGCCTTCCTGGGGGCGCTGATCAACTATGTGCTGAGCAACGAGTTGGACTTCCGTGAGTATGTCGTGGCCTACACCAATGCGGCGAACATCATCGACGCCGACTTCCAGGACACCGACGACCTCGACGGGCTGTTCTCGGGCTTCGACCCGGAGCAGGGCCACTACGACCCGATCAGCTGGCGCTATGCGCCGCCCGAGGACATGTCCGAGGAGGAGCGTCGCCATGCCGAGGAGATGGAGGACGAGGAGCACCGGCAGGCCGTGGGGGACCGCCATCGGGAGTCCCATCAGGCTGCTCGGTCGGAGAGCCACGGCTCTGGGGGCGCGCCGGTCGCGTGGAAGGGCCGCCGGGACGAGACCCTGCAGGATCCGCACTGCGTGTTCCAGATCCTCAAACGACACTTCGCGCGCTACACGCCCGAGCTCGTCGAGCAGGTGTGCGGCATCGGCCCGAAGCAGTTCGCCAAGGTCGCCGGCGCGCTCACTACCAACAGCGGGCCCGAGCGCACTTCGGCGTTCTGCTACTCGGTCGGCTGGACCCAGCACGGCGTCGGCGCCCAGATGATCCGCACCGCCGCCATCTTGCAGTTGCTCCTCGGCAACATCGGCCGGCCGGGCGGCGGGATCCTCGCACTGCGTGGTCACGCGAGCATCCAGGGCTCGACCGACATCCCCACGCTGTTCAACATCCTGCCGGGCTACCTGCCCATGCCGAACAGCTACCAGCACCACAGCATCGACGAGTGGGTCGCCGACGACGAAGGCAAGACTGGCTTCTGGGGCAACCTGCGGGACTATGCCGTGAGCCTGCTCAAGGCCTACTGGGGTGAGGCTGCGACTCCGGATAACGACTTCTGCTTCGACTACCTGCCGCGGATCACCGGCGACCACTCGACCTACGCCTCGGTCAAGGCGATGATCGAGGGCGACTGCAGGGGCTACTTCGTCGTCGGGGAGAACCCGGCGGTGGGCTCCAGCAACGGCAAGATGCAGCGGCTCGGCATGGCCGAGCTGGACTGGATGGTGGTCCGGGACCTCCAGTTGGTGGAATCGGCCACCTTTTGGAAGGACGCCCCGGAGATCGAGACCGGAGAGCTGGTCACCGAGAAGATCGGCACGGAGGTCTTCTTCCTGCCGGCTGCCTCGCACGTTGAGAAGGCCGGCTCGTTCACGCAGACCCAGCGGATGCTGCAGTGGCGCGACAAGGCCGTGCAGCCTCCGGGCGATTGCCAGAGTGAGCTGGCGTTCTTCTACGAGCTCGGCAACCGGATCCGGACCAAGCTCGCGGGCTCCACGGACGAGATGGACCGCCCGCTGCTCGACCTGACCTGGGACTACCCCCTCGACGAGGACGGTGGCCCCGACCCCGGTGCGGTGCTCCGGGAGATCAACGGCGTCGGATCCGACGGCAAGGCGCTGTCGGCGTACACCGAGCTGAAGGCCGACGGCTCCACCGCGTGTGGCTGCTGGATCTACTGCGGTGTCTACGCCGACGAGGTCAACCACGCCCGGGACCGGCGGCCCCACTGGGAGCAGGACGAGGTCGCCGCGGAGTGGGGCTGGGTCTGGCCGGCGAACCGACGCATCCTCTACAACCGTGCGTCCGCTGCTCCCGACGGCAGCCCGTGGAGCGAGCGCAAGCGCTACGTCTGGTGGGACGCCGAGCGACAGAAGTGGACCGGCCTGGACGTGCCCGACTTCGTGCCCGACCTGCCACCCGACCACGTGCCGGAGGAGGGCGCCGAGGGCCCGGCCGCACTCGGTGGGATCGACCCGTTCGTGATGCAGACCGACGGCAAGGCCTGGCTGTTCGCGCCGCTCGGTCTCGCCGACGGCCCGCTGCCTACGCACTACGAACCCGCGGAGTCGCCGGTGCGCAACCCCCTCTACGGGCAGCAGAACAACCCCGCCCGCCGCCACGTCGAGTCGCCGGCCAATCCATTGAACCCGAGCCAGAGCGAGGTCTATCCCTATGTCTTCACGACCTATCGGCTCACCGAGCACCACACCGCCGGCGGGATGAGCCGCACACTGGAGTACCTCACCGAGCTGCAACCAGCTGCCTTCTGCGAGGTCTCGCCCAGGCTCGCCGCCGAGCGAGGGCTCCAGCACCTCGGCTGGGCGACCGTCGTCACGGCGCGGGCTGTCATCGAAGCGCGGGTCTTGGTGACCGACCGGCTGCGCTCGTTGCGCCTCGGCGACCGCCTCGTCGAGCAGGTCGGCTTGCCCTATCACTGGGGCGGCAACGGGCTGACCACCGGCGACTCACCGAACGACCTGGTCAACCTGACCTTGGACCCCAACGTCTACATCCAAGACAAGGTGGGCACCTGCGACATCCGTTCCGGGCGCCGGCCGCGGGGCGCGGCCGCGACGGCGTACGTCGCCGAACGCCGCCGCTTGGCTGGCCTCATCGACGAGGCGGCGTCATGACCACTGCCCGCACGGCTCCCCAGCATCGGGGCACGCCTGCCCGGATGGGATTCTTCACCGACACGTCGGTCTGCATCGGTTGCAAGGCCTGCGAGGTGGCCTGCAAGGAGTGGAACGGCATCCCGGAGGACGGTTATCTGCTCACCGGGATGTCCTATGACAACACCGCCGAGCTCGGGGCCAGCACCTGGCGACACGTGGCCTTCGTCGAACAACCCGCAAGACAGGCCACCGATCTCGGCATGCCGGCCATGGGCCCACCGGCGGAGCCGACTGATCAGTCCGGCGAGATTCGCTGGCTGATGTCGTCGGACGTCTGCAAGCACTGCACCCACGCCGCCTGCCTGGACGTCTGCCCGACCGGCGCGCTCTTCCGCACCGAGTTTGAGACGGTCGTCGTCCAGCCCGACGTCTGCAACGGCTGTGGCTACTGCGTGCCGGCCTGCCCCTACGGCGTCATCGACGTGCGCCCCGGCGACGGTCGCGCCTTCAAGTGCACGTTGTGCTACGACCGGCTCAAGGCGGGGGAGACTCCCGCCTGCGCGCAGGCCTGCCCCACCGAGTCGATCCAGTTCGGTGAGTTGTCGGAGCTCCGCAAGCGGGCGGACCTGCGGTTGACTGAGCTCCACGAGAAGGGTCTCGACGTGGCGCGGCTCTATGGCCGCGACCCCGACGACGGTGTCGGTGGCGACGGTGCCTTCTTCCTGCTCCTCGATGAGCCCGAGGTCTACGGCCTGCCGCCCGATCCGGTGGTGACGACCCGCGACCTGGGGTCGATCTGGAAGCACGTCGGAGCCGCAGCGGCGGCTGTGGTGGGTATGGGTGTCGCCTCCTTCCTCGGGAGGCGGCGATGAGTCCCCGTGGCGAGCCGACCGTGGTGCCCGAGCCGGAGTTCCGTTCCTACTACGGCCGACCCATCCTGAAGCAGCCAACCTGGAAGACGCCCGACGTTCCTCTCTATCTCTTCCTCGGCGGCCTCGCTGGCTGTTCGGCGGTGCTCGCGGAGGGCGCGTCGCTGACCGGTCGCCCCGAGTTGGAACGCGTCGCTCGCTTGGCCGCGGCCGGCGGGGCTGCCGCCGGCACGGTGGCACTGGTCCACGACCTCGGCCGGCCCGAGCGGTTCTTGAACATGCTGCGGGTGATCAAGCCGACCTCTCCGTTGTCGGTCGGCTCCTTCGTGCTCGCGTCCTTCAGTGGTCTGGCGGGTGCCGCGGCAGCCTCCCAGGTGACTGGGCTGCTCCCGCGGCTCGGGCGTCTGGCGGGTGCCGGAGCAGCGGCACTCGGGCCGACACTGGCGACCTACACCGCTGCCCTGGTTGCCGATACTGCCGTCCCGGCGTGGCACGAGGCGCACCGCGAGCTGCCCTTCGTGTTCGGCGGCTCGGGTGCCGAGGCGGCCGGTGGGCTGGCGATGATGTTGACGCCGCTCGACCAAGCCGGCCCCGCTCGCCGGATGGCGCTCGCCGGAGCCGCGATCGAGATCGTGGCTGCCGAGGCGATTCTGCGTCGCGGTCTGGTCACCGAGCCCTACCGGCTCGGTCGTCCGGGTCGTCTGATGAACGCCGCCCGCGCCGCCACAGCCGTCGCTTCGGCTGCGACGGTGCTGGCGGGCGGTCGCTCGCGACTGCTATCGGCGTTGGCCGGTGCCACCTATGTCGCGGCGTCGGTGGCCACCAGGTTCGGCATCTTCGAGGCGGGGCTGGAGTCCGCTCGTGACCCGAAGTACACCGTCGTGCCGCAGCGTGAGCGCGGGCGAGCCGCTGCGGCGCGGTGAGGGGTCACGCAGCTGCGGATGAGTACGCCGGAAGGACCTGGCTGCCGTAGAACTCGATCATCTCCGCGAAGTGCGGCCCCATGTTGGCGACGTACAGCTCGTCGTAGCCCGCCTTCTCGTAGCTCTGGATGAGGCCCAGATGGTCGGCGGGGTCGTTGCCGGCCACGACCGACTCGCAGGTGGACTCGAGGGTCACCAACTGGCTGGCCTGTTCGAAGTGTTCGGGGGTCGGAAGGACCTGGCCGAGCTCGCCCGGGAGGCCGGCGGTGGGCCACAGCCGATGAGCATGCTTCCAGCCCTCCTCCTTGGTCGGCGCGAAGGCGACCTTGGCGCCCGCATGGGCGGGGAGTCCGCCGCTGCCCTGCTTGAACAAGTCGACCAGATCCGCGTCTGGTGACGTGCCGATGTAGCCGTCGCCCAGCCGTGCCGCCACCTCGGCCGCCCGCGGACCGAAGGCCGACACGTAGATCTCGGGTGGGACCTCGGGCACGTTGTAGATGCGCGCGTGCTCCACGGTGTAGTGCCGGCCGTGATGGGTGACGACCTCGCCGGTCCACAGCCGCCGGATCAGGTCCACGGCCTCCTCCAACATCTCTAGGCGCACCTCGTGCGGGGGCCACGGATGCCCGAGGATGCTCTCGTTGAGCGCCTCCCCGGTGCCCACGCCGAGGATGAATCGACCGTCGAGGAGCTCGGCACACGTGCCCGCGGCCTGCGCGACGATCGCCGGATGAAGCCGGGTGGTCGGACAAGTGACTGCGGTGGTCACCGGCAGACGGCACACCTGGCTGATCGCGCCGATCATGCTCCAGACCAGGGGGCTGTTGCCCTGCTCGTTGCTCCACGGGTGGAAGTGGTCACTGATCCAGAGGCCGCTGAAGCCGGCTTGCTCCGCCGCCCGGGCCTGGACGATCAGCTCGGCCGGTGAGTACTCCTCGGTGGACAGGAAGTAGCCGATCCGCATGCTCTCTCCTCGCCAGGGCGGTCGCGGTGGGCGCCCTCGTGGTGGGGTGGCTCTGGCCGATCACGTGGTACCCGTGCGGGTCGTGAGCCATGCGAAAGAGAGTGCCCCCGGCCGAGCCTGCGGGCGGCATCTGGGACTTGGGCCTTGATGGTGGCCAGGGGCGGGGTCGAACCGCCGACCTTCCGATTTTCAGTCGGACGCTCGTACCAACTGAGCTACCTGGCCGGGCCGGGCTGGTCGGCCCGGGCGGAGTCACCATACCCGAGCCAGTCGAGCCGTGCTGAATCGGCACAGATGAGCATTTTGGCCGGTCGTCCGCACCGCCCCTATGCTGGTCCGGCGCCCGCAGACGCCGTACGACGACGCTTCGGGCGAGGCCCCCATCGTCTAGCGGCCTAGGACCCCGCCCTTTCACGGCGGTAGCGCCGGTTCGAATCCGGTTGGGGGTACCAG
>JBDHZT010000007.1:0-61597 GCA_039811985.1 Nocardioidaceae bacterium | reverse complement strand
AACACACCGGCGCCCCCCGTGAGTCGGGGGGCGCCGGGCCTGGAAGAACCCACCAGTTCCTCAGGTCAAGGTGACGGGGTCAGATGAACAACAGCTGGGCCCCGTCGGTGAGCTCGATGAAGTCGGAGGCGGAGATGATGCCCTCGACGCCGTCGTAGAGGTCCTCCTCGTGCAGCTTCATCATGTCCGCGGACATCCGGCACGCCCACAGGTGGCCGCCGGAGGCGGTGATGAGCTCGAGGAACTCCGGGACCTCCGGCACGTCGAGGTCGGCGATCTGCTTCTTCATCATCTTCGTGGTCATCGCCGTGACGCCGGGCATGCCGGCCATCCCCTGCGGCATGGACACCCCGAACATGCCCGGTGGGTGCATGGCGGTGTTGCCGAGGTAGGAGAACTTCAAGTCGTCCATGGTCAACTTGTTGATCATGTCGAAGCCCCAGAAGGTGAAGAACAGGTGCGTCTCGATGCCTTCGCCGAGGGCGGCGTTGGCCAAGATGAGCCCGGGGTAGGCCATGTCGAGGTTGCCCTTGGAGCAGATGATCGCGAGCTTGCGGTCGGTGGCGACGTCATCATCGAACGACGGGACGATCTGGGTGGTGGTCATCGTGGTCTCCTGGTGAGAGGTACGGCGAGCCGTGCCGTGGCTCGTGGGGTCAGACGCAGCCCTTGGGCTTGGGCAGCCCGGCGACGTAGGCCATCTTCTTGGCGGGCTTGCCGGGGAAGAGCGTGAACAGCTCCTTGACGCCGATACCGGTCTGCATGCTGACCCGGCGCAGGGTGGGCGTCTCGCCCATGGCGGCGTAGTCCTCGCGCAGGAAGCGGATCGCCTGCCAGTGCGCGTCGGTCATCTCGATGCCGATCAGCTTGGCCAACTCGGAGCCGAGCTCCTCGCTCCAAGCGCCGGGGTCGGTCAGGAAGCCTTCGTCGTTGACGTCGTACGTCGTCCCGGCGATCGTGGTGGTGGCCATGATGATTCTCCTTCGTGAGGTTCGGCTGGTGGGTTCACTCGGCGTGCTTGCCGGCCATCTGCATGTCCGCCGGCAGCGGGATCGGCCGACCTGGCAGCAGCGCGTGCCAGTAGAGGTGGCGGAAGGCGAGCTTGCCGAGGTGGTTGGTCCGGGACTCCTTGAGCAGGGCCATCGGGCCCACCTTGGGCAGCGGGAAGGTCCCGGTCAGGGGCTCGGTGTCGTAGTTGAAGTCGAGCAGCAGCGCCTTGCCGTTGCCGGATTCGACGAAGCAGTTCGCGTGCCCGTCGAAGGCGTGCGTCATCGGCTTCCCGGCAGCGAGTTCGAGGAAGTTCTCCGTCCACACGTCGATGGAGAAGTGGGCGACCGAGCCGGCCTTGGAGGTCGGCAGGTTGGCGGCGTCACCCAGAGCGAAGATGGTGTCGTAGGCCGTCGACTGCATGGTGTGCTTGTCGACCGGGACGTAGTTGAGTTCGTCACCGAGGCCGGACCGGCCGACGAAGTCCGCGCCCATGTTGAGCGGAATGGTCACGAGCAGGTCGTAGCTGATCTCGCGTTCGTCGTAGGAGCGGATCAGCTTGGCCTCCTGGTCGACCGCCTCGATCATGAAGTCGGTCTCCAGCTTCACGCCGCGGTCCGCTAACGCGTGGCCGAGCTCCCGGCTGGCCACCGGCTTGGTGAACGCGCCGTCCAGCGGCGTCACATAGACGATCTCGACGCGATCGCGGATGCCGTGTCCGGTGAAGTAGTCGTCGGCGAGGAAGGTGAACTCCAGCGGCGCGACCGGGCACTTGATCGGCATCTCGGTGATGTGCACGACCAGGCGCCCGCCGACGAACCGCTCGAGCGCGTCGCGCGTCGCCAGCGCGCCCTCGTAGGTGTAGAACTCCGTAACACTCCGGTGCCACTCGGGTCCCAGCATCCCCTCGGTCTGGTCCGGCCGGGGCGTGGTGCCGGTGGCGATCACCAGGTAGTCGTAGTCGAGCGTGCGCCCGTCGACCAGCCGCACCGACTGTCCCTCGGGATCGACCAGGTCGATCTCACCGGTGACGACCTCTACACCGTCGGCCAGGAAGGTGCGCCGGCTCTTGCGGATCTGGTCGGGGCGGTTCATGCCGAAGGGGATGAACAGGTAGCCCGGCTGGTAGTCATGCACGTCGTTGCGGTCAACGACGGTGACCTTCCAGTCCGGCAGCCGCTTGTGGATCTTGTTGGCGACGATGGTCCCGGCTGTGCCTGCGCCGAGGACCAACAGTGACTTCGGAGCTAGTGGGTTCATACTTCTGTTTTACCCCCGGGGGTATCTCACTCGCCAGGGTTCGGGCCTGTCTGCTCCATCACGCAGGGCGCCCTAACCGGGCGTCTCCGTCAGGGCTCTGCCAACACCTCGACTCGGTTGCCGTGACCGTCGAAGGCGTGGAATCGCTGGTACGGCGGCAGGGTGTGTCGCTCGCTCCAGTCGACGAGGAACCCGAGCTCTTCGAGCCGGGCGGCCAGTCCGTCCAGCTCCTCGGCGGTGTCCACCACAACAGCAGGATGGGCCTTGCGGGCCGGCACGAACGGGTCCTCGACGCCGACGTGGATCTCGGTAACGACGCGGCCGCTGTCGTCGTACGCCCTGAACCAGGCGCCGCCCCGGGACCGCAGGGCCTCCGGCTTGGCCACTTCGGTCAGGCCGAGTCCGTCGGCGTAGAACCGCCGGGCGGCGGCCTCGCCACCGCGCGGCATGGCGACCTGGACGTGATGGAGCCTCATCGCGATCCTCCGGCGTCCGTGCCGAAGGGGCGCTGGGCCACCATGAAGATGCGCCGGAAGGGCAGCACCACTCCGAAGTCGCGAGCCGGGTAGGCCGCGCGCAGCCGCGACCGGAACTCGGCCTCGAATTGTTCGCGCAGTCCACGCGGGAGTGCTTGCAGCGTGGGTCGCGCACCGGTGGCGGACACCCAGGTGAACACCGGGTCGTCACCGCCGAGCACGTGGAGGTAAGTGGTCTCCCAGACATCCGCGCGCAGGCCCAGCCCGGCGAGGCGGTCGAGGTAGGTCTCCGGCGGGTGGCTGGCTGGCACTGCCACGTCGCGGGTGTGCTGGACGTACGGCGCCTGCGCGGCGAGGTCGCGACGGATGGTGTGGCTCGGCTCGTCGAAGTTGCCCGGGACTCCGCACGCGAACCAGCCGCCGGGCGTGACCTTCTCGACCAGCTGCGGCAGCAGGTCGAGGTGGTCGGGGAGCCACTGCAGGGTCGCATTGGAGATCAGCACGTCGACCGGCTCACTCGGCCCGTTCACCCACGCGCGCAGGTCGCCGACCTCGAAGCGCAGGCGTCCGCTCGCGGTGGCTCGAGTGACCATCTCCGCGCTGCTGTCGATGCCGAGCACGTCGGCGTCCGGCCAGCGCTGCGCAAGCAGTGCAGTGAGGTCGCCCGTGCCGCAGCCGAGGTCGACCACGGCGCGGGGATGCTCGGCATCCACCCGGACGAGCAGCTCGCGGAACGGTCGCGATCGCTCATCGGCGAAGGTCAGGTAGCGGTCGGGGTCCCAGGTGTCGCGAGTGTCGGGCGCCATGTCCCTCCTAGATATCTTGACATCAAGATACCCACAGACTGACCGAGGTTCATCTTGATGTCAAGATTCTCGACCGATCGGCTACGATCGGACGCCATGCGCGACGAGGTGGACGAGCTGGTCGAGGCCTGGGCCCGGGAGCGCCCCGACCTGGACCTGGCTCCGGTCGAGGTGTTCAGCCGGATCACCCGGCTCGCCCGCCACCTGGACCTGGCTCGGCGCGACGCCTACAGCGCCCACCAGGTCGAGCCATGGGAGTTCGACGTGCTGGCGGCGCTGCGGCGCGCAGGAGCGCCGTACGAACTCTCGCCGAGCCGCCTCCTCCGCGAGACCCTGGTCACCAGCGGCACCATGACCAACCGGGTGGACCGGCTCACGGCCCGCGGTTTCGTCGAGCGTTACCCCGACCCAGGGGACCGCCGCGGTGTCCTCGTCCGGCTCACCCCCGAGGGCAGAGCCGCCGTCGACGGAGCCTTCGAGTCGCTCCTCGCCGCCGAGCGCACCCTCATCGAGAGCCTCTCCGCCGCCGACCGGCGACAGCTGGCCGCCCTGCTCCGCCCCCTGATGGCGCCGTTCCGCTGACCGTGCCGCATGATCCGGGCCGCGTGGCTCACCTCTCGCGGGAGAAGGTCACCCCAGATCGGCGGCGGCCTCAAGCCACTCGGTCTCGAGCGTGTCGCGCTCGCTGGTCAGTGCGTCGAGGCGGGCGCTGAGGTCGGCGAGCCGCTCGTAGTCGTGGGCATGGGCGGCGATCTCGGCCTGCAGCGACGCCTCCTGCTCCGCGACCCGGGCGAGCTGCTTGTCCAGCCGCGACAACGCCTTGCGGGCCGCCCGCTCCTGGGCACTCCCGGCGCGAGCAGCCGGACCCGCTCCGCTGGTGGGGTCGGGCCCAGGGTCGGCGGCAGCGACGGCTTCGGCAACCGGGACAGCGGCCGCATGCAGGGCGCGGCGATGCTCGAGATACTCGTCCACGCCGCGCGGCAGCATCGAGATCTGGCCGTCCCCGAGCAGCGCCCAGACCGAGTCGGTGACGCGCTCTAGGAAGTAGCGGTCGTGGGAGACGACGACCAGCGTCCCGGGCCAGGAGTCGAGGAAGTCCTCGACCACGGTGAGGGTCTCGATGTCGAGGTCGTTGGTGGGCTCGTCGAGAAGCAGCACATTGGGTTCGGCGAGCAATAGCCGGAGCAGCTGGAAGCGACGCCGCTCGCCACCGGAGAGGTCACCGAGACGGGCGGTCAGCCGGTCGCCGGTGAAGCCGAAGCGCTCCAGGAGAGCGGTCGCGGTGATCTCGCCGGTCGCGGTCCGGGTGACCCGCCGGATCGACTCGATGGTCTCCAGCACCCGCGCCTGCGGATCCAGATCATCGAGCTCCTGAGTCAGGTGTTGCAGCGAGACCGTCCGACCGTGCTTGACCCTGCCTGCGCTGGGCGCCAGTCGACCGGACAGCAACGACAGGACCGACGACTTTCCCGCTCCGTTGACGCCGATCACCCCGACCCGGTCGCCGGGGCCGAGCCGCCAGGTCGCCCCGGCGAGCAACGACCGGTCGCCACGCACCAGGTCGACATCCTCCATGTCGAGCACGTCCTTGCCGAGCCGTTGGGTGGCGAAGCGCTGCAGCTCGAGGCGATCGCGAGGAGGGGGTACGTCGTCGATCAACGCCGTGGCAGCCTCCAGGCGGAACTTCGGCTTGGCGGTGCGGGCCGGGGCGCCACGGCGCAGCCAGGCAAGCTCCTTGCGGACCAGGTTCTGCCGGCGGGCCTCGCTGGCCGCGGCCTGGCGCTGCCGCTCGGCCTTGGCGAGCACGAAAGCGGCGTACCCACCCTCGTAGATGTCCACGACCCCGTCGTGCACCTCCCAGGTCTGCTCACAGACCGCGTCGAGGAACCACCGGTCGTGGGTGACCACGACCAGCGCCGACGGACGGGCGGCGAGATGTTCGGCCAACCACGCGACCGCCTCCACGTCGAGGTGGTTGGTGGGCTCATCTAGCACCAGCAGGTCGTGGTCACCGAGCAGCAGCTCGGCCAACGCGCAGCGCCGACGCTCTCCACCGGAGAGGCCCACCACGGCGCGGTCCAGGTCGATGCCTGCCAACAGCTCCTCGACCACCTCACGCAGGCGCGCTTCGCCGGCCCACTCGTGGTCGGATCGTCCGCCGAGCACCGCCTCACGGACGGTGTGCGTGTCATCGAGGGTGTCGCCCTGGGCCAGGAAGCCGATCGCGAGGCCCCGAGTGAGCGAGACCCGCCCGCTGTCGGGTGGCTCCAACCCCGCCATCACCCGCAGCAGCGTCGTCTTGCCGTCCCCGTTGCGACCGACGATCCCGATCCGCTCACCGGTGGAGATGCCCAGCGACACCTCGGTCAGCAGCGGGCGCACGCCGTACGCCTTGTTGACCCGCTCCAAGTTGAGCAGGTTGCCCATCAGGTCAGCTCCACCACGTGGGCGCCGGCCACCGGCCCATTGGCCACCAAGATGACCGGATAGCCCCGGTCCGTCAGCCCCGCGGCAACCTCTCGCGCATGGTCCCCGCTGGCGCACAAGAAGACGCACGACGGCCCCGAACCCGACACCATCCCGCGCAGTGCGCCGATCTCCTCCCCCTCGGCGATCAGATCCGAGAGGTCGGGCCGCAGGTCGAGAGCGGCCGCCTCGAGGTCGTTGTGCATGGCGGCGGCCAGCCGCGCGGGGTCGCCGCTGGCCAGCGCGGTCAGGACGCCGTACGCCGGCGCCGGATCGGCGGGTGCGTCGGGGAAGAGCAGGTCGAAGTGCCGGTAGACCTCGGGCGTGGACAGACCCTCCTCGGCCGGCACGACCACCCACCACCAAGTCCCCTGGTCGCTCACCTGTTCCACCTGCTCGCCGCGACCAGTGCCGAGCGCGGTGCCGCCGACGAGCGCGAACGGGATATCACTGCCCAGTCTGGCCGCCAGTGCGAGCAGCACGTTGTCAGGCGTGCGCAGGTCCCAGAGCCGATCCAGCGCCACCAGCGCCGCCGCTGCATCCGCCGATCCGCCCGCCATGCCGCCGGCAACCGGGATGGCCTTGTCGATCACGACCGAGCCGAGGCGCCGTCGGCCGTGGTGAGCAGCCAGCAGCTCCGCGGCCTTGTCCACCAGGTTGTCGCCAGGTCGCGGGACCTCGGTGTCACGGATGTACGACGCCAGCCGGACATCTACCTCCCAGGAGGAGTGGTCGGCCACCCAGACGTCGTCGTAGAGCCCGATCGCGTGGTAGACGGTGACGAGCGGGTGGTAGCCGTCAGGCCGCGGGCAACCGACACCCAGATGCAGGTTGATCTTCGCCGGCGCCCGGACGGTCAGCTCGGGCAGCGCCGAGACAGGGACCATCCCTCCCCTCATGGGCCACCCCCCGGAAGGGCAGGGTCGAGTGCGGGCAGCTCCTCGGCGATCCGCACGAAGTCCTCGATCCCGAGCACCTCGCCGCGAGCATCCGGATCGACCCCGGCGCGCTGCAAGACCGCCACCGAGGCGTCAGTGGAGCCGGCGAGCGGTCGCAATGCGGCCCGCAGGGTCTTGCGCCGTTGAGCGAACGCGGCATCGACCACCGCGAAGACACCGGCCCGGCTGACCGAGGTTGCGGGCGGCTCACGATGCGTCCAGGCGACCAGTCCGGAGTCGACGTTGGGCACCGGCCAGAAGACCTGCCGACTCACCGAGCCGGCCCTGCGGAGGTCGGCGTACCACGCGGCCTTGACCGACGGAACGCCATAGGTCTTCGAGCCGGGCGGCGCGGCCAGCCGATCGGCGACCTCGGCCTGCACCATCACTAGACCCTGGCGGAGCGTCGGCAGCTCCTCGAAGAGGTGCAGCAGGACAGGGACCGACACGTTGTAGGGCAGGTTGGCGACGAGCGCGGTCGGAGCCGACACACAGGCCGCGGCAAGGTCGGCGCCGCCGACCCGGAGTGCATCGCCGGACACCAGCGAGAACCGGTCCACCAGCTCCGGGGCACGCCGAGCGATCGTCCCTGGCAGCGCCTCGGCCAGCAGCGGGTCGACCTCGACCGCGGTGACACGAGCACCCGTCTCAAGGAGGGCCAGGGTGAGCGAACCGAGACCAGGCCCGACCTCGACGACCACATCGTCGGCACCGACCCCCGCTTCGCGAGCGATCCGGCGCACCGTGTTGGGGTCGATCACGAAGTTCTGCCCGTGCTGCTTGGTCGGTCGCAGCCCCATCTCCGCGGCGAGTGCGCGAACCTCGGCAGGACCGAGCAACTGCACCGACGGCATGCTGGTCAGCCTAGCCGCGCCACCCGAAGTGCCACCCGCGGTCAGCGGGGGAGGCCGAGCCGGGCGGCGCAGGCGGGCCAGGCGCCGTACCCGCCGGAGGCGTTGCGCAGCTTGGTGGCGATGGCGATCTGCTCGGCTCGACTGTGCTGCGAGGGGAGCCCGGTGCCGCCGTACGCGCGCCAGGTGCCGAGGGAGAACTGCAGGCCGCCGTAGTAGCCGTTGCCGGTGTTGGTCGCCCAGTTGCCGCCGGACTCACACTGGGCCAGCCGGTCCCAGACGCTGTTGCCGCCGGAGAAGTCGGCTGCGGGCTGCGGCTTGGTGCCGACCTTGCGGACCTCGGCGACCGGCTCCTTGGTGACCTGCGCGCGGACGACGCGTCTCGCGACGAGTTGGCCGTTGCGATAGGTGAGGCGGTAGGTCACGTCCCGGAGCCCTGGGATGCCGGACCGGACCACGGAGCTCTCGCCCTCGTAGATCGAGGAGTCGTCCTTCTCGATCGTCTGGAAGTCGACCTGCTCGCCCTGCACGGACTTGGTGACGAACCGGATCCGGGTGAGCACCACCCGGTCCCCGTCGGAGACCGGGGTGTCCAGGGCGGGGCTGACCTTGTCGTGCGGGCCGACCTTGACGCCGAGCGCCCGCAGCGCCTCGCCGACGGTCAAGGCGGGCACCTCCTGGCGGGCGAACGCCTGGCCACCGAGCTTGACCCGGATGGCCTTCTCGGTAACCACGTCGAGGGCCATCCCGTCGCGCCCGATCGGGGCGCTGCGGCTGGCGGACAGGTCCGCGTTGCGGAACTCCTGGCCGATCTGGAGGAGCGCACCGTTGACGTCCGTGGCGTTGACCCAGTACGTCGCCGTGTCACCGTCGACGGTCACCTCGAGGGGCCGGCCGTAGCGCACCGAGATCTCGCTGCCGTCCACGACCTTCTCGTTGAGCGCCGGCGCCACCTGGTCGTGCTTCCCGATCGAGATGTGCTGGGAGGCCAGCACCTCACCGACCGTGTCGCCGAGGGAGGTGACCTCGCGCGACGACCCGTCCACGGTGAGCGTGACCGACCTGGACATCGCCCGATAGCCCATCACTGTGGCCACCACTGCGAGGGCGACCACGCCGACCAGGGCAGCCAGGAGGGGCTTGCTGGTGCTGAGGTGTGCGATCCGTGCGCGCACGTCTCTCCGATGTTCGTGCTCCCCGGTCCTCGGGCGCCGGCGCGGTGATCCCGCGGGCACCGTCGCGGACGACGGGGAAAGGGTGCGAGCGGGGGTCTCGCGATGGCCCCACAGTCCAAGCTGGAGCCACCTGCGCCGGCAGGAATCCGTCCCGATCCCGGCCAACAGTCACAAGACGATAACGGTCCATCGGGGCGCAGACCAATCCGTGAGACTCACCGTGAGACACGCGGAGCCTGTTTCGGGTCCCTCACCAAGCGCCCCCGAAGGCAGCGAACGTGTTCGCGTCCAGCGCTTGGCAGAGGTCCTCCAGCCGGTCGCCACGGACTTCGGCCATGGCTCGCACCGTGTGCGGGATGAGGTACGACGCGTTGGGGCGGCCGCGGTAGGGCACCGGCGTGAGGAACGGCGCATCGGTCTCGACCAGGATCCGATCCAGCGGCGCCACCATCAGCGCCTCCCGCAGATGCGGTGCGTTCTTGAAGGTCACCGTCCCGGCGAAGGACAGATGGGCACCGCGATCCAGACACCGTCGGGCGAAGTCCGCGTCACCGGAGAAGCAGTGCATCACCCAACGATCAGGGGCGCCGACCTCGTCGAGCACCGCGAGCACGTCGTCGTGGGCGTCACGGTCGTGGATCACCAGGGTCTTGCCGAGCCGGCGCGCCAGCTCGATGTGCCAGCGGAAGCCCTCCCGCTGCACGGGTCGGCCCTCCTCGCCGGTGCGGAAGTAGTCCAGGCCGGTCTCGCCGACCGCACGGACGACCGGGTCGGCCGCTAGGCGCTCGATCTCGGCGAACGCTCCGTCGAGCTCCCCCGTCGCCGCGAGCACCGGCACCTCGTTGGGGTGCAGCGCCACCGCCGCCACCAGCTCGTCGTGTTGTCGGGCCGTCTCGACCGCCCAGGCAGCACCCGCGAGGTCACAGCCGACCTGGACGATCCGGGTGACGTTGACGGCGGTCGCCGCCGCGATGGCGTCCTGGACGGGCAGCCAGTCGCCGTCGGCGATGTCGAGGTGACAGTGGTTGTCGACGACCGGGCTGGGCAGGGGTTCGGGGGTGGTCGGGCGATCACGCGGTCCACGGGGCTGACCTCCGCGCTGGCGGGTCGGTCCCGTCATGGTGTCTCGCCCCCGGACGACTCGCCGGCGGCCTCGAGATCGTGGAGGCGGTGCACGACGTCGTACACCTCCCGCTTGGGGCTACCGGCCAGCCGGGCCACCTCGGCGATCGCCTCCTTGCGGGAGCGGCCCTCGGCCTCCCGTTCGGCGACGGCAGCGCGCAGCGAGTCCGGATCAGGAAGTACGGCGGGGGTAGGCGCCGCGCCCGCGACGACCAGGGTGATCTCGCCGAGGACTCCGGCCGCTGCCCAGTCGACGAGCTCGGCGAGGGAGCCGCGGCGTACCTCCTCATGGGTCTTGGTCAGCTCACGACAGACTGCCGCGGCACGATCCGGCCCGAACGCCTCCGCCATCGACGCCAGCGTCGCCGCCGTGCGGTGCGGCGCCTCGAAGAAGACCATCGTGCGCTGCTCGGCTGCCAGGCCCGCCACCCGCCGGCCCCGCTCCCCCGCCTTGCGCGGCAGGAAGCCCTCGAAGCAGAACCGGTCCACCGGCAGTCCGGAGATCGCCAGCGCCGTCGGCACTGCCGACGGGCCAGGGACCACGGTGATCGGCACGTCGTGCTCGATCGCCGCCGAGACGAGACGGTAGCCCGGGTCCGAGACGCTCGGCATGCCCGCATCGGTGACCAGCACGACCCGCTGGCCGGTGCGGAGCGCGTCCAGCAGCAGGGGTGTCTTGGCGGCCTCATTGCCCTCGAAGTAGGACACCACCATCCCGCGCGGGCGGATGCCGAGATCGGCGCACAGGCGGCGCAGTCGACGGGTGTCCTCGGCCGCCAGCACGTCGGCGCCGGCGAGCTCCTGCCCCAGTCGCAGCGAGGCATCCGCGAGGTGCCCGATCGGGGTCGCCGCGAGCACGAGCACGCCGCCTGATCCGTCCACGTGTCGATCATGTCAGCCCGTACAGTTGCAGACCATGACGACGTCCCCGGCTGCCGCCGACGCAGGCGTCGCCGACCCGGGAAGCAAGGACCCGGGGGCAGCGGCCCCGGACGCCAAGGACGAGGACGGCCGCGACACCGGGAAGGACGAGGCCGGCGCCAGAGCGCCGATGGTCGGGCTCTCCCGGATGGCCTCGGGCAGCAAGATGCCGACCGCGATGGTCCGGGCGCTGCGCCGGGTCGACCTGGAGGACCGGTTCACCGGCTGGGTGGCCAGCATCGCGATCGCCCTGCTGGCACTCTTCCTCCGGCTGTGGCACCTGGGTTCACCGAAGAAGTTCCTCTTCGACGAGACCTACTACGCCAAGGACGCCTGGTCGCTGGCCAACTTCGGCTTCGTGAAGACCTACATCAACGGCGCCAACGATCTCATCCTCGGCGGCAAGACCACCGGCCTCTGGAACGACACCCCCTCGATGGTGGTGCACCCCGAGGTCGGCAAGTGGCTGATCGCCCTCGGGGAGAAGGCCTTCGGCATGAACCCGTTCGGCTGGCGGGTCGCAGCGGCCGTGGTCGGGTCGCTGATGATCCTGGTGATGTGTCGGCTGGCTCGGCGGCTGACCGGGTCGACGGCACTCGGCTGCATCGCCGGCCTGTTGCTGTCCTTCGACGGCCTGCAGCTGGTGCTGTCCCGGCTGGCGCTGCTCGACATCTTCGTGGCCTTCTTCATGCTGCTGGGCCTGCACCTGATCCTCATGGACCGGGACTGGTTCCGGCGCCGGATGGCACGGCGGCTCGAGGGGGACGCCGAGGTCGGCCGCTGGGGGCCTATTCGCGGCCTGCTGCTGCGGCCCTGGCTGCTGCTGGCCGGGGTGAGCTTCGGCCTCGCCGTCGGCACCAAGTGGGATGCGGCCTATCCGCTCGCGGCGTTCGGCGTGATGACCTGGCTGTGGAGCGCGGGGGCGCGGCGTTCGTTCGGAGTCCGGTTGCCGGTGGTGAAGTCGGCGCTGGTGGACGGCGTACCGGCCTTCTTCCAGCTCGTCCTGGTCGCCCTCGTGGTGTACGTCGCCAGCTGGACGGGCTGGCTGATCCACGCCCACGCCTACGAAGAGGATCTGTCCAGCACGCAGTACACCCACTTCGTGTCCTGGGACGGCACCTGCGACGGCGAGACGATGACCGACGTCAAGTCCGATCCAGACCGGACCTGGCCGACCGCCAAGGAGCAGGACGCCCACGGTGTCGGTGAGGTGGTCCAGTCGCTCCGATCGCTGTGGTACTACCACCAGGACGTCTTCACCTTCCACAGTCACTTCCTCAACTGCGCCTCCCACACCTACGGCTCCAAACCACTCGGCTGGCTGCTGGTCAACCGGCCGGTGGGCGCCGACGCGCAACTGCGCATCCAACCCGGCGACCAGGGCTGCGACGCGGCGCCCGGGTCGGACTGCCTGCGCCAGGTGCTGATCATCGGCAACCCGGTGCTGTGGTGGGGCGGCGTGATCGCCCTGATCGCCTCGCTGGTGTTCTGGATAGGCCAACGGGACTGGCGGTTCGGCATCCCGGTGATCGGCGCCCTGGTCACCTGGCTGCCATGGTTCAGGTTCGACGATCGGCCCATCTTCATCTTCTACGCGATCTTGACCCTGCCGTTCCTCGTGCTCGCCCTCACCCTGGTGATAGGAAAGCTGCTCGGCGCGTCCTCGGAGCCGACCGGTCGACGCACCCTCGGCGTCATCGTCGCCGGCTCGTTCTTCGTGCTCGTGCTGGTGAACTTCGCCTGGTTCTGGCCGATCTGGACCGACCAGCTGATCACCCACCGCGAGTGGACCGAGCGGATCTGGTTCAAACGCTGGATCTAGCCTTGGCCGGCTATCCCGCGGGAACCAGACAGCCGGATGCGGCGGAGCCGTAGGTGAGGTAGCCGCCGTCGAGGTTGACCACGTCGGGGTGGCCGAGCTGGGCGATCAGCCTGGTCGCGGTGTGGCCGCGCACGCCGACCGCACAGACGACCACGATCCGGCCCTCGGGGAGCTCGTCTCGGCGGCTGCGCAGCTCGTCGACGGGGATGTTGACGGAGCCGGGGATGGCGCCGTCGGCGTGCTCCTCGGGAGTGCGCACGTCGACGACCGTCGCGCCTGTCGCCATCTCGGCGGCGACCTCGTCCCATTGCACGGTTCTGCTCAGTCCGGTGGCGAGGTTGTCGGCCACCATCCCGAGCATGTTCACCGGGTCCTTGGCCGAGCCGAACTGTGGAGCATAGGTGAGCTCCAGGTCGGCCAGCTCGCTCGCGCTCAGTCCGCCTCGCATGGCCGTCGCAATCACATCGATCCGTTTGTCCACTCCGTTGCCGCCGACGCCCTGTGCTCCGAGGATGGCGTCGGTGTCGACGTCGACCACCAGCTTGAGATGCATGTCGGCTGCACCCGGGTAGTAGCCCGCGTGGTCCGACGGGTGCGTGTGGATCACCCGCACCTCGCGTCCCTCCGCACGCGCTCGACGCTCACTCCAACCGGTCGTGGCCACGGTCAGTCCGAACACGCCGACGATCGCGGAGCCGAGCACCGGCTTGGCGACGGTACGACGTCCGAGGACGACGTCCGCCACCAGCCGCCCGTGCCGGTTCGCGGTCTGGGCGAGCGGCACCAGGACCTCGGCTCCGTTGACGGCATCGCGCTTCACGGCGACGTCGCCGACCGCATAGACATCGGGCGCGCTGGTGCGCTGCAGGCCATCGACCAGGACGCCGCCTCGGGTGCCGAGCTCCAGCCCGGCGGCGCGCGCCAGGCCGGACTCGGGTGCCACGCCGGCAGCCATCACGACCAGGTCGGCAGGAAGGCTGCGGCCGTCTTCGAGGATGACCGCCTCCTCCGTGATCGCCGTAGCGGCGACTTCGGTCAGCACTCGAATGCCATGTGTGTCGAGGTGGCCCTGCACGATCGCCGCCATCTCGACGTCCAGCGGCGGTAGGACGTGCGAGGCGAGCTCGACCAGGGTCACCTCCAGACCGCGGCGGGTGAGGTTCTCCGCGAGCTCGAGACCGATGAAGCCGGCACCGACGATCACCGCCCGTTGGGGGCGGCCGGGCTCATCGAGGCGAGCGAGGATCGCATCCATGTCGGCGATGTCACGCAGGGTGTGGGCCAGGTCGATGCCCGGGATCGGGGGGCGCATGGGTGCGGCGCCCGTGGCGAGCACGAGTGCGTCGTACTCCTCCTCGGTGCGTCGCCCAGCTGTCTTGTCGAGCACCTCGACGACGTGGCGATCCGGGTGGAGCGCGAGCACCTCGTGCCTGACCCGGACGTCGATGGCGAAGCGGGCGGCCAGCGACTCGGGGGTCTGCAGCAGGAGGGCGTCACGGTCCTCGATCACGCCGCCGACGTGATAGGGCAGGCCGCAGTTGGCGAAGGAGACGTGGTCGCCGCGCTCGAGCACGACGATCTCCATCTCCTCGTCGAGCCGCCGGAGCCGAGTCGCCGCGGACATCCCGGCTGCGACGCCACCGACGATGACGGTGCGGCGCGGTCGGGTGCTCATCGCCGGAAGAGCGAGCCCAGGCTGAACGACGGCCGCTGGCGAGGTGGACAAGTGCACCGGTCCTCGACCGCGACCCGACTCATCACGGCGTCGACATGGCGGCCGCAGCCTGACCAGGTGACCTTCTGGCAGGTCCGGCACCGGACGGGACTACACATGCTGGCTCGCTCCTCTGCTCGACGAACCCCAGACGGGGGATACCCTGGGGGGTATGTTGCTCAGAGCGTAGCCGATGTGGCCAGCGAGCGCGAACCAGCGGCTCCGATCCGGACCAATTTGGGGCTCCTGGAGCGCTCCAGCCCCCCGAATTGGTCCAGATTGAGCCTGCTCCTCGTCGGCCACTCGATCAGACCTGTCCGTCACTCAGGATCTGGTCGAGGGCGGCGTACCCCTCGTTGACGCCGGTCTCCATGCCCGACGCGAGCCAAGCGTCCCGCGCCTCGAAGCTGTCGACCAGCGACTGCGCGTGCAGCCGGGTCCTGCCATCGCCCAGGTCTTCGAAGGTGAGCGTCTCCAGCGCGACCCCCTCCGGCTGCTCCTCCCAGGTGAAGGTCTGCACGATCCGGTCCGGGCCGACCTCGTGGAAACACCCCCGGAAGGACGTCTCGAAGTCGTTGCGGTGGGCGCGGTAGCGCCAGCTGCCGCCGTTGCGCGCGTCCCACTCCACGATCGTGCAGCCGATCGACTCGGGACCGACCCAGCGGGCGAAGATCTCCGGATCCAGGTGAGCTCGGAGCAGTTGCTCGGGAGTGGCCTGGAAGTCTCGGGTGACGCGGATGACGGGGACCGTGGCGTCGGCCTCGATGGTTGCTTCGCTGATGTGCGTGGTGGTCATGATGCTGTTCCCTCCGCGTGTCGTTGCCGATCGGACTGGTCGGGGTCCATCTCGGCCAGGACCGCGTCGAGACGCTGGTAGCGCGCCTCGGCCTGTTGGCGGTAGCGCTCGATCCACTTCGTCATCAGGTCGAACACCTCCGCCTCGAGATGGACGGGGCGGCGTTGGGCATCCCTGCCCTTGCTGACCAGACCGGCCTCCTCGAGCACCTTGAGGTGCTTGGAGACCGCCTGCACGCTGACGGCGTACGGCGCCGCGAGCTGGCTGACGGTGGCGTCACCCACGGCCAACCGGGCCACCAGGTCTCGCCTGGTCGGGTCGGCCAGCGCCGAGAACACCCTGGACAACTGGTCACTCATGCCCGCCCCTTCCTCAACTAGTTGGTTGATTACTCCACCTTAGCCGAACCCTGGGCTTTGTCAACTAGTTGGTTGAATAGAGTCAGTTGCGTCGCTCTTGGCTCTCCGCGCCAACGGACGGACTAGCCAATTCCGACGGGACCAACGCCGCGGCGGACCTCAGTCGGTGGCGGCGAGGTAGTCGAGGAGATCGGGCTCGGACGAGGTGAAGCGGTCCATCTCCTCGCCGCCGTCACACCGACACAGCGACAACGTGGCGCCCTCGGGACGCCGCACGGCGACCTGCCAGGTCCCGCCCGCGTCCTCCCAGCGGCGCAAGCGAGCCAGGTCCGCCGACTCGGGGGTCGGCGGGGCTCCGCCAGAGTCGACCGCGCCAGACTCGACCACGTCACAGAAGACGAACCCGTCCCGGGTCACCACCTCGCCGGTCTCGATGTCGATCGGGCTCGCGAAGCCCGGGCCGTCCCAGACGAAGGTGTGGAACTCACCCTGTTCACCACAGGGATCGACATCGGCGGGCAGGTCGCTCAGCAAGTCCTCGTCGAACGAGCGACCGGCGAAAGAGGCCGGCAACTTGGTCGGGTCGACACAGGTCAGCACGGCCCGGATGCCGCTGTCGATCATGTCGTGGGCCAACTGGTCCGTCGGCCGACCCCAGAGCGGGAACAACGGCCGGATGCCGGTGCCCGCCATCGCCTGCTCCCGATAGGCCCGGACATCTTCGAGGAAGAGGTCGCCGAAGACGACCGCCTCGACGCCCTCCCGGGTGGCAGCGGCCATCGCCTCGGCCATCTGCTCCTCGTACACCTCGTTCGGACACGGCGACGGGATCTCGACGACGTGGGTCGGCAGCCCGAGTCGATCGGCCTGGGCATCCAGCAGCGACCGCCGGACGGCGTGCATAGCGATCCGATTGGCGGCCGCGTTCACGGTGACGAGCAGTCCGACGACGTCGATGCCGTGCTCCACTCGAACCGCCTGGAGGGCTGCCGTGCTGTCCTTGCCGCTGCTCCAGCTCATCCAGGCTCGCACCACCCGGCCAGCCTAGAGGTGCGTGCTAGGCCGGAGGTGTCACCAGGAAGTGCCAGCCGATCCAGGCCCAGGCCAAAACGACGGCCACTCTGGTGGCTCGGGTGGCCATCAGCCGGCCGAACAGGGTGCCCAGACCACAGATCCGATCCGGGCGATGCTCAGCCGCGATCTGCAGGCCTACCAGTGCCAGGGCACAGGCGGCGAAGACCCCGATCGTGATCAGCCGGGCGGTCATCGGGCACCTTCTCCCGATCCGGCCTCCGTGCCACCGACGGCGGCGACCCGACCGGGGAGCATCCGCAGCAGGCACACCCCACCGACCAACCAGCCGAGCACGAGGATCCCCCGGGTAGGGCCCCAGGCCCACACCGGGTCGGTCAGGTCCGACACGGACGGGTGCCGCCAGTCGGCGGCCGGAGTGCTCTCGAGCAGGTAGGCCGTGAGCTCGTTCAGCGCCGCCACCAGGCCGACGAGCGCATACGGCCACGCGGCTCCCCGCCGCGGAGGCGGCACTGTGTCATCGCGGGTCGCCGCCACCGCGACACTCGCGATTCCGATCCCACCCACGACCATCACATCCACGCGGCCATAACGCGGAGCGACAGTGAGTACGACGACGCACGCGAGCAGGACTCCGCCGAGAAGCCAGGACGAGGGCAGGGCGGCGTACTCCTCCCCGACCGCTGCCGGTGACCGCGTCTCGGCGGACGCCAGCCAGATCGCGACCGCCACGAAGACGACGCCGTCCACCGGGGCACCTCGATAGAGATGGAAGCACCCGGCGACGAAGAGGATCACGATCGCGGGATGGGCCCACGGCGGCCACGGCTTGGACCGGCGCACACCACCATCGTGCCAGCCCTCACCAGCGCGGCGGTTGCGAGATCCCGCCTTACCCCTCGACGCTCGGGTGGTAGCGCCTGACCCGCCGCAGAGTGTTCTCGTCGGTGTGGTGCATCTCCCCACCCGTGGCGGCCAGCCGGAGCAGGAGGTCGGAGGTGTAGCTGAAGGTGCCGTCGTCGTGGAAGGTGAAGCTGCTGGTGAAGTCCCTGATCTCCGCCCGCTCCATCAGGTAGCGGTTCTGCAAGATGCCATACGACGGATCGCCGGGCTTGGCGTCGAAGTGGAGCACCCGATCACCCGGCTTCGCGTCGCTGCCGGCGAGGATGGCGATGCCGCGCCCGAAGACGACGTTGCGGATGACCTGGCCGTTGACCTTGTCCCAGAGGAGGAAGCCGATCTCGTCGTGGAAGGGATCCATCGCCTCCTCGCCGTGACGCCAGGCCGTCATGGAGTAGTTCAGTCCCCAGAGGACCTGCTGGCCGTTCTCCTGGATCGGGATGGGCTTGAAGACGGCCCGCTCGAAGTAGGACGTGTGGCTCGTCTCGTCATCCTGGTTGTGATACGAGAGGTCGAGCCCGACATCCCCCTCCCACTCGCCGACCAGAGGTGTCAGCGGGCCGAGCTTCTGAGGTCCCCGGACACTGGCGCGGTCAATGACCGGACTGCTGATCGTCGTGCTCATCTATGTCTCCGCTCGTTTGGAAGGTGTGGACGTGGTCCGGTCGCCGTCGGCCGAGGTCCGGGCCAGCTGACAAGCCGCGCACTCGCCCCAGTACGTGACCTCGGCCTCGTCGACCAGGTAGCCGCCATCGTCACGGGCCTGGAGACACGGCGCCTCACCGACGGCGCAGTCGACATCGACGATCTCGTGGCAGGTCCGACAGACCAGGTGGTGATGATTGTCACCGGTCTCGACCTCGAACCGAGCCGGTGATCCGGCTGGCTCGACGCGGCGCAGCAGACCAGCATGGGTGAGTGCGTGCACGACGTCGTACACCGCTTGGGTCGACAGGGAGCCCAGCCGGGCGCGCGCTCCGGTGGCGATGGTCTCGACGTCAGCGTGCGGGTGGGAGGCGACCTCGGCCAGCACCGCCAGCCGGGACTTGGTGACCCGCAGGCCGACGGCTCGCAAGCGTTCGTCGTCCCGCTGCACCTCGGCCCCCTGATTCTGGAATCGATCTAGTCTCACCATCGCTCAATCTCTTGCCTAATGCAAGTCTTGCGTTAGGCAAGCCCGCACCAAACGCGACAGAGATCCCGGAGGTGACGGAAGGACGCAGCGACAGGTCAGCGACAGGTCAGAAGGGCAGCCGGCCGTGCGACTCGTCGCCGACCACCTGGTCGGCCAGCGCCTCGTGCAACGTCCCCAGGCCGGCCACACACGCGGCCCTCTGCTCCGGATCGAGGAGGTCGAGCGCCCTGCTCAGCTCTCGGCGTCGCCGCGTGGTCACCTGACGGACCACTCGTCGCCCGGCGGCAGTCAACTCGAGGGTGACCACGCTGCGGTTGTCCGGATCCACGCCTCGAACCAGATGGCCGGAGGCATGGAGTCGATCGGCCAACCGGGTGACCGAGGAGCCCACCACCCCGAGGGCCTGAGCACACTGGGTCGAGCTCGACCGACCCAGCTCGTGGAGCACCAGCAGGAGGCGGAACTGGGACAGCGACACCTCGAGGTTCTCGACACTGCGCAGCGCCAGCCCGACCAGGTCCCGGGTCGCGAGTTCGAAGGCCACCAGCTCCTCGACCCTGGGCTCCGCCGAGTCTCCCCTTGCCACGGCGCGAGTATCCCACGCACCCGGTCTGCTCGTTCGGCTGCGGCGAGCCCCCATGGTCTCTACCGTGAAGGTATGCGACCCGCACTGGTGACGTTGCTAGCGGGCCTCGTCCTGGCCGGGTGCGCTACCGCCGCTCCCGCGGTGGTCGTTCGGGGCGCCAGCGATCAGTCCCAGGATGCGGCATCCGCTACGCCCGATCCGGCCGACGTGTCGTCGGATGGCGATCACGATCCGCTCCGTGACCGACCGGGGCCCTTGGCCGCCGAGGCGATCGACCGCGTGCTCCTCGTCGAAGCGAACGTGCCACGTGACCTCGAGGAGGACCCCAGCTTCGCGGAGCTCTCGGGGGCGCCCAAGGTGACGGCCGGCACACCCGCATGCGCGTTGGTGTCCCAGGCATTGACCGTCAGCTACGGCCGAGATGCGTCGGCGATCCGGGCCCGCGGATTCTCGGCGGGCAACCGCGGCCCGGCGGTGATGGAGTCCGTCGCGGCATTCCCCGGTGGTGCGAAACGTGCCTTCGCCCAGTTGCGGGCCGGCTTAGCGAACTGTCACCAGTACCGCGTCGGCACCGGCGACACGTCGACGACCTACGTGGTGGAGTCCTACGAGCCCCCGACCGTGGGCGACGCGGTCACCGGGGTCTACCTGACGGGTTCCTTCCCCGACGCGCCGAACTACATCACGATCCGAGTGGCGGTGGTCCGGGTGGGTCAGAACCTCGTGACGATGTCTACTTTCGGAATCTTCGGCAACGACATCAGCGACGACGCCTACAGCAAGGTCATCGCCACCGCCGTGCGCCGGGTCCGGCACGCGCACTGATCAGGGCGAGAAGAACTCCGCCAATCCGGCGAGCAAGCGGTCGACATCGGTGTCGTCATTGTACGGCGCCAGCCCGATCCGAAGCCCACCCGTCTCACCGAGCCCCAACCGAAGGGCAGGCTCGTAGGCGTAGAAGGTGCCGGCGGGGGCGTTGACGCCGCGCTCGGCCAGGAACCGGCTGACCTCGCGCGGATCCCGGTCGGCGAAGGTGGCGAGCAGGGTGGGCGTCCGGCGAGCCGCTCGGGAATGCAGCACCACGCTGGGCAGGTTGAGGAGACCCTGCTCGATCCGAGCGCGGAGCCGATCCTCATGCGCCTCGACAGCGGTCAGAGCGGCCACTAGACGCTCGCGCCGAGAGCCCGCACCCGCGACATCCGGCCCCGCCAGCTCGGCTAGAAAGTCGATCGCGGCGGTGGTGCCAGCCATCAGCTCATAGGGCAGCGTGCCCAGCTCGAATCTCTCCGGGACCGTGTCGGGCGCGGGCAGCAGCTTGTCCGGGGTCAGCTGCTCGAGGATGTCGGGCCGACCGTAGAGCGCGCCGCAGTGCGGGCCGAGGAACTTGTAGGGCGAGCACGCATAGAAGTCGACGCCGAGCGAGGGGACGTCGACCGGCGTGTGGGCGGTGCGGTGCACTCCGTCGGCGTACACCCACGCCCCCACCGCATGGGCGACGTCGACGATCGCCGGCAGGTCGGGAATGGTGCCGATCAGGTTGGACGCCGCGGTGACCGCGACCAACCGGGTCGCGGGCGTGACCACCCGAGCGATCTGGTCGGGATCGAGCTCGCCGGTCTCGGGGTCGAAGTCGGCGAAGCGTACGGCGGCGCCGGCGCCCTGGGCGGCGAGCAGCCACGGGCGCACGTTGGCGTCGTGGTCGAGGCGGGTGACCACGACCTCGTCGCCCGGCCGCCAACCCCGGGCGAGCGTGCGAGAGATGTCCATCGTGAGCTGCGTCATGCTGCGCCCGAAGACGACGCCTCGAGGGTCCACCCCCAGCAGGTCACCCAGCGCGGCCCGGGCCGCACCGACCGCCCGCTCGGCGTTGCGCTCGGCCGACGTGACCGTGCCGCGATTGGCCAGCGGCCCGGTCAGCGTGTCGGCGACAGCGCGGCCGACGACCTCGGGCGTCTGCGTCCCGCCTGGTCCGTCGAAGTGCGCGGCGCCACCTCCCAGCGCTGGGTCGAGCGCTGGGAAGTGGCCACGCACCGTAGCGATGTCTAGGACATCGGCGGCCATCTCAGCCCAGGTCGTAGCGGTCGAGCTCCATCACCTTGGCCCACGCGGCGGCGAAGTCCTGGACGAACTTGTCCGCGGCGTCGTCGCTGGCGTAGACCTCGGCGACGGCCCGGAGCTCCGCGTTGGCGCCGAACACCAGGTCGGCCCGGGTCGCGGTCCAGCGCACGTCGCCACTGGCCCGGTCGACGCCCTCGAACGTCGAGGAGTCGTCGCTGGTCGAGCGCCACTCGGTCCCCATGTCGAGCAGGTTGACGAAGAAGTCGTTCGTCAACGTGCCGGGCTGGTCGGTCAGCACGCCAAGGGCGGAGCCGTTGTGGTTGGCGCCCAGCACCCGCAGGCCACCGAGGAGCGCCGTCATCTCCGGCGCGCTCAAGTTGAGCAGGTTGGCCCGGTCGACCAGGAGATACTCGGCGGGGACCGGGTTGCCCTTGCCGACGTAGTTGCGGAAGCCGTCCCACTTGGGCTCGATCACCTCGAAGGACTCGGCGTCGGTCTGCTCCGCCGAGGCGTCCACTCGACCCGGCGTGAACCGCACCTGCACCGGCCGCCCGGCTGCCTTGGCAGCGGCCTCGACGGCGGCGGAGCCGGCCAGCACGATCAGGTCGGCGAGCGAGATCTGCTTGCCGTCCTCGGCGCTGGCGTTGAAGTCGGCCTGGATGCCCTCCAGCGTGCGCAGCACGATGGCGAGCTGGTCGGGGTTGTTGACCGCCCAGCTGCTCTGCGGCTGAAGACGGATTCGAGCGCCGTTGGCGCCGCCTCGCTTGTCGCTGCCCCGGAACGATGCCGCCGAGGCCCACGCCGTCGAGACCAGCTGCGAGATGCTCAGCCCGGAGTCGAGGACCTTCTCCTTGAGGGTCGCGATGTCGGCTGCATCGACCAGCTCGTAGTCACGCGCGGGGAGCGGGTCTTGCCAGATCAGCTCCTCGGTCGGCACCTCGGGCCCGACGTAGCGGCTGACCGGACCCATGTCGCGGTGGGTGAGCTTGAACCACGCGCGTGCGAAGGCGTCGGCGAACTCCTCGGGGTTCTCGTGGAACCGCTTCGAGATCGGCCCATAGATCGGGTCGAAGCGGAGGGCCAGGTCGGAGGTGAGCATCCGCGGCTCCCGGCGCCCGGAGCCGAAGGCGTCCGGCACCATGTCCGCACCACCGCCGTTGACCGGGCGCCACTGCTTCGCGCCGGCCGGCGACTCCATCATCTCCCAGTCGTAGGCGAAGAGGATGTGGAAGAACTCGTTGTCCCAGCGGGTCGGGTGATAGGTCCAGGTGACCTCGAGCCCGGAGCTGATGGTGTCGGCGCCCTTCCCGGTGCCATAGCTGCTCTGCCAGCCCAGCCCCATCTGCTCCATCGGGGCGGCCTCGGGCTCGGGCCCGACATTGTCAGCCGACGCGGCACCGTGAGTCTTGCCGAAGGTGTGCCCACCGGCGATGAGGGCGACGGTCTCCTCGTCGTTCATCGCCATCCGGCCGAAGGTCTCACGGATGTCTCGGGCTGAGGCGATCGGGTCGGGGTTGCCCTCGGGACCCTCCGGGTTGACGTAGATCAGACCCATCTGTACGGCGGCCAGCGGGTTCTCCAGGTCGCGGTCCCCGCTGTAGCGCATGGCGCCGCCCTCGTCACCACCGAGCCACTCGTTCTCCGGACCCCAGTAGACGTCCTCGTCGGGCTCCCAGGCGTCCACCCGGCCGCCGCTGAAGCCGAAGGTCTTCAGACCCATCGTCTCCAGTGCGACGTTGCCGGCGAGCACGATCAGGTCGGCCCACGACAGCGACTTGCCGTACTTCTTCTTCACTGGCCACAGCAGACGGCGGGCCTTGTCCAGGCTGACGTTGTCCGGCCAGCTGTTGAGCGGCGCGAACCGCTGCTGGCCGCTGCCCGCACCGCCCCGACCGTCGCTGATGCGGTAGGTGCCGGCGCTGTGCCAGGCCATCCGGATCATGAACGGGCCGTAGTTGCCGAAGTCGGCGGGCCACCAGTCCTGCGAGGTGGTCAGCACCTCGGCGATGTCTTCCTTGACCGCGGCCAGGTCGAGCGCCTCGAAGGCAGCGGCGTAGTCGAAGTCGTCACCGAGAGGGTTCGCCACGACAGGGTTCTTGGCGAGGATCTTCAGATTCAGCCGCTCCGGCCACCAGCTGCGGCTGTCGCCGCCCGCGGCGGGCAGGGGCGCACGCACGTGGGCGACCGGGCAACCGCCCTCGCGGCTCTCGTCGTTGACATCGCCGATGACAGCGTCGTGGTGCTTCTCGGGCATCGGGGTTTCCTTCCTGGGGTTGGGTGAAATCAGGTGAGATCGGTGGAGGTCGGGGTGCGCGCGGTGGCGCAGTCGGGGCACAGGCCCCAATAGATGACCTCGGCTTCGTCGATGAGGAAGCCGCTGTCGTCGGAAGCGGTCAAGCAGGGGGCGTCGCCCAGGGCGCAGTCGACATCCGCGATCTCGCCACACAAGCGACACACCACGTGGTGATGGTTGTCGCCGACCCTCGACTCGTAGCGCGCCACGGAGCCGGTCGGCTGGATCCGACGGACCAGGCCGGCGTCGGTCAGCGTCCGCAGCGAGTCGTAGACGGCTTGGTGCGAGACGGACGGCAGCTCACGGCGTACGGCGCCAATGATGCCGTCGGTGTCGGCATGCGCGAGCTCGCTCAGCGCCGCGAGGACCGCCAGCCGGGGCTTGGTCACCCGGAGGCCCGTCGCCCGCAGCCGCTCGGCGAAATCGGCGTCACTTCCCACTCCTCGGAGTCTTCCGCGTAATCTTGAATGAGTCAAGACAAGCTGCGTCCACGGGCACCGGAACCGATTCGATAGCGTGGGCCGCGATCGATCAGGTCCCGCTTCCGAGAAGGTCCGAGAAGGGCGACGTCATGACCATTGGTTGGGGAATCCTCGCGCCGGGCGACATCGCTCACCAGTTCGCGACGGAGCTGGCACTGGTGCCTGAAGCCCGCATTGCTGCCGTGGGCTCGCGCGACCTCGGCAGGGCCGAGGCGTTCAGCAGCCGCTTCGGCGGGACGCCCTACGGCAGCTACGCCGAGCTGGTCGAGGATCCGGCGGTGGACGTGGTGTACGTCGCCTCGCCGCACGGGGTGCACCCCGAGCACACCCGGTTGGCGATGGCGGCCGGCAAGGCGGTGCTGTGCGAGAAGCCGATCGCGATCTCCGCCGATGAGGCCACCGCCCTCTTCGCAGAGGCTCGCGACCGCGACGTGTTCTTGATGGAGGCCATGTGGACGGCCTGCCACCCACTGATCCGGGCCATGCTCGGCCACCTCGCCGAGGGGCGGTACGGCGAGGTCCGACAGGTCAGCGCCCGGCTCGGGTTCGTGATGCGGCCCGACGAGGATGCCCGCCTGTTCGACCCGGCGCTCGGTGGGGGCAGCCTGCTCGACATGGGCATCTACCCGGTGACCTTGGCCACCTTGGTGCTCGGTGATCCCGAGGCGACGACCGCCCTGGCGACCCTGTCCGACCGCGGCGTGGACCTCGACATCGCCATCGCCGCGCGCTACGCCAGCGGAGCCGTCGCCGCCCTGAGCTCGTCGATGACCGCGTGCCTCGCGAACACCGCGACGATCGCCACCACGACCGGCCACCTCGACCTCACCCAGGAGTTCCACCACCCGACCTCGATCAGGTGGACGCCGCTCGAACGCTCCGATGCCTCCATCCCTCCAGCCGAGGAGATCACAGGAGACGAGCCCATCATCGGCGAGGGCTACGGCAACGAGATCCTCGAGGTCCATCGGTGCCTGGCAGCAGGACGCCTGACCAGTGACCTGGTCTCCCCCGAGCAGTCGATCGCCGTGCTGACCCAGCTCGACCGGCTGCGCCAGCAGGCCGGCATCGAGCTCTGAAGGCTAGCCAACCAGGCTCTCGAGCTGGGCGAGGGTGATGCCCTCGAGCGAGTCGACGATCGCATCCGCAGCGGAGAGATCCAGCACGCTCGTCAGCGGGTGGGGGTAGGCGACGCAGCGCAACCCGGCCGCCTGGGCGGCCCGGATCCCGGTGGGCGAGTCCTCGATCGCGATGGCCTCCTCGGCGCTCACGCCGAGCTTGCTGAGGGCCTCGAGGTAGAGCACCGGCGACGGCTTCGCGCGTTCCGGGTCGATACCGGCCGCGAACATGTGCGGCCACTGGTCGAGCTCACCGAGCCGATCCAGATGCAGCTCCACCCACTCGGGCTCCGCGTTGGTGACGATCGCGACCGCCAGCCCGGCGTCCCTCGCGGACTGCGCCAGGGCGTCGACGCCCGGCCGCAGCTCGAGCTGGCGATACAGGGTGCGGAAGCGCTCCTCGCGACGAACCATCACCTGCTCGGTGTCCAACGGGACCGTCGTACGTCGTTGCAGCAGCGCCACGGGATCGAAGTCGCTACCGACCGTCCCGACGACGCCCGCCCAGTCATGCTCGTCGATCTGCGCGCCGTGGATCTCGAAGATGTGCCGCCAAGCGGCGAAGTGCGCCTGTTCGGTGTCCATCATGGTGCCGTCGAAGTCGAACAGCAGGGCGCGCAGCGGCGTCCCGGATCTGGGGCCTGTCGTTGTCATCGCTGCCAACCCTAACGACATCGCGGCGACCCCTTCACACACCGTCCTCCGGCCGAGATCACGACCCCAGGGGTGGCCCGTGCGCCGCCAGTCGAGACGGCCGGAGCAACTATCCGCGCGGGCGTGAGACCTGGATTCGAGGTAGGAAGGTGGGGTGGAGATGATCCCGATGCGGCGCTCCCGCGCACTCGAGGAGGTCGGCTACGACCCGGCGACTCGGACCCTGCGGGTCCGCTTCCGGCATGGCGGCCTCTACGACTACCTCGACCCCCGGGAGGTCTTCGAGGGGCTGCTGGATTCCGCGCACCCGTGGACCGAGTGGCGTGAGCAGATCCTCGAGCACGACTATCGCCGGCAGGAGTGAGGGTCAACCCAGCGCTACCTGCTCCCCTTATACAAGGCTTCCCTTGCGCAATGAAATTGTTGCGCATAGGGTCGGGAGGGTGACCACCGCCGCCGACCTCGATGCCACCTTCGCTGCCCTCAGCGACCGCACCCGGCGGGCCATCATCAGCCGGCTCGCCCACGGCGAGGCGACCGTCGGCGAGCTCGCGGAGCCGTTCGAGCTGACCCATCAGGCCGTCTCTCGTCATGTCGGGATCCTGCGGCGCTGCGGGCTGATCCAGCAGAGGGTCGACGGACAGCGGCGACCCTGCCGGCTCAACGTGGATCGCCTCGTCGAGATGGGCGGCTGGATCGGCGAGCAGCAGCGGGAGTGGGAGGCGCGCCTCGACCGACTCGAGGAACACCTGACCTCGCTGCGGGAGGGGTCACCCCGATGACGAACGGCGTGCGGCTCGACGGCGACCAGTTGATCGCCACCCGGCATGTCGATGCCCCTCCCGACCTGGTGTGGGACGTGTTCACCACACCCGAGCACCTGGCTGCCTTCTGGGGCGGCGACCACGCCGTCGTGCCGCCCGAGTCGGTCCAGGTCGACCTTCGTGTGGGTGGGACCTTCGCGCTCGAGACGCACGGTGCCGCCGGGCACACCCATGGGCTGCGCTTCCGTTACGAAGCCATCGACCCACCGACCCGCCTAGTGCTCCTCGAGCCGGAGACAGGCCTGACCACGGAGATCCATCTTCAGGCGAGTGGCCAGGGCACGACCGTGGTGATCCATCAACGCGGGCTGCCGCCCGAGCTGCGGACCGAGCAGGCCCGCACCGGACTGGGCGGCATCCTTCGCCACCTCGATCTCGTCGCGACGCGGCTGACCACCGACGAACGGAGCTGACCCACATGCCCACCCGCGAGCAGACCCTCGACCGCTACTTCGACGGCTTCCGCAGGAGCGACCACGACGCGATCTTGGCGTGCCTCACCGACGACGTCGTCTGGCACGTCCACGGCGTCCGCACCACCCACGGCAAGATCGAGTTCGACGACGAGATCGAGAACCCCGCGTTCGAGGGCAGCCCCGACCTCACCGTGGAGAGGACCATTGACGCCGGTGACGTCATCGTGGTCACCGGCACCGGCCGCGGGCACCATCGCGAACACGGTCCCTTCCGGTTCGGCTACAGCGACCTGTTCACCTTCCACGACGACCTGATCAGCCAGGTTGACTCCTACGTCGTCGTGCTTCCCTGAGACCTTCTGGGCCGAGACGGCTCAGTCCATCAAGAGGTGGACCCAGGCCGGGTCATAGTCTCGATGGGTCCCGTAGCCGAACAACAGGATGCGCAGCTCGCGCCGCCTGGGCAGGACACCGGCTCGCAAGGTGGTGAGCAGCTCGTCGAGCACCGCGACCTGGGCGGGCAACGCCGGTCGCGGCCGTCCGGTCCCGAGCCGTTGATCGCGCGACCAGAGCTGGCCCAGCTCCTCGGTGAGTCGCTCCGTCAAGAAGCCCACCATCCGTTCGCGGGCTGAACGGCGTGGGTCGCTGTCGGACGCGGACGCGTGAGTGTCGTCGTACGACCGGGCGGGGTGGTAGCTACTAGCCATCGTGCTCATCCCTCGAGAGCTCGTCGTGGACCGAGTCCCGTGCGGACCCGGTGCGGAGGCAGGTCTTCGGACTCGAGGGCTTGACTCGTGGCGAGCTTCTCCTACTGGGTGTCGCTTCCCGGGCTTCCGGCCTTCGGCCGGTGACCCAGTGCTGGTGACACCGGTTGTTCCCTCTTACCGCTGCGGGGCAGTCCCGGACTCTCACCGGGTTCCCTCTTGCGACGACCGGTCTGCCGACCGGCCGAACCGCCGCAGGGCGAGTCTAGGGCGAAGGCTCGCGGGCGCGGCCGCGACACCCGCTCAACTGACTCGGATCCTGTTCGGTTCGGCGGGAGGGTCCAGCTCGACCACCCCGGGGTGCAGGATCGCGGCCAGCGTCTCGACGCCGTCGACCAGTCGTGGACCGGGGCGGGCGTACGACGCATTCGCATCCACCGCCCACACCGGGATCCCGGGAAACCTGCCGACCACCTCGTCGGCCAGCGCACGAGCCTCGGCCAGTCCGTAGCCACATGGCGCACACACGACGACGTCGGGATCTGCCTCGACCGCTTCGGCCCAGGTGATGCGGTAGGACTTCTCCCCCGTCTTGCCGAGAGCGGGCACACCACCCGCGACCTCGACCATCTCGGGGATCCAGTGCCCAGGAGCGAACGGCGGATCGGTCCACTCCAGCACGAGCATCCGTGGGCGAGTTCGCCCCGCTACAGCACGACGTACATCGGCCAACCGGCCGCGCAGGCTGGCGACGATCTCCGCGGCCGCGTCGGAGTGCCCGGTGCGCTCGCCGAGGCGGTGCACGGAGTCGAGGACCTCGTCGATGGTGTGCGGATCGATCGTCATCACCTCGGCCCGACACCCGAGGTAGGACAACGCGTCGTCGACCACCGTGACGTCGACCGCGCACACCGCGCAGAGATCCTGGGTGACCACCAGATCGGCGTCCAGCCCCGCCAGGGCGTCCGCCTCGAGGTGATAGAGATCGTCGCCGCGCCTCACGGCGCTCGTCACGAAGGCGTCGATCTCGGCAGGCGACAATCCCTCCGGCATCGCCGAGGTCGACACGATCTTGCGCGTGCGTGCCTCAACCGGGAAGTCGCACTCAAAGGTCACCCCCACCACATCGTCGCCCGCCCCGATCGCGAACAGGATCTCAGTCGTCGAGGGCAGCAACGAGACGATCCGCACCCGCCCCACGATAGGTGCTCGTCCCTGGACCGGCTCCAGAGCACTTCCGCACACGCGGCAAGATCGGGGGGTGACCCAGACTCCCTACCTGGACTCCTCCCGCCCGGTCACCGACCGCGTGACGGATCTCCTCTCCCAGATGACGGTGGCGGAGAAGGTCGGTCAGATGTTGCAGCTCGACGCCCGCGAGGACCTCGACGACATCGTCCTCGACAAGCACGCCGGCTCGCTGCTGCACACCTCTCCGGAGCGGCTCCGCCAGGCGCACGAGCTGGTTGCCCGCACCCGCCTCGGCATCCCGCTCCTTGTCGGCGAGGACTGCATCCACGGTCACTCGTTCTGGGAGGGGGCGACGATCTTCCCCACCCAGTTGGGCATGGCCGCGTCGTGGGATCCGGACCTGCTGCGCCGTGTCGCTCGAGCGACCGCCGTCGAGGCCTCGGCGGCGGGCATTCACTGGACCTTCTCCCCGGTGCTGTGCATCGCCCGGGATCTGCGTTGGGGTCGGGTCGGCGAGACGTTCGGCGAGGATCCGCTGCTCATCGGCGAGCTGGCGGCGGCCATGGTGCGCGGCTATCAGGGGGCCGGTCTGGCCGATCCGACGGCAATCCTGGCGACGGCGAAGCACTTCGCGGGCTACTCCGAGACGCAGGGCGGTCGCGACGCCAGCGAAGCCGACATCTCCCGGCGCAAGCTCCGGTCCTGGTTCCTGCCGCCGTTCGAGCAGGTCGCCCGCGAGGGATGCCGCACCTTCATGCTCGGCTATCAGACGATCGACGGTGTGCCGATCACGACGAACGGCTGGCTGCTCGATGAGGTGCTGCGCGGCGAGTGGGGCTACCCGGGCATTCTGGTGACCGACTGGGACAACGTCGGCCGGATGGTCTGGGAGCAGCACGTGCAACCCGACTACGCGCATGCTGCTGCGGCTGCCGTACGCGCCGGCAACGATCTCATCATGGCGACCCCGGGCTTCTACGACGGCGCGTTGGAGGCGATCGAGAAGGGGATGATCACCGCAGCCGACCTCGACCCTGCCGTCGCGCGCATCCTCACCGTGAAGTTCGAGCTCGGGCTCTTCGAGGACCCCCGCCGGCCCGACGAGGCGCGCATCACCAGCGAGATCGGCAGCCAACCGCATCTCGACCTCAACCTGGAGGCCGCGCGGGGCTCCCTCGTGTTGCTGCGCAACGAGGGTCTGCTGCCGCTCTTCGGCGGGTTCACCCCCGACGCTTCCGGTCGTGCCGCGGGAGAGGGTCAGCCGCGGCGGCTCGCGGTGGTGGGCCCGCTCGCTGACGATGCCCAGACCCAGCTCGGCGACTGGGCCGGTGCATCCGGCCAGGCCGGGTGGCTCGACGGGCAGCCGCGAGAGCTGATCCGCACCGTGCTGGACGGGCTGCGGGCTCATGCGCCCACCGACTGGACCATCACGCATGCTCCCGGCGCGGACATCGTCACCATCGTGCCGCACCCCGAGGGCGACCTCTTCCCCGACGGGCAACCCCGTCCGCCACTGGTCAGGTCAGCTCCGCTCGACGAGCGGCGGATCGCCCACGCCGTCGCCGACGCCCAGGGCGCCGATGTCGTCGTGGCGGTGGTCGGCGACCGGATCGAGCTCGTCGGCGAGGGCAAGTCCACCGCGACACTCGACCTGCTCGGCGGCCAGGTCGCACTCCTGGAGGCGCTGGCGGCGACCGGCACGCCCCTCGTGGTGGTGTTGATGGCTTCCAAACCGCTCGTCCTCCCGCCGGCGGCGACCGAGGCCGCGGCGCTGCTCTGGGTCGCCAACCCCGGCATGCAGGGCGGCCGCGCGATCGCCGAGCTCCTCCTCGGCCTGATCGAGCCGCGCGGGCGGCTTCCCATCTCCTTCGCGCGACACGTCGGCCAGCAGCCGACCTACTACAACCAGATCCGCGGCCAACACGGTGACCGCTACGCCGACCTGACCCAGGAGCCGGCGTACGCCTTCGGCGAGGGACTCTCCTACACCCAGGTGGAGTACGACGACCTGCAGGTGGCTGCCGGCCCCCTGTCGATCACCGACGTGCTACGCACCGAAGTGACCGTGCGCAACGTCGGCCACCGAGTCGCACACGAGACCGTCCAGGCCTACATCAGCGATCGGGTGACGTCGGCCAGCTGGGCCGAGCAGGAGCTGAAGGCCTTCAGGCAGGTCACCCTCGCACCCGGTGAGCGCCAGCGAGTGGCGATCGAGATCCCCGTGCGCGACATGACGATCGTCGACCAACACGGCGACCGTGTCGTCGAGCCCGGCGAGTTCGAACTGCGCGTCGGCCCCTCCAGCCGCACGTCCGATCTGCTGCGCGCACCGTTCTGGGTGGCTCCACCGCAATGACCATCCCGTGGCCACGATCACCCGAGTGCGGCGCGGTCTGGCGTCAGGCTCGGTGCGCAGAGCCGAGCCACGAGTGCCACCTCCACCGAGCAGAGCGCCAGATAGGTCACCAGCGCCACGGCTCGACGCTCCGGTTCCAGATCGAGCTGGGTCATCACCACCGCCACCGCCATGGCAGCACCGAGAACGATCAGCGCGCCGCGCAGCCAACGCGGCCAGTCCGTGCGGCCCACGCCGAGTCCGGCCGGGACGATGGTGGGGAACATGGCCGTGCCCGCAGCCATGAAGCAGCCCAGGCTGAGGATGATGCCGAGGATCCGGACGCCCAACACCGCGCGGGGCCGCCACCGTGCGCGCGCGACGGTAGCCAGACCCGCCATCGTCCCGAGCACCGCGAAGATGCCGACGATGTAGCCGGTGCCCGACCAGCTGAACTCAGGCTCCGATGAGATGAACCGCATCCAAGCGCGCAGCGCGACAGCGTAGGCAAGGCCAACGAGCAGGCCTCCGACGACGGTCCCCATGCCGGGCGAGCTCGTCCGCACGAGCGCGCTCGCAGTAGGGGTCATGCGAGCCAGGCTATACCTAGCGTCGCTAGGCATACAACGGTCTGAGGTCCTCGCCCACGCGTCACGCGCGAAGCTCGTCTAGCGCCCTCGCAGCTCCCGGGTCAGTAGTCGTTCTTGATGACGAAGTAGGAGCCGCGGATGGTCCCGGCCAACTTGGACCGCTGGCGCGCGAACTTGAACTGCGCGGCTAGCTCCTCGGGGACTTCCATCCCATCGGAGAGCTTGAACCCGACCGCCCGCTTGCCGTTGTCATCAATGGTGTACATGACGTTGATCGACAGGCCGCTCTCATAGAAGACGTAGGCGATCCGGATGTTCTCCACCTGGAAGGCAGTCGCCTCCAAGGCGGGCGACGCGATGACGAGGTCGCGCTCCTCCTTGAGGATCCGGTGCACCCAGTCGATGGTCTCCTTGGCGTCGCTTGCGGGCTCGACGGTGAAGACGTGGTCGTACTTGTTCTTGAAGTACCGGGCCTCGTTGGCTCGCAGACCCGCGAGCGCATCCGCGACAGGCGAAGATTCGAGGCCCACCGTCGAGACGGTCTTGAAATCCACGACGTAGGACATGACAGGAGGATATGCACCGGCAGCTGATCGCTCCTCGAGCCACCCCATGCCGCAAGGATCGTCTCGGCGCACCTTGACGGCGCACCTTGACAGCGCACCTTGACGGCGCAGCCACCCATACCTAGTGTGCCTATGCGTGAGAGGCGATGCACTGAAGGGGCACCTGGACCTCTTGGTGCTGGCGGTGCTGGCACCGCGACCGTTGCACGGCTACGCCGTGATCGAGGCTCTGCGCGACCGCAGTGAGCAGGCGTTCGACCTCCCTGAGGGGACGATCTATCCCGTCCTGCACCGACTGGAGCGAGCAGGTCTGCTGGCCAGCGACTGGGAGGTGCACGGCGGGCGCCGTAGGCGCGTCTATCGACTCACGGAGGACGGTCGCCGCGAGCTTCGGGCCGAGCGTGCCGCCTGGGACGACTTCGCCGCCGCCGTCGCCCTGGTCGTAAGGAAGCCACAGTGGAAGACGACCTGATCGGCGAGTACGTCGGCGTGCTGCGCCGCCGACTTGCCTGGCGAAGCGATGTCGACGACATTGTCGACGAGATCGACGACCACCTGCGCGAGCACAGCGACCACCTCCTCGCTCGCGGGGTCGACGCGAGAGCCGCCCACCAGGAGACCCTGAGCCGCTTCGGCGACCTCGCGCTGGTGACGGCCTCCTTCGCCGAGGCCTCGACCGGCGCTCTCGCCTTGCCGACACGGACCACCCGGATGGCCGGGTTCGCCGGACTGGCGGCCGGACTGCTCTGGCTCGCTGCAGCAGCCAGCGCCTGCCTGGGCGGGTTGGCGGACGGCTTCCATCCGTGGACCCTGAACCGCTATCTGGTCTGGGCACCGTGCACGGTGGCGGCGATCCTGACCACCACGACAACGCTGCTCGGTGGGTTCGCCCGCGTCGGCCGCCTCCGCACGCGATCCGCGATCGCAGCGCTGCTGGTCATGGGCCTGACCGTCTTGGTCCTCACTCCGATGACCTGGGCCGTGGTCCCCGTCATGGTGCCCGGCGGGCTCGCCGCACTCATCGCGCTCCGAGGTCACCTCGGGGAGTCGGAAAGGATCCTGCGGCCCTTGCGTCTCCTCGGGGTCTGGGCGCCGGCCGTCGGCTTACTGCTTCTTCTCGCCCACGTGGTGCCAATTGGGCCCGTGGACGAGTACGGCGACCGCCCGTACGCCTCCCTCGCCGCCTTCATGCTTGCGGCGATCGTCTCAGCGATCGCCACCACCACCGTCGGACTGAGCCTGGCCAAGGAGCACCCGGTCGACCCGAGCGGCCTACACCTGGGCACGTCGGCGATCGGCTGATGCCCGCCCCGTCGAACAGGCCCCCACCCTCCGCAGGGATGGTGCCTGCGCGCCGACGACAGCGGCACGCCCCGAAGCAGGGTATGTTGACGTCGTTCACATGAGTCCGAGGAGCGAGGAAGCGGTGTCGGCATCCCCCAAGAGTGGCTATCACCACGGTGACCTGCGCACCGCGTCACTGACGGCCGCGATGCGGATGCTCGAGTCCGGCGAACCGTTCTCCCTACGCGCGGTCTCGCGCGAGGCAGGGGTTTCGCCGACCGCGCTCTACCGACACTTCACCGACCGTGACGCGCTCGAATCAGCACTCGCCGCCGAGGGGCTGCGAGACCTCTTCGCCACTCTCACCGAGGGCCGCGACCTCCCCACGACTGCGGTGGACCTCGGCGACCTGGCGGTCGGCTACGTCGACTTCGCTCTGCGCCGACCGGCCCTGTTCCGAGTCATGTTCACCAACGCCTGCGACGAGGGGAACGCGCAGCGGGTCGAGGCCGCGGGACAGATCCACGCGCTGCTCGAAGCCGCCATGGTCCGGGTCTTTCCGGACGGCGATGCCGAGGCCCTCGCTTCGGCCGGTTGGGCATTCGCACACGGGATGGCCTGTCTCTATGTGGATGGCAAGCTCACCGCGGACTCCCCCGAAGAGATCGCCGATCACGTGCGCACGGCGCTGGCCGCCATGCTGGCCGCCCAGGTCCACTAGCGAGCCGGAGGCGTCACGACATCGGGTGTTGACACTGTTCACATCGGGTGTCTACGATCGCCGATGTAAGCGCCGTCAACATCAAGGATGTGGGTCATGTCCACCACCGGTTCAACGGTCACCGTCGACCTGGGCGGCCACGCTGTCGACGTACCCCAGGGCGGGCTGTACGACCGCTTCCGGATGGACACCGACCTCGACGTCGTCGCCGCGGACCCGCGCGTGAGCGGCGTCGACTTCTTCCGGCGGTTGACGAAGACACAGGTCGAGTCCCCGATCGGCCCCACGCTGACGCCGAACTTCTACTACAAGATCTCTACGGCCCGGCTCACGATGATCGCCCCGTCACGTGTGATCCGGAGCCGGCTGCCGCAGGAGCTGGCCCCTCTGGAGGTGGCGCCGGGTGTCGGTCTGGTGTCGGTGATGTTCTTCCGCTACGACGTGTGCGACATCGACTTCTACACCGAGGCCGCCGTCGGCATTGCCGTTCGCCCGGCGCGTCACCGCGGGCTCGGGTTCGTCGACACTCTCGCGGCCCTGAAGAACGAGCACCTCCACTCCTATGTCCTGTCCCTTCCGGTCAGCAGCCAGATCGCCCAGGTCCGCGGCCACGATGGCTACGGCTTCCCCAAGTGGCTCACCGGCCTCGACGTCGACATCGACGCGCGCCGGACCTCGGCCCGCGTGGCCAACGACCACGACGACACCGATATCGAGCTCTCGGTGGCTACTCCCGGGCAGACCGCGCATGCCACCGGGGAGCAGGTCACCGCGCTGACGTCGTACACCACCATCGAGGGCGCCTGGCACTCCACCTTCAGCCAGACCAATGTCCTGGCCGCCGGAACCGCTCGGTTTCCTCGTGGTGTCGACCTGACCCTCGGCGCTGGCCGGATGGCCGACGACGTGCGATCGCTCAAGCCGATCAGGACCATCCAGCTCGACGTCGTCACCGAGGGCCAGCTGGCCCTGCACATGCCGGTGCCAACTTCGATCCGGGGCCGGTGACCCGCCACCCACTCACCCAGCCCGCTCCCAGGAAGACACCGCCATGACCAAGCGCATCCTCAACGTCGTCACCAACGTCGGGCACTACGACGACCCATCCCACCCGACCGGACTGTGGCTCTCCGAGCTCACCCACGCCTGGCACATCTTTGCCGAGCACGGCTTCGAACAGACCCTGGTCAGCCCGGCCGGCGGCAACGTGCCGCTCGAACCGCGAGCACTGAAGTTCCCCAGCTACGACAAGACCGCCAAGGCCTGGCGCAACGACCCCGCCAAGATGGCCCTGCTGGAGAGCACCCTCAGCCCCGACCAGGTCGACTCCTCCCACTACGACGCCATCTACTTCACCGGCGGCCACGCCGTCATGTACGACTTCCCCGACAGCGAGGGCCTGCAACAGATCACCCGCGAGCTCTTCGAACGCGGCGCCATCGTCTCCTCGGTCTGCCACGGCTACTGCGGCCTGCTCAACACCAAGCTCTCCGACGGCTCCTACCTCATCGCCGGCCGCAAGATGACCGGCTTCGCCTGGCGCGAGGAGGAGCTCGCCCGCGTCGACAAGCTCGTCCCCTACAACGCCGAGCAGACCGCCAAGGACCGCGGCGCGCTATATGAGAAGGCCAAACTACCGTTCGTGTCCTACACCGTCATCGACGACAATCTGGTGACCGGACAGAACCCCGGCTCCGCCAAGGCCACCGCGGAGAAGGTGGCCGCACTTCTCTGACATCTGCCCACCCCAAGTCGTTGGCCGGCGCACCTTCAGCCACGAAGACACGGAACCCGCCGTTCCGTGCAGAGCTTTCACGACACCCTCACGCTTCGTCCCCAAGCCCCACCGCCTGGACCCACTGCCAGAGGACCTCGACCTGCGCAGGATCAGCTTGGGTGCCACGGTGGTAGCTGGTCGGTCGGGCTTGCCGGTCGTGCCAGAAGGTCCCCGACGGCGGAGCCGGCGAGGTGGCCGCCAGCCAGACAGCGGTGTCGGCGCCCGCCTCCGGCGAGCGCAGGATCGGTCGGGTCAGGGTGGTGAACATGGGCAGCGCGTTGGTCACCCCAGAGGTAGCTGCCCAGCCGGGATGCATCGCGTAGACCGATACACGTTGGGGCGCCCAACGCTGCGACATGCACCCGATCAGCTCAACCTGCATCCGCTTGCTGCGCGCATAGGCGGCGGCGCCTCGATAGCGGCCGCGACGGTAGTCAGGATCGTGGACGTGTAGTGACTGGGCGTACATCCCGCCCGACGCCACCCACACGACTCGCGCACCCAGGTCGCTGCCGGCCAAGGCCGGCAGCAGCGACTCGGTCATCAGGATCGGACCGAGGACATGCGTCGCGACGCTGAGTTCGTGGCCGTCGGCAGACTCGGTCCGCGTCGCAGGAAGCACACCGGCGTTGTGGACGATGACGTCTAGGACCGCTCCGCTGCTCGCAAGCCGCTGGGCGAGGCCAGCCGCGAAGGCACGGACCGCATCCAGATCGGCGACGTCGCACTCCTCGACGACGAGTGCCGCGGAGCGACCCTCTGCCGCCAATGTGTCGGAGATCCGTCTCAGTGCCCCCTCCGCTCGAGGTGCGGCTCGCACCAGCAGGTGGACGGTGCCACCCAGTCGAGCGAGTCCGAGCGCGGTCGCCTCGCCGAGACCACCTCCAGCGCCGGTCACCAGAGCCCGGCGCCCGACGAGCGCCTCGGATCCCGGGTCATCGGGTGGCCAGCGGCGTCGGCGGTAGCGATACCCAAGGTCGGAGTACCCGAGCACGATGCTCCGGTCCAGGAATCGATCGATGCCGTGGTCGATCGGGATCATCGCTCCGCCCTTCTCGCCTCGTCGAGTCGCGTGAGCGCGTCGCGGCGGGCGGTCTCGTGGTCGACGACCGGCTTCGGATAGTCCTCGGCGTACCCATCTGGATGCTGCCATGGCCGGTGGACCGCCGATCCGGCCACGTGCCGTAGTTCGGGCACCCATCGGCGGACGTAGTCGCCCTCGGGGTCGAAGCGAAGGCCTTGGGCCACCGGGTTGAAGACCCGGAAGTACGGCGCCGCATCGGTTCCGGTGCCAGCAACCCACTGCCAGCCGTGACGGTTGGAGGCGATGTCGGCGTCGAGGAGGTGAGCCTCGAAGTGACGGGCTCCGGTCAGCCACCACACGTGGAGGTCCTTGACCAGGAAGCTAGCTGTCACCATCCGGAGCCGGTTGTGCATCCACCCCTCGGCCAGGAGCTGTCGCATTCCGGCGTCGACGAACGGGTAACCGGTGCGACCCGCGCACCAGGCCTCCCACAGCTCCGGGTCGTCGTCGTATCGCATCGCACGCATACCGCTGCGCCAGTCCTGTCGAGCCGACTCCGGTCGGTGCCACAGCACGTCGGCGTAGAACTCCCGCCACGCGAGCTCGGCGACGAAGCGCTCGACATCCGGCTGATCCAGGCCAGGCGCTCGCTCGGCCAGGTCGGCGAGGAGGGTGCGGGGATGCAGTTCGCCGTACTTCAGTGGGATCGACAGCCGACTGGTGCCCTCCAGGTCAGCGCGGTCGCGGCGTTCGGCATAGCCGTCCAAGTGATGCTTGCGGAAGTCCTCCCAGGCCGCGACAGCCAGCGGTTCGCCGGCCGATCGCCCTCGGCGGCCGATCCAGGGTTCCTCCGACGGGATTCCGGCACGCCACTCCACGTCGATGCCGGCTGTCGGGCGCGGCCAGCCGTGTTCGCGCCACGACCGCAAGAAGGCCGTGAAGATCCGGTACGGCGCACCGGAACCACCGCAGATCCGACCAGGTGTGACGGCGTAGGGACTGCCCGTGGCTACCAGTGCGCGTCCCTCGGCGGTCAGCCTCTGTGCCACCGCCGCATCGCGACGGCGCCCGAACGGCGTGGTCTCGCCAGAGACGTGCACGGTGTCGGCCCCCACCTCGGCGGCGGTCTCCGCGACGATCCTGACCGGGCGGCCGGTGCGGATCACCAGCGCGTTCCCGGTGGCCTGCCGCAGGGCGGCCAAGGAGGCCAGCAGTCGCTGGACCCGGGCCGCCCCCACCCCGCGCAGCCTCGGATCGAGGACGAACAGCGGCACCACCTGATCGGCCTGGGCGGCAGCCACGAGGGCGGGATGGTCGTGCAGTCTCAAGTCGCGACGAAACCAGAGCAGACTAGTGGTCACGTCGCCTCCGGCACAGTCGCTTCGAGGCGCAGCTGGGCGACGTCGAGATAGTGGGCGCGGAAGCCGGCTTCGCAATAGGCCAGGTAGAACTCCCAGGTGCGGCGGAAGCTCTCGTCGAACCGTTCAGAACGGATCCTTGGCCATGCTTGTGTGAAGGCCGACCGCCACCGACGCAGCGTCTCGGCGTAGTCGAGCCCGAAGCGGTTGACCTGTCCGACCCGCAGGCCGGCAGAGGACGCGTGGTGCTCGATAGCGGTCAACGAGGGGATCAGGCCGCCGGGGAAGATGTGCTTCTGGATCCAGCCATAGGACCGTCTGGTGGCCAGGTATCGCTGGTGGGACATCAGGATCGACTGAAGTGCGATCGCCCCTCCGGGACGGACCAGTCGGGCCAGCACGGTGAAGTACTCGGGCCAGTAGCGTTCACCGACGGCTTCGATCATCTCGACGCTGACGACCGCGTCGTATGACCCGTCAACGCAGCGGTAGTCCTGCACCAAGACATCGACCCGGTCACTGAGTCCTGCTGTTCGGATCCGCTGACGAGCCAGTTCGGCCTGCTCGATCGAGAGGGTGACCGTGGTGACGGTCGCGCCGCGGCGGGCCGCTTCGATCGCCAGCGTGCCCCAGCCCGTGCCGATCTCCAGCAGTCTCGTGCCCGGGCCGACATCCGCCAGGTCGAGGATGACTTGGACCTTGTGTAGTTGAGCAGCCTCCAGCGTCTGCTCGCCTCTCGGGCGAGTGGGGTCGAACAGGGCCGAACTGTAGGTGAGAGTGGAGTCGAGGAAGGCGGCGAACATCTCGTTGCTGAGGTCATAGTGCGAGGCGATGTTGCCCCGCGTGTGTTCGCGTGCCCCGCGCTGGTCGGAGGGGATCGACTGGTCGACCAACCCGCGCAGCCGGAGTAGCCAGCCGGGCAACAGGGTGGGGACGCGTGCGGCGAACGGGATCAGCGCATCTGCCAGATCGGTCTCGGCCGCGACCCCCCAGTCTCCTGCGGTGTAGGCCTCGCCGATCCCGATCTTGGGCTGATCGGCCAGCCGACGATAGAAGACCTCGGGCCGGTGCAGCACGATCCCGGGTCGTGCGCCGGCGGTGTTCCTCGTGGAGTCGAGAAGCTCACCGTCGGGCAGCATGATGTCGACTGGCACGCGTCGCGCAATCCTGCGCACCAGGGCTTTGACAACGCGGATCCGTGTGCTCGGCGACATCGGCAGATGCCGCAGTCTCGGCAATGCCGCGGCCATGGTGGATGTGCCGGCGTTCACGAGACGACCTCCTTCTTGTGAACGGGGCGTCGCACAATGGGAAGCCGGCGGAGCCATAGCAGCAGCCCATGCAGGCGAATCAGCGCGGTGATCCGCTGGGTCATCAACAAGTGACGGGCACTCACCCGCAGCAGCGCACGGGTGCTGGCAGGCTGCGGAACTCCACGACTGGTGGCGGTCAAGATCCGCTGCCCGTGGCGGTCGAGGCCGACGGCGACGGTGACCAGATCTGCATCCAGTTGCATCCGGACCCGATAGTGGCCTGAAACATCGTTGAACGGCGAGACGTAGAAGGCCTTCTCGGTGTCAGCACACCCATCCGCGTCGACATCGAGGAGGTAGGCGTGGCGCTCGCGATAGGTGTTGTGGACCTCGAAGACCACGGCTCGGACGCGGTCGGCAGTGTCGAGCACCCAGAAGACCGTCAACGGATTGAAGACATGGCCCAGGATCCGAGCGTTGGCGAGCATCAGCACCCGGTCAGTCGCCGCGAGTTCGACATCGTGCCGGCCCAGGAATGATGCGAGGTCGCCGCGGATCCCACCGCCGGAGTCACCGCCTTCGAGGTGGTCACCGGTCTTGAAGCCCGCCAGCGGGCGCAGCCAGGCAGGCAGTCGCGGAGGGTCGTCGACATCGATCAGCCATTGATAGGTGCGGTAGGTGAATGAGTGGTGCACCGGCACCAGTCGGGCATGGCTGACCCGCCCGACGACGAGTGACGGCAGCGCCGGCAGCGTGACAGCGCCGATCACCAGGTGGCTCCGAAGGAGCCCGCGGCCGCCACCCCTGACCGGCAGCCGTCCTCGTGGAAGCCCCAGCCCAGGTATGCGCCGGCGAACGACAACCGTTCACCGCCAGCGGTGCGGAGGCGCTCGGCCGCCGCCACTGCCTCGGTGGTGAACACCGGGTGCCGGTAGGTCATCGTGGCGGTCACGAGATCCGGATTCACGTGGTTGAGAGCGTTGAGGGTGACCACGTGGTCTTGGTCGTCTACCAGCCCCTGGAGCCGGTTCATCCAATAGCTGACCACTACCTTCTCCGCACCACCCCGACAGGAGGCGAGACGGTAGTTCCAGGACGCGCGGGCCCGGCCGCTGCTCGACAGCAACGCGGAGTCACGGTGCAGGCAGGTCTCGTTGCGGGAGTAGCGGATGGCGGCCAGGTCGGCCTTCTCCTTCGAGGTGGCGTCGGCGAGCAGAGCCAGGGCTTGGTCTGCGTGGGTCGCGACCACGGCGCGATCGAATCGTGAGGTTCGGCCGTCGTCGGTCCGCACGTCGACGCCGTCGTCGTGGCGGCCAACAGCACTGACCGGGACGCTGACCCGCACATCAGGCAACAGCTCGCCGATCCGGTCGACGTAGCTGCGAGACCCACCGACCACAGTCCGCCAGGTCGGGGATCCCTTGACCCGCAGCATGCCGTGGTGATCTAAGAAGGCGAACAGGTGACGCGCCGGGTACGACGCCGCCTCCTCGTCGCCACACGACCAGACACAGGAGACCAGCGGAATCGCGAAGTGGCACACGAAGTAGTCGCTGAAGCCAGCCTGTGACAAGAACTCGCCCCAGGTCGGATCACCCTCGCCACCCTGGAGCAGGCGGCGGGCGTGCCTGTGGAATCGCGGGACCTGGCTGAGCATCCCGAGGAATCGTGGCTCGAGGACCCGGCGGGGCTGGGCAAAGATGCCGGACAGACCCCTGCCGCCGGCGTACGACAGGCCGCAGCCGTCGCAGACGATGCTCATACTCATCTCGGCGGGCCGGGTCTCGATCCCGAGCTCGGCGAACAGCCGCAGCAGATTCGGATAGGTGCGTTCGTTCATGACGATGAAGCCGCTGTCCACCGCCAAGGGGTCGCCGGCTGACGACCACACGGTGTGGGTGTGCGCGTGGCCGCCGAGCCGGCTATCGGTCTCGAACAGCGTCACCTGGTGAGTGCGGTTGAGCAGATAGGCAGCGGTCAGTCCGGCCACCCCGGCCCCGATCACCGCGACGGTCGGCCGGCCGCTGGGAGCGGACGTCGGTCGGCCGGTGGTGGTCATGGTTCCTCCCCGCACACTCGATCCGGACGCTCTCCGAGGCCACCCGACGGCGGGTAGGGCTTCGGTTCGAATGACTCGAACGCTAGGCGGGATGCATAGTGTTTGTCAAAGGTTCGTCTAAGGTATGCCCATGACTATCGAGATCTGCCGCACCGTGACGACGACCACTCCACTGCCGGTGGCCTTCGACTACCTGGCGGACTTCACCAACACGGCCGAGTGGGACCCCGGAACCGTCCGGACGACTCGGACTGAGGGCGACGGTGGGCCGGGGACGCGCTACACGAATGTCTCGACGTTCCTCGGGCGACGAACGGAGTTGACCTACGTGGTCGAGGAGTACCGTCCCCGATCACACATCGCGCTACGTGGTGAAAACGCCACCGTGAGCGCGCGCGACACGATGAGCTTCGCGGTCATTCCCGGTGGCGGTACCGAGGTCATCTACCGCGCGAGGTTCGAGCTCAAGGGAATCGCCGCGTTCGTGGCGCCGCTGATCCGGCCCGCCTTTCGCCGGCTGGGTGACCAGGCAGAGCGTGGCCTACGCGACGCGCTCGACCGCCTGAATCCCTAGGCTGGACCCGATGTACACGATCAAGGGCGCCGCCGAACGTGTCGGCATCACTCCCTCGAACCTCCGCGCGTGGGAGCGTCGCTACCGCATCGTGGCGCCCGGTCGCACCGAGGGCGGCTACCGGATCTACAGCGAGGACGACGTCCGCGTCCTTGCCCTGATGGCGCGACTCATCGACGAGGGCCGGACACCCAGCTTGGCCGCCCGAGAGATTCGGCAACAGCACCAGGACGCGGCCCCGACCGTCGGGCGCCCTCCTCACGAGGCCCCCTCGGACGACGCCGCGGCGCCACCGTGCGTCGATGCCGTGATCACGGCAGCAATGACCCTGGATGCTCGCAGCCTGACGATGGGTCTGGACGACATGTTCGCGCGGGGCAGTTTTGAGTCGGTGGTCGACACCGTTCTCCTGCCGATGCTGGACGCGCTGGGCGAGGCTTGGGAGTCGGGCCAGATCAGCGTGGCCGGCGAGCACCTCGTCGCCAATGCGGTGATGCGGCGACTCGGAGCGGCGTACGAAGCCGCCGGGGTGGGTGCGACCGGGCCGCGGATCCTGATCGGGATGGCGCCGGGCGCTCGACACGAACTCGGCCTGTACTCCTTCGCGGTTGCGGCCCGCCGACGTGGCCTCGCCACCGACTACCTCGGCGCAGACCTCCCTGTCACCGATTGGCTGAGGGCGGCCGCAGGTCCGCACCTGTCTGCAGTCGTGCTCGCCATCCCGACCCAGAACGACGTTGCACCGACGGCCGACGTCATCAGAGCGCTCCGCGCAAACCGACCCGACCTGCTGATCGCAGTCGGCGGCCGTGAGCAGGACCGCACTCCCGAAGGAACCGTGCGATTGGGACACCGAGTTGCAGCCGCAGCACATGGGCTGGCGGAACTGACGAGCACGAAGCGCCGACCCTCGCAACCGCTGCGCTGATCGGCAGGTTCCCGGTGCTGGACGGGCGACCCACCAGGCTTCTGCACCCGGGCGGTCGAGAGCATCATTGCCGACCTAGAAGGCCAGATCGCACCGACCACCCACTAACAAACGCGAGGCCATCGCACCGGCGTGGCGCCTGTCTATGTAGGGCGAGTCTCAGGAGGAGCTTGTTGGGAAGCGTCTGCCCAGACCTCGGTCATCTCCCGGATCAACCCATCCTTCATGCTGATGAAGGTGGCGCACTCGAAGTGATCCAGGCCGCCCTCCCCGTGGCCGGTGACGTGCGCCCGGCACGCGGCGGCAGCCTCGTCACCCAGCAGCTGCTGCACCTTCAGATGATCGAACCCGGGATACTCCGCGTTCAGGCGGATCCACTCGTCGGCATTGAAGATCTCGCCCGTGTGGCTGTACCGGCACCGGAAATCGGGGTGCAGGTAGTCGGCCAAGTCCCCCCACCTGCGCTCGTCGATCGCCGTCATGAGTTCGGCAAGTGCGGCAACAGCCTTCACGGCTTCAACCTACCCGCGTGGTCCTCCGCGGGACGCAGGCGCTACAGCGACCGTGCCTGCCCGCGGAGGGTCATGTCCGGCCACGACAGTGGCCGCGGCTGACGCCGTCGACCCGGAGGATCATGCCGGTCAGGGTGACTACGTAGGCGGTGTTGCCGACGAGCTCGAGTGATGTCGGCCGGTCGAGTCCGTCGACCACGGTGTCGAAGGCGCCGTCGGTGCCGAGGCGCAGAAGCGCTCCGGTGTCCGGTGCGGCGGGCTTGCCCTCGTTCTCCGGTGTGGGCGGCAGGTCCCAGATGCCCTGCGAGAGTGCGAACAGCCGCCCGTGGCGGATGCCGACATCGACGGCCAGGCGGACCCCGGAGGCCACCTCCTCGGCGGCTGAGCGGTGCGTGAACCGGACGACCCGACCGTCCTCGGGCCGATGCGGAATCGGGCCCGCCTCGGCCAGATAGAGGGTCCTGCCCACGACCTCGAGGCCGGTCGGGACCACGTTGCCGAGGGTGCGCAGCTGCCGGATGCGGCCAGTCGGGGAGACATGCAGCACCCGGTTGTGGTGTCCGTCGGTGACGGCTAGACCGCCTCGGAACGGCTCGAGCGCGTACTGCACGCCGCTGGCAATGAAGATGTCCCCCTGGGGCGGATGCGCGGCCGACCAGGCACCGACGTCCGCGATCGCGCGCGGGGTGCCGTGCCTGCCGATGCGGTAGACGCCGGACACGACGTCAGGCTGACCGAACTCCGGGCCAACCAGGGTCACCAGGACGTACGCCGCGCCGCCGATGAAGGCGACATCGATCGCCCCGCCGATGCCCACCCCAGGAATCGCCTGCGGCAGTCCGCCGGCATAGGTCGTGGTCACACCGCTCCGCCGATCCACGCGCAGCACCCGACCACCCGGACCATCAGTCACGTAGAGGGCACCATCGGGGCCGATGGCGCTGCCGGACCCACAGCCGCCGACGCAGCCCGGTGCGGCGAAGGTCGTCAGCTTCCGGACGACGGGCTCGTGGGGTGCTCGCCGGCCCGCCCCGGAGGCGGACCCCGTCGACGTCAGGGCCAGGGCAGCCGTCACCGTCGCCACCAGGACCAGTCCCAAGCTGCGCGCCGATCGGCGTCGCCGACCAACTCGGCCGTTCATCGCGCTCCCTCGTCGGGACGCACGTTCTGGTTGAGCCGGAAGAGGTTTCCGGGGTCGTAGCGTCGCTTGAGCTCGACGAGCCACTCGTAGTTCTCGCCGTACGCCGCGCGGACCCGCTCGTGGCCCTCGTCCATCATCATGTTGACGTAGCCGCCGCCCACTGAGAAAGGATGTAGATCCTCCCAGTAGCGCCGCGCCCAGTCGGCCGCGACCGCCAGATTGCTCGGATCGGGGTCGATGCCGCCGATCACGCCGTTCCATCCTCCGTTGCGGAAGGCGAACGCCGTGGCGTCCTCAGGCACCCGGGCCGCCGCCCCGCTGATCGGGTAGAGGTGCATGGTCGAGAGCGGTGTCGGGATGGCCTCGCCGTACTGGCGATGCAGCGCGATGGCCTCGTCGGTGATCTCCTCGAAGACGTCTGCCTTCCAGTACCAGTGCAGGCCGGCCGGAAGCAGCCCGTCGAAGGCGCTCTGGAGCACCGGGTAGGGCATCGGCTGGAGTCCCATGAGCACGGGCGAGCCGAACGCACGCACGTCGGCCAGCACCTCGTCGGCGCGGTCATGCGGGCCGGAGTAGCACCAGACGATGCCGCATGCCTTGCGACCCCACAGGTCCTCGGGGAACGGCGCGGAAGACGGCACCTCCAGCACGCCAATCCAGCCGTTGAGCTCGCCTGGAAGATCCGGAACCAGGTCTCGATACCAGCGAAAGACCTGCTCGGTGTCGGCGATGTCGTAGAGCACCGGGCCGCCGATGATGATCCCGGCTTCGCCGATCGGGTGGCATCGGAACGTGAACGAGGTCGCCACGCCGAAGTTGCCCCCTCCGCCGCGAACGCCCCAGAACAGGTCGGGGTGGCTCTCGGCGCTGGCGGTGACGAACCGGCCGTCGGCGAGGACCAGGTCGACCGACAGCAGGTTGTCGATGGTCAGCCCGAAGTGCCGGGTGAGGTAGCCGGTGCCACCGCCTAGGGTGAGGCCCGCGACCCCCGTCGTGGACACGAAGCCGGATGGTGTCGCCATTCCGAACGGACCGGTCGCGTGGTCGACGTCGCCCCACGTGCAGCCGGCGTCGGCGCGGACTGTGCGAGCGACTGGATCGACGGTGGTGGACCGGAGCTCCGAGAAGTCGATCACCAAGGCGTCGTCCCAGACTCCGAAACCGGCACCGTGGTGGCCACCCCCGCGGACGGCCAGGGCGAGGTCGTGTTCGCGGGCGTGATTGACGCAGGCGATGACGTCGGCGGCATCGGCCACCCGGACGATGGCCAGGGGGTGCCGGTCGATCGCGCCGTTGTAGACGCGCCGCGCCTCGGCGTACGTCGCGTCGTCGCGGTCGATGACACGGCCGCGGACGAGTTCGCGCAGCCCTCCGATCACGGTGTCCGCCTGATCACTGACGACGGTCATGTCGACTCCTTCTGCATGCTGGGTAAGGGCGTGTGAAGCTGTGTCCTCGACGCTAAGGAGCGCGGGCGGCGGACCGGAACGCCCGAGCGACCGATCCTCTTGCCTGTTCGTCCGGATCGACGATCTGTCCACTGCGTCGGGCGCGGTCCGGCGTACGTTGGGGCGCATGTTCATGGAGAACCTCGTCTTCGACGCCGCCGACCCGCAGCGGCTGGGCCGGTTCTGGGAGGCGGCGCTCAGTGGCGAGCAGTTGACCGACGAGCACGAGAGCTACGAGACCCGGCTCACGGTCGAGGGCGGCTTCGCGCTCGACCTGTGCTTCCAGCTGGTGGCCGATCCACCCACGGAGCGATCGAGGCTGCATCTGGACGTCGCGGGCGGTGACCGACAGGCAGAGGTGGTCGATCGATTGCTCGAGCTGGGCGCACGTCACCTGGACATCGGTCAGCGCGAGGTGCCGTGGGTGGTGCTCGGTGACCCGGAGGGGAATCCCTTCTGCGTGATGGAGGACCGGGCGGAGTACGCCGATGCCCGTCCCATAGCGGCGCTGCCGCTGGACTCCGCCGATCCGGAGCGAGATGCGGAGTTCTGGGCCTGGTTGACCGGCTGGACCAACGTGGCCGACGCGGGCCTCCGGTCGCTACGACACCCGTCTGGCCGCGGCCCCCTGCTCGAGCTGTGCCCAGAGCGCGCGCCCAAGACGGCGACCAAGAACCGGCTGCACCTCGACGTCCGACTGGAGACCGGGGACGACCCGGACGACGTCGCGGCAGGCATCACCACCCGGGGTGGCAGCGAACTGAACTTCGACTGGGGGGCGCTGCCGTGGCGGCACTTCGCGGACCCGTCCGGCAATGAGTTCTGCCTACTCCCAGCGCCGTAGGAGCCAGGCGTTGAACGCGTCGGACCCGGGTCAGGCGGATGGGCGCTCTCGTCGCCGCCAGCTGCCGGGTGACCGACCGACCTGACGGGTGAACGCCCGGTTGAACGCCGACTCGGAGTGGTAGCCGACCCGGCCAGCGGCCTGGGCCACGGTGCACGCCCCACTCTGGAGCAGGCCGGCGGCGACCTGCAACCGCCACCGCGCCAGATAGGTCATCGGCGCGATCCCGACGTAGGCGGTGAAGCGCTCGGCGAAGGAGGAACGCGGCATGCCAACCTCGCGCGCCAGGGTCTCGAGGGTCCAGGGCTCAGCGTAGCGCCCATGGATCTGCCGGAGCGCCGCCCCGACCTGCGGGTCGCGGAGCCCCGCGATCCAGCCGCGGGCATCCGGCGGCAAGGTCTCGATGTGTGCCCGGAGGGCTTCGAGGAACATCAGTTCCGAGAGCTTGGCCAGCATTGCCTCCTGCCCCGCGTCTCGGCGATCACTCGCCTCGATGGCGGCATCCAGGATCCCTGTCATCCACTGCCAGCTGCGGGCCGACACCGGCGTGTGCAGCAACGTCGGCAGCGCCTCCAGTAGCGGGTTAAAGGGCTGGGTGTCGCAGATCAGGAAGCCGCAGGCGAAGCGACACCGCTCGGCGCCGGCGTCGCTGTTGACCTCGATCGGGAACGGCAGCGTGGTGTGGACGGGGTGGTAGTACAGCGCGGCGTTGGGCTCGGCGCGGGTGCCGGCAACCGACGCGAGAATGTTTGCCGCGCCGGTCGGGTAGATCACCATCTCACCCGCACGGACCTGTACGGCGTACTCCCGATCATCGACGGACGAGGCCCAGCACGAACCCTCGGTCACGACGTGGAACGCAATGAGGTGCTCGGCGTCTCTACCGATCCGCTCCAGGATGGCCTCGACCGGTGGGCTCTCGGTCGCGAAGGGGGCACGCGCATCGATGTCGAAGAACAGCGCTCCCGATAGCCGCACGGCGAGCAGCACGTCGGAGAGCACATCCATGCTGCACCTCCCTAGCCGCCAGCGGTGCCGGCGACCACTGTCGGTGCATCGATCCTGCCACGCCAACGGCCCTGCTCACTGGCTGAGGAACCGGTCCGGACGAACGGGCAGGAGTTCCGGATGCTGGAGCGTGCTCCGGCGAAGGCAAGGCCAGAAGCGAGGCGAACGCCTCAGGAGACCGTCATTCTGAGGCTCACTGAAACTCCTTGGGACAGGCTAGACCCTGCGCATCATCGAGATGACGTCGATAAGACACCAACTGCGCATCGTGCAACTCGCCGGTGATCAGAGCGGCCGAATAGCGCCTCGCGCTAGGCACGAGCAACAGCCCCGAGGTGCCGGGCGCCCAGGGCTCCAACCCGTACGCCGACAGGTCGCTGTCGGTCACGGTCACCTTCAGCGTCGGAGGACCCGCCTGAGGCTTGAGCCACTCCGAAACCGTCATGGTCAAAGAGACCCGATCAGGCGCTGACTGGGATGCTTCGATGACTGTCCCATCAACCAAGTACGACGCGCAGGCGATGGCCTCCCCGGTGCTCTGACCGCGATCCCCGTCATTGGGAGACGAATCACCACGCCCCAGACCAGCGATCAGCAGCCCCACGACCAGAACGCCGGCAACAATCCAGATCGGCACAAGCCAGCGGTTCGCGGGCATCCACTGACGCCTCTTTCGCTGTCGATCCACGGTCGGAACGTGGCGTCGATCAGCCATCATCAACCCCTTGCCCTCGAGGGGCTGCGCACCGCCCCCACACATCTTCCGTACGTCGGCACTCCCTCGTCGACAGAGCCCCACGGCGAGCAGCCCGCCGATTCAGTTCCAGGGGCCGACGTTGGCGAGGAACTTCTTCATCGCCACGACGATGTCGTGGGCATCCTCGAGCGCCTCTTCGGCTTCCTCGGAGGTCACATCGGGAGTGTCGAGGCTGGGGTACTCGGCATCGTGCCGGCGGAGCCTCAGTGCTCTGAACGGCCGGACGACCTTCTTGGCGTTGCCGCCGAGCTGTGCCTCGATCGCTTCCTGGGTGGCGCGATGACCGCTCTTGCTGGCAGCCCCTGTCGCGCGAGCACGCGCCCATCGACTTGCGTGCCGCGTCATAGAGAAGGGCAAAGGCCCCAGGCGGGTCGGCAGGCAAGAGCGCCGGGAGCGACGCAAGGTGGGTCTCCGCCTGGCGCATCAACATGTCTGCGTGCTCCGGCGAAGGCTCGACCACTTCGATCTCACCCTGATCGATCAGGTTCTCCACTTCAGCAGCACCTACCTGCCACCGTCCGCTACTCAGATCCGCCAGTGGCTGGAAGACCACCGAATCGGTGACCGGCCGCACGAGCCTCGTGTTGCCACGACGCGACGTGGTGACCAGGCCGCCCTCTTCCAGCCGCGCCACCTCTCGTTGGACCGTGGGGACCGACGTTCGAGCTTCCTCGGCGATCTCGCTCAGTGAACGTTCCTGCTCCGGGTCGAGCATGATCACGGCGAGAATGTCACCCTGGCTTCGGGAGCGCAGAAGCGGTAGCAGCGTCGGGCTCGCTGTTTTCATAAACAGATATGAGCATGCGTTTTGCGCAAGCTTCGCTTCTGCATCAGCCCCAGGCCGCACCTGCCCCGGACCCCAACGAAGCGAAGACGCCTCAGAAGACCCTATTTGAGGCTCACCGATCCCACATCCGAGGCGTACCACCCCGCCGCGCTTCGTAGGCACGCTCATGCTGATGAGCGTTCGGCTTGAGGCATCAGATGGAAGAGTGCCAGGCGACGATCTCTTCGGCGGTCTTCTGGGGATTCGACCGCCGGTTGTCGAGCCGCACGTGTCGATGCGCGCTGAGCAGTTCGTCGGCTGGCACCGCGACCGCGGGGTTGGTGTTCATCGTCCATTGCTCTCGCTCGCGCAGGTGTGCTTCAGACCACTCGACGTCTCGCTTCGACGGTTTGGCCGCGAGACGATCTTCGCCACGATTCCGAAGGAGTCGGGTCTCCAAGTCAGCGGCAAGTTCGACAAACGAGACTCTGAGACCAGCTTCGACGTAGGGAGAAATCAGTCCGCCGACCCAACGAACGTCCTCAACTCCCGCAAGATTCCAGACAAGGGTCAGCATGAGCGGGATGTTGGCCGCTGCCGCTTCTTCGACCACCCGACGCCGAAACTCACCGGTGAGTGTGCGAAAGGGTGCACTGTTCATGCCGAAGATGTCGGATAGTGGCTCGATCGTGTGGTGGTTAAGGAGCAACTTGAAGTCGGTCCGTTTGACACACCGCGCGACCCACGGTCATCTTGCCCACGGCTGGCGGCCCGAACACCACCATCAGTTCGCCCATGGATGCGCGCTAGCCACTTCGACCTGGGAAAGGGCTGACGATGCCTGGGGCAAAGGTCAGCTTCCGACGCGCCGGCCGCATGCACCACCTCGGCATCGGCTACACCCACCGCGGCACCCGCACTAGAGCCACAAAGAGCCCCAGGCCGCTGGCCCAGAGCTCGCTGACTGTCACCCATGTCGCGACTCAGATGTCACCTATGTCCCGACTCAACACAATGGTGGAGCTGAGGGGATTCGAACCCCTGACCTTCTCATTGCGAACGAGACGCGCTACCAACTGCGCCACAGCCCCGGGTGCGTCGTACGACGCGGGAGGAAACGTTAGCACCGGCGCGGGGCGTCGGCCGAATCGGTCGCCCTGCGCTGAGGTGAGCGGGCGCGTCAGCTCAACAGCAGCTTCTCGACCTCCTCGAGGGCCTGGCGGGCATAGCCGCGCCAGAGCCGGCCGACGGCCGGCAGGGCGTACGACGCAGCGCGCGAGGTGGGATGAATCGTCCACGACCAGGTGATTCGAGTGCCGGTGCCGACCTCGGCGAAGGACCACTCGCCGTCGACCGAGGAAGCGAGCGGCTTGAAGGGACCGGTCAGGTCGGTGAGCCGGTAGGCGAACCTGTGTGGCCGCTCGACGGCGACCAGCTCCTCCGACATCGAGCTCCGGTCGGCGAGCTGGATCGACCTCGACTGCCCGACGGTGCCCCAAGGGTCGGGGCCGACGGTGGCGGCGATCGGTGGGAGAGCGGCGTAGCGACGGCTGAAGATCGTCGGAAGCGGCGCCGGCAGGACCCGATCAAAGGCCTCCTCGATCGAGACCGGAACGGCACGAGACATCGACACCCGCAACGGTTCGCCCATTGCGTCAGCCTAGGCCGACCGCCCGAATCCCAGCGAACAGCGCCCGAACCAGAGACTTCCCGGCAGAGGCTCAGGCCCCGGCAGCGGCCCCGGGAGCCTCGCCCTGGTCGGCCTCGCGCTCGGCGCGGGCAGCCTCGTCGGCCTTGCGGGCCAGCGCGGCGTCGGCCTCGGTGCGGCCGGAGGTCCACACGCCGGAGGACTCCAGGTCGATCGTGCGCACGCTCCGCTCGGCGACCGGCTTGGAGACGTAGGTCGGCAAGGTCACCGGGACGGGGTCCCACATCTGCGGGTCGCGCATTCCCTCGGCGAGCGCCGCACGGTCGAAGGCCTCGGTCGTCGCCTCGGGGTCGTGCTTGACCGAAGGCTCGGCGGCCGACACCGTGGCACATTCGACGGGCGCAGGAGCAGGGTTGAGCCGGCGGGCCCAGGCACGTCGCTCATGTTTGACCATGACCCGCGAGAGCACCAGCCACGCGAGCACCAGGCCGCCCGGGATGGCGACCGATCGCCACAACAGGGTGCCGTAGGCCGCGAACCCGGCCACCACGGCGACCGCCACGAGCAGCAGGAGCAGCACCCGGCGGCGACGGCGAGCAGCCACCCGCGAGGCCTCGCGTCGGGCCCGGATCTCGGCAGGAGAAGGGCCGGGGACCGGGTCCGACGCGAGGACTGGGGCGTCTGCCGAGGCACCGGCAGACGAAGCACGAGCAGCCGAAGCACCCGCCGCAGAAGAACCGGCAGGAGAAGCGCCGGTGACGACGAGCTGCGCCGAGCGCTTGTCGACCGGTTCACGCCGGGCGAGCACGCGCAGCCTGTGGGAGAAGCGGTCGACGGTGCGGCTGCTATTGGCCGCGTGGTGGTGCTCGATGGCCTTCGGGATCAGATAGAGCGCCCAGGCCACCGCGACTGCCACGAAGAGAAGACCCTCTGGATGTCCCACGAGTCAGAAGGTTAGGGGCGGTAGCGCACCGTGGGGCGGATGTCTATAGGTGTGTCGAAAAATCACTTGTGTGACTGAAGGGGTTTCAGCGGTCGGTCCACGCCGTGGGGCCGGACAGCCGACTCACCATGCCGCCCTCACACTCCTCCACCGTGACCGCGAAGATCCGGTGGTCACGCCAGTCGCCGTCGATGTGCAGGAACCGCGGGGCATAGCCGACCTCGCGCAGCCCGAGCTTCTCGACCACGCGCAGCGAGTTGGAGTTCTCCGGTCGGATCGCGATCTCGATGCGGTGCAGGCCCGCGGCAGTGAAGCAGTGGTCGATCACCATGGCCACCGCCAACGGCATCACCCCACGGCCGGCGAAGCGCTGGTCGATCCAGTAGCCGATCGTCGCGAACTGCGCCGACCCCCGGACGATGTTGCCGACCGTGACCTGGCCGGCGAACTGGCCATCGATCTCGATCACGAACGGAAAGGCCGTGCCCATCCGAGCATTGCTCCGCAGTCGTTTGACCACACTGCGGAACGATGCCGGCCGGCGCTCCACACCGGGTGGTGCGGTGGCGTCCCACGGCCGCAGCCAGTCAGCGTTGCGCTCCCGCACGCGGCGCCAGTCCCGGGCATCGGAGTGAGCGATCGGTCGCAGGGTCACGCTGCCATGCACCAGAGTGGCCGGCCACGCCGCCATCAGTGGTCACTCCCCGCGACCTGCTCGACCGCATGCACCAGCCAGGGCGTGAGCACGGCCAGGGCGTCGCGGACGCCTCCCTGCGAGCCGGGCAGGTTGACCACGAGCGCTTGGCCGGCGACGCCGGCGAGCCCGCGCGAGAGTACGGCGGACGGCACACCTTGCGCGACGCCGTACGCCCGGATCGCCTCCGCGATTCCAGGGATCTCCCGGTCCAGCAACGGCCGGGTGGCCTCGGGGGTGCGGTCAGTGGGGGTGAGTCCGGTGCCGCCCGTGGTGAGTACGACGCGCGCCCCGGCCGCCACTGCCTCGGCGATCGCTGCCCCGACCGGCTCGCCGTCGGGGACCACCGCGGGCTCGCTGACGGTGAACCCGAGCCGGGTCAGCATCGCCTGGATCAGGGGGCCGGTGGTGTCGTCGTACACCCCGGCAGCAGCGCGGTTGGAGGCCACCACGACGGCAGCCGGCAGTCCAGCCGCGTCAGCCACGGGCCCAGTCTCCCGACCTGCCGCCGCTCTTGGCCTCGACCCGGACGTCGGTGATCACCGCCGCCTTGTCGACCGCCTTGACCATGTCGATCAGGGTCAACGCGGCCACCGAGACCGCTGTCAGTGCTTCCATCTCGACGCCGGTCCGGTCGGTGGTCGTCACGGTCGCCTGGATCTCGACGGCATCGTCGACCACGGTCAGGTCGACGGCCACCGACGACAGTGCCAACGGGTGGCATAGGGGGATCAGGGTCGGCGTCGTCTTGGCCGCCATGATCCCGGCGATCCGCGCGACGGCGAGAGCGTCCCCCTTCGGCACCCCTTCGCCGCGGAGCAGCTCAATGACACGCGGCGCCACCAGCACCCGGCCGCTCGCCGTCGCCGTACGTGCGGTGACGGCCTTGCCGGACACGTCGACCATCCGGGCCGCACCCGTCTCGTCCACGTGTGTCAGTCGGTCGCCGTCACTCGCCACCGGCACAGCCTCTCATGTCGAAACGTCAGGGGCGGGGGCTCGGCCAGCCAGTGCGATTATCCGGCGGCGCAGCGGCGCAGCGGCGCCGAAGCAAGCACCGCTGTGGGTTGAGGTTCACCATGCCGGGGCGCCGGTAGCTGATGGTGCTGGCCGAGAGGGCAACGACGACGGGCGAGCACCCCCGATGGTCGGGGTCGCTGTCCGACTTGCTGGTCGCCGACGGTGGCGACCGACAGAGCAGCGACCGGAGAGGCGACCGGGCGGCTGGGGTCGTCGACTGGGTCGCTGGTCTGCTGCGCGGTGGGGGTGTCTGCTGCGGTCTTCTTGCGTCTCCTGCGCGCCTATGGGTGCTAGGCCCCACAACGGAGCGGGAGACGGGCCCCGGCGGGTCGAGGTGTTGCCGTTTGGGCCCAAACCACAATCCGGGACGAAGCGGCATGCAGTTTGCGCCCAATCGATGTGCCGTTTCGGAACAATCGATGGGACGTCGCCTGATCCGGGCTCAAGACCCCGCCGATTGGGCACAAACGACATCGGAAACGGCGTCTGGCGTGTCGTTTGCGCCCAACCGATGACCCTGCCCGGCCCGGACCGGCACCTCTGGTCACAGCAGTCACACGGGCCGCTGCTACCACCGCAGACCAGCAACCCGGCCGACGACCCGGGCCGCAGACCGCCTCTCCCCGTAGAGGCCCTATCGGTCGTGACCCCAGACCACCAGCAACCCGGCCGACGACCTGGACCGCCGTACTCGAAGCCTGAGAGGAGCCCGGTCGGTCAGCGCGCCGGCCCACTCGCGCCCGCCGGAGCCCGAGAGTCAGAACTCCTCGTCCAGGCGGAGCACCTGGACTTGCTCGCCCGCGGCGATCGAGGTGACCTCCTCGGGCACCACGATCAGAGCGTTCGCCTTCGCGAGGTCACCGAGCATGTGCGAGCCCGGGCCACCGACCGGGGTGACGCTGCGAACGTCGTGGACGGCCCGCTGGAACTGGCGGCGGCCCTCCGGCGACCTGATCCCACGGGTCAGCTGGGCGGTCTGGGTGGGTCGACGGTAGGGCTGCTTGCCCATCAGGGCCCGCAGCGCCGGCAGCACGAAGTTCTGGAAGGAGACGTACGACGACACCGGGTTGCCGGGCAACGTGAAGATGGGAGTCTCGTCCTCACCGACGACACCGAAGCCCTGGGGCTTGCCGGGCTGCATCCCGACCGCGCCGAACCAGACCGTGCCGAGAGGTGCCAACGCCTCCTTGACCACGTCGTAGTCACCCTGCGACACCCCGCCCGACGTGACGACGAGGTCGGCGCGCACCAGCTGGTCGGAGAGCGCATCGAGAAAGGCGCGCGGCTCGTCGGAGACGCAGCCCACCCGGTAGGCGATGGCACCGGCGGCCCGCGCCGCGGCCGCCAACAGGTAGGAGTTGCTGTCATAGATGGAGTCATGGCCTAGGGCGGTGCCCGGATCACGCAGCTCCGACCCGGTGGACATCACCACCACCCGCGGCCGTGGTCGCGTCGGCACCGTGGCGTGTCCGACAGCCGCCAGCAGGCCGAGGTGTCGGGGACCGAGCACGGTCCCCTCCTCGACCAGCAGCTCGCCCTCGGCCACGTCCTCGCCGGCGCGGCGGATGTGCTGCCCGACGGTGGGTGCCCGTCGCACCCGCACTCGGGCGACGCCGCGGTCGGTCCATTCGTAGGGCACCACGGCATCACACCCGGACGGCACCGGGGCGCCCGTCATGATCCGCACCGCGGTTCCGGCCGCCATCGTGACCAGGCCGGCCTTGCCCGCACCGATCTCGCCGACCACCGGCAGCTCGGCCGGCTCGTCCTCACTCACGTCGTCCAGGTCTGCGGCGACCACGGCGTAGCCGTCCATGGCGGAGTTGTCGAAGCGCGGCAGCTCGATCGGGGAGATCACGTCCTCCGCGCAGGCCAGCCCCAGCGTCTCCATCAGCGGCTGGGGGAAGACGTCCAGTGGCCGGACGGTTTCCAAGATCCGGTCCACCAGCCAGTCCACGCTGACCAGCCCGTCGCCGAGCTCCGGGCCCACTCCGGCGATCGGGCGGTCCCCGGCCGGGTCCTTGCCGGATGGAAGGTCAGTCATCCGAGAGGACCGTCCCCGGCGCCACTCGCTGCGCGGTCTTCCCTGGGTGCAGATCGACGTCGCCCACCACCTTGACGCCCGAGCCGAAGGTCCAGTCGCCGCCTACGCGGAACGAGGTGGCGTCGCGGAGCGACGGTGCCCCCTCCGGGAATCGCTTGTCGAACTCACCGATCAGCTTGAAGTAGTGGCCGTCGAGATCGACGTACGGAAGCTCCGCGGACGCCTGATCCATCACGAAGTCCTTGCCGAGGTCGTAGACATCCGAGCGCAGCAGCAGCAGATCGTTGGTGGTCTTCACCGGGACGAAGCGATCCCGGCCGACCTCGATGGTCACCGCGCCCTCGAAGACCTCGATTGCCGCCCCCATCGCGGTCTCGATCTGGATCACCTCCGGGGTGCTCGGATCGGACGGATCGACCGTCTTCACGTTGCGGATCAGGGGCAGCCCGAGCACACCCCGGCGGGCCGTCATCGTCTCCTGCATCGCCGCGATGTCGAACCACAGGTTGTTGGTGCTGCAGTACCGGTGCCGCGACAGGTCGGCCAGCGCCTCTTGATCCCGCTTCGGAGTCTGCGCCGTCTCCCGCAACACGATGCGGCCATCCGAACGACGTCGCGCGAAGTGGCCGCCCTTCTTGTCCGAAACAGTCCGCTGCACCGCCTCGATCGCGAACGGTGCGCCCGAAGTCGCGAACCAACCCGCTACGCGCGCGTCGGGCACCGCACCGAGGTTGTCGGAGTTGGAGACGAACACGTGGCGGTAGCCCGCATCGGCGAGCTGGGCCAGCAGGCCGGACCCCACCAGCGCGGTATAGATGTCGCCGTGCCCCGGCGGGCACCACTCGAGGTCGGGCTCCTTGGGCCACAGCACGGGCGAGAGATCCTTGACCAGGAGCTTGGGCTCCTTGTTCTGCAAGAACTCCAGCGGCAGACCGTCGACCTTCAGGTTCTCGTAGCGGGCCAGCGCCGCCATGGTGTCATCCGAGGTGCGGAAGGAGTTCATGAAGATCAGCGGCAAGGTGGCGTCGTAGGCCTGGCGCAGGTAGAGCACCTGGCGGGCGATGATGTCGAGGAAGGACAATCCGCTCCGCACGCACAGCAGCGACTTCGCGCGATCCATCCCCATCGAGGTGCCCAGCCCGCCGTTGAGCTTGATGACAGCGGTCGCGCGGATCGCGGTGGCGGCGTCCTCGGGCGACACCTCCGCCTCCGCGAGGGAATCCATGTCCAGAGGCTCGATGGAGGACTCCGGCATCATCCCGGTCTCGCCATGCTCGAGCAGCCGGTAGTAGTGCGCGAACACCTCGATCGCCGCCGCATCCACACCCGCCTCGACCATCTTGTCGCGAGCCCGGTTCAGACCTGCACTAGCCATACCCATGATCGTAGGCTGGTCCCGTGCCTGCCTCGCAATCCATCCCTCCTGCGGACGACTCGACCGGACGATCGGCTGCCGAGTCGGCCCGCGCCACCAAGCTCGCGCTGCGCGACCAGCTGACTACAGCGCGTCGTCGCATCCCACTCGCTGAGGTCGCCGAAGCCGGTCTGGCCTTTGCCGACCGACTTCTCCAAAGTCCTCAACTGCGCGAGGCCGCCACCGTCGCGGCGTACGTCTCTGTGAGCCACGAGCCCGGCACCGGCGTCCTGCTGGATCGGCTCCGCGAGGCCGGCAAGCGGGTGCTGCTGCCGGTCACCTTGCCCAACCTCGACCTGGACTGGGCGGCGTACGACGGTCCCGGCTCACTCGCCCCGGCCGGCTTCGGCCTGCTCGAGCCCACCACGCCGCGGCTCGGCGTCGAGGCGATCGGCACTCCCGACGTCGTGCTGGTGCCAGCCACGGCGGTGTCGTGGGCGGGCTTCAGGTTGGGCCAGGGCGGCGGCTGCTACGACCGCGCGCTGGCTCGGGTGCCGATCGGGACGTTCACCTGCGCCATGGTGTACGACGACGAGCTCGGCGTCGACGTACCCGTCGAGCCGCATGACCGACCCGTCGTTGCCGCCGTGACACCGACCCGGCTAGAGCTGCTCGGACGTTGAGAGGACGTCGAGACGCAGCTCGCGGCCTCTCTATGGGATGTTCGGCTTGAGGGTTCACAGCCAGGCGTAGACTCTGCGCGCCGCGGCGCGGGTCCTGCCCCGCCGCAAGGACCAGAAGGAGGGCCGCGTGCCGACCTACCAGTACGCCTGCACCGAGTGCGGCCACACCTTTGAGAAGGTGCAGAGCTTCCACGAAGACGCACTCACCCACTGCCCGGAGTGCAACGGCCGGCTGCGCAAGGTCTTCAACGCCGTCGGCGTGGTGTTCAAGGGCTCTGGCTTCTACCGCACCGACAGCCGCGCGGGCGCCGGGTCGAAGGATGCGGCCGGGGCGAACGATGGTGCCGGCTCCACGAAGTCCGCGGACTCCGCGAGCACGTCTGGGTCTTCGTCGGGCGCGTCGGGGTCTTCGTCTGGGTCTGGTTCGTCGGGGTCGACCTCGTCGGACTCCGGTTCTTCCGGCTCCGGGTCGAGTTCATCCGGTTCATCCACAACCGCAGCGAGCTGATCGCCCGGCGCCCTCCCTGTGGAGGGCGCACCACACACGGCCGCTCGTCGGCCTAGCGTCAGGTGGATGCATCAGATCCGTCCGACCCGACGCTCCTCGCTGCGTCGTGCCGTCCGCGCGACCCGGCGCGCCGTCCTGGCTCACCGGCGGCTGCTCGCCACCGCGCTGGTCGCGGTGGCCACCCTCGGGGCGCTCCGCGCCGTCGCACCGCCGCCGCCACAGACTCGCCCGATCAGCGTCGCGGCGCGTGATCTGGCCGCTGGCACCGTGCTGAGCAGCGACGACCTGCGCACCGTCGACCTTCCCGAGAGCCTGGCTGCCGCTCACGTGGTCGCCGACCCGATCGGTCGGACCCTGGCGTCACCACTGCGCCGAGGGGAGCCGGTCACCGACGTCCGGGTGACCGGAGCCGGCCTCACCGACGGTTATCCGGATCAGGTGGTCCTCCCGGTCCGCTTCCCCGATGCCGCGGCCGTGGCCCTGCTGCGGCCCGGCGTGCGGATCGACGTCCTTGCCGCCGGTGGGGCCGACCAACTGCTGGCTACGGACGTGACGGTGGTCGCTCTCCCGCCGGAGCCTGCGGACGCCGGGCAGTCCGCCGCCGGTCGTCTGGCCGTGCTCGCCGTCTCCCCCGCCGACGCAGTGCCGCTTGCCCGCGCCCAGATGGACGGTCTCTTGACGTTCACCCTGACGGGATAAGGTGTGAGGCTGTCGCATCGTTGAGGCGGCCCTCGGGTCGCGCAAGGAGACTGCCTGACATGTCTGGTTTCAAGAACTTCATCCTGCGCGGAAATCTGGTCGACCTCGCGGTCGCCGTGATCGTCGGCACCTCGTTCGTCGCTGTGGTGACCACGTTCACCAACTGGCTGACCGCTCAGATGCCCGAGGGCGTGGAGGACATCTTCACCAACAAGGAGAACACCTTCGGCGCGTTCCTCAACGCCGTGGTCGCCTTCCTCATCCTGGCCGCCGTCGTCTACTTCTTCGTGGTGCTGCCCTACACCAAGGCCAAGGAGAAGTACTTCCCCGACGAGCCCGCAGGCCCCGCCGAGGACGTCGCCCTGCTCACCGAGATCCGCGACCTGCTCAAGGCCCAGCAGTCCTCCTGACCTTCGCCCTGAGGTAGTGCGGTCCGATCGGCTGCTGCGTCTTCTGGGTTAGAACGCGCGCCAGTAGGGGCTACTGGTGCACGTTCTTAGTTGCCTCGTTACCAACCCAGAAGGCCGCTCAGCCGTGGTGCGGTGGCACCTGGTGGCGAAGCCAGGCGTCCGAGGCGGACTCGTCGGCGTCGGGCGCATCTGGAGAGCGTTCGTCGCGGGTCGTGTCGGGAAGGACGTCGCCGAACACCTCAGCCAGCCGCTTGCGGCGCTGCCACTCGGACTCGGTCGAGTCAGGCTCGTCGGGCTGCCCGTCCGGGTTGGCCGGAGTGGCTGACTGCGGATCGGTGGCCCGAGGGGCGGGCTCGTCGGTCACGAGGTGCACAGGCCGACGCTGGCCAGCTCCTCGTTGGCGGCCGAGTCGCTCGGCGATGACGACGGCGACTGGCTCTGGTTCGGGCGTCCGGTGCCCGACGAGCCCGGAGACGAACTCTGGGTGGAGCCCGGGGGCTTGCCGGCGTTGATCGCGGTGGAGGTCAGCTGCTTGGTCAGCGGCTGGTCGTTGCGGAGCTTCTTCCACACCTGCTGTGCCTCGGGCGCGAAGACGACTCGGTTGGGGTCGTTGGGGTCGGCCATCCAGGGGATGGTGATGAACTGGATGTCGCTCGGGTTGATGTGCCGGAACTCATAGCCCAGGGCGGCGATCTTGCCGAGGTTGCTCAGCCCCTCGTCGACCTGCAGTGACTTGGTGGCGGCGTTGAGAAAGCGGAGGACCCGGTCCGGTCGGGTCAGCGTGCCGGCCGAGATGACTTGGTTCGCCATGGAGGCGATGAAGGCTTGTTGACGCCTGGTCCTGCCGATGTCGGAGCCATTGCCGACACCGTGCCGCACGCGGACATAGGAGAGTGCCTGATCACCGGTCACCTTGTAGGTGCCCTTGTCGAAGTGGATGTGCGCGACGGGGTCGTCGATCTCCTCCGGCACGCATACCTCGACCCCGCCGATGGCATCGACCATGCCCTTGAAGCCAGCGAACTTCACCACGACGTAGTGGTCGATGCGAATGTTGGTCAGGCTCTCCAACTGGTGGATCGTGCATAGAGGACCGCCGAGAGCATAGGCGGCGTTCCACTGCTGGTAGGTCGCCGCCGGGATCTTGCCGTCGTCGCAGGCGGGACGGTTCACCATGGTGTCGCGAGGGATGCTGATGCCGTAGGCACGCTTCCGGTCGGCGGAGAGGTGCAGCAGGATGGTGGTGTCCGAACCGCCACCGCCGGCCTCGTTGTCGATGTGGTTGCCCTTGCCCGATCGCGTGTCGTCACCCATCACCAGGATGTTGAGCGGACCCTCCGGACCGGTGATGACCTTCTCCGGTCGATCCGGGATGCTGTCGAGGTCCGGACCGACCGTCAGGTTGCCGCTCAGGTGCCGGAACGAGTAGACGACGAAGAGGGCCACTCCCATCGACATCACCAGGATGGTCACCGTGAGCACGCGCGCGACGGTGTGCCGCTTCTTGGGCTTGCCGCGTCGCTTGGGCGCGCCGTTGCCGTTCGCGGTTGGGCCGTTCTCGGT
>JBDHZT010000006.1:0-63532 GCA_039811985.1 Nocardioidaceae bacterium | reverse complement strand
GGGTCCGGGGTCACGGTGTCGTTCGCTCCTAGGAGCGTGACGTGGGTTCGCCTCACGGTCGGCTCTGTCCGTGCAGGTGGAAGCAACATTGGCCTCGCGGAGTTTGAGGCCTGGGGTGTGCCCGTCACCTGATCCAGTCCGGGTCATTGGTGAGGTAGCGCGCGAGAGCAGCGAGCGAATCCTGAGATAGGAATCCGGTGCCAGCCATCTTGGACAAGTCGAGTCCGCTGTGCGTCGGGCGAGGGGCACGTGGCTCGCCTGCGCCGTACTCCGCGCTGGAGATGTCGGCGACATCTGAGCGGCTGCGTCCGCAGCGCTCGAACACCTCCCTGGCGATGTCGGCCCACGTCATCACCGGGCCGCCGTTGCTGGCGTTGTAAGTGCCGAACGGCGCCCTTGTCGCGAGCAGGTGTGCGGTCGCCCTGGCGAGCTCGTCTGTGAACGTGAGGCGTCCGAACTGATCGGCGACCACGGCTGGCGACGCTCCCTCGCGTGCGAGCCGCTGCATAGTGCGCACGAAGTTGTTGCCGTCGCCGATCACCCAGGATGTGCGCAGGATGTAGTGCCGGGGTGTGGTGGCGACGGCCACGTCCCCGGCGGCCTTGGATTGTCCGTAGACGCCGAGGGGGGAGAACGGCTCGTCCTCGGTGTGCACCTCGACGGTGCCGTCGAAGACATAATCGCTGGAGTAGTGCACCAGGGTCAGACGGTGCTCGGCCGCGATCCTGGCCAGGGTCGCAGGACCGTGGGCGTTGGCAGCCCAAGCTCCGACCCGTCCCTCGGGCGTCTCCGCTGCGTCAACACCTGTCCAGGCTGCGGCGTTGAGGATGAGGTCGTACTCCTCCCACGGCCAACTGGCCAGCGCGTCGGTGTCGGTGATATCCAGCTCGGTTCGAGTCAGGGGATGCGCCGTGGGGAAGGCCGCCGTCAACGCGCGGCCCAGCTGGCCGCCGGCGCCGAGGATCAGAGTCCGCTTGGGCGCGACGGGAGTGACGTCCGCCAACTGCGGATTGGCTCGGTCCTTCTCGGACATGTCGGCCTCTGCCAGCGGGATCGGCCACGGGATGGCGACCGTCGGGTCGGCGAGGTCGAGGGCCGGGTAGGTGATGCCGGGCCGCCAGTGGTCGTTGACCAGGTAGGTGTAGGCGGTTGCATCCTCGAGCACCTGGTAGCTGTTGCCCACCCCGCGTGGCACGAAGACCGCGACTGACGGATCCATCTCGAGGTGGACCACGGCACCGAAGGTGTCGCCGTCTCGCATATCGACCCAGGCAGCGAAGACGCGGCCGGTGGCCACCGAGACGAACTTGTCCCATGGCTCGGTATGGATGCCTCGTGTCACGCCTCTGGCCCTGTTGAAGGCGATGTTGTGCTGAACGGGTCCGAAGTCGGGCAATCCCAGCGCGGTCATCTTCTCCCGCTGCCAGTTCTCCTTGAACCAGCCACGGGGGTCATCATGGACGGGCACCCGGACGACGAGCAGGCCTGGGATCAGGGTGCGCTCGATGTTGAGCGTCATTGGCCCTTGGTGGCATAGGCGGCCTCGGTGGCCGCCTTCTGAGGGCGCCACCACTCCTCGTGTGCGCGATACCAGTCGATCGTGTCCGTTAGGCCGGCCTCGAAGTCGTCGTACGACGGCCGCCAGCCCAGCTCGGTGCGTAACTTGCCTGAGTCGATGGCATAGCGGAGGTCGTGACCAGCGCGGTCGGCCACGAGGTCGTAGTCGTCCTCGGGGCGACCGAACGCACGCAAGATGGCTCGAGTCACCTCGAGGTTGCTCTTCTCGCCGTCTGCGCCGATCAGGTACGTCTCGCCGATTCGCCCCTGTTCGATGATCCGCAAGACAGCCGAGCTGTGGTCCGCTACATGGATCCAGTCCCGCACGTTGCTGCCGGTGCCATAGACGCGGGGACGGACACCGTCGATCAGGTTGGTGATCTGGCGTGGGATGAACTTCTCCACGTGCTGCCAAGGGCCGTAGTTGTTGGAGCAGTTCGACAGTGTCGCGCGGACGCCGAAGCTGCGAACCCATGCCTTGACCAGGTGGTCAGACCCGGCCTTGCTGGCCGAGTAAGGGCTGCTCGGTCGGTAGGGCGTGTCCTCGGTGAACCGCTTCGGGTCGTCGAGCGCCAGATCGCCGTACACCTCGTCGGTTGAGACATGGTGGAATCGTGCGTGGTGCTGCCGGACGGCCTCGAGAAGGGTGAAGGTACCCACCAGGTTTGTCCGGACGAACGGCGACGGGTCGGTGAGACTGTTGTCGTTGTGGGACTCGGCTGCGAAGTGCACCACGGTGTCGTGGTCGGCGACGAGCTGGTCGACCAGGTTCGGATCCGCGATGTCGCCTACGACGAGACGGCAGCGGTCACCCGGGAGACCGTCCAAAGACTCCTTGCTTGCGGCGTAGGTCAACTTGTCCAGCACGGTCACCGTTGTGTCGGTGTGTGTCAGCGCGTGATGGACGAAGTTGGAGCCGATGAATCCGGCGCCCCCCGTGACCAGGAGTCGTTGCATGGCTCCACCCTAGGATGCCGGCACGCTTCCCGGGGCGGTTCGACCGACTCCAGCCGCGAGCCCGGCACGTGCCCGGAGTCGCCAATGCTCTGCGAGGAGCCCTTGGGGGATGGAGGATGTCCGGATGGGACCGACTCGTTCGTTGGCGCGGCGGCTGCTGCTTGCCGCGGCTCGAGTGGACTCGACCGACGCGGATCTGATTGTTCTCCTAGATCAGGTGCGGGCAGCCGGCGGACTGGACAGTGTCATCCGGTTGGCGCGGGCGCACGGGGTCGCTCCACTGCTCGGTGTGCGTCTCTCCCGAATCCCGACAGTGACGTCAGAGGACGGCGACTGGTTGGTTGCGGACCGACGGGCTGCCCTCGCCCGCCACCTGCACGCGAACAAGACGGTGGCGGCTGTTGCGGCCGTTGTCGAACGACCTTTCGTGGTGTTCAAGGGCCCGGCTCTGGCGCGGTGGTACGCCGAGCCCGCGGTTCGGACATATTCGGATGTGGACATCCTGGTGAGGCGTGCTGACTTCGTCGCTGTGCTGCGTGACCTGCTCGCCTCCGACTTCGCGGAGCTCTCGTTCAATTGGCACGGCTTCTTGGCCCACCAGGTCGCCGAGGTGCCGTTGGAGCATGGTGTCTCCTGCGTCGACCTTCACTGGGACGTACTGGCGACGGGCAGCCTCCGTCAGCAGTTCGAAGTAGACGTGGACGGGATGGTGCAGCGGGCTGAATGGATCGAGATCGGCGGCACTGGAACACTTACTTTCGACTCCGCTGACACCCTCCTTCACCTGTGCGTCGGCGCCGGGCTCGACGGCGGTCGCAGACTGCTGCAGCTGGTAGACATAGACCGCGTCGTGCGTGGTGCCCCGATCGACTGGCCAGACTTCTGTGAGCGGGCCCGACGCAGCCGGTGTCGTGCGCTGTCGTCCGCCGTGTTGGCGCGCTCACGCAGGTTGCTGGGCACCCCGGTGCCCGACGAGGTGGTGAAGTGGCTGTCGCCGTTCGCCGGCTGGGATGAGCTCAACCGGGTGATCGGCGAGCGGCGGCTGGTGCCCGCACGGGTCGCCAAAGGTGTGGGTAGCGGACTCGTGGTGTCGGCGGGGCGCGAGACCTGGCCGGCCACGGTCGCCGCCATGCTGGCTTCTGCCGCTGAAGTCGTCCGGGTCCGGCTCGGCGGCCGAGACCTCACTGCCGCGGGCGGCGAGCTCGACTGGCAGGCCGCCAGCTCTGCGGTCGATGCTGATCGGGAGCGCTATCTGCGCTGGGTGGAGGCCGGCTGATGGCCGAGATCGTCAGATGCCTCGATGCGGATGAGCTCCATGCGCTATTGAAAGAGCATCAACCGCGGGCGGCTCCTCTGATCGGAGCGGCCTTGGCAGACGGGCTGAGTGGTCGGGCCTGTCGCGCGTTCGTCTGGCGCCGTGACGGTGATCGCTGCGGTGGGGCAGTTGTCCTGCGGCGGTGGCTACCGCTTCACTGGGCGGCTCACGTGGTTGTACTCGATCCCGATGCGGCCCCAGAGTTGGGAAGGCTCATCGATCGGTCGAGCGCACGCGTGCTCCAGGGTTTCGAGCGGGACGTCGAAGCTCTCCGACCACACCTATCTCGCTGGCGATCCGCCATCTCGTTCCGCGCGGCCGCGGTGCCGCCAGGTTTCACCTGGACCGATCCACCCAAGAGCACTCGGCCGGCGGTGGCCGGAGACGTGCCACGCATCACCGAGCTGGCCTGGCAATTCGCCCCCCATTCCATTCGATGGCGTCCCGTGCTCGCGCGACGCGTGCGCGCGGCCGTTCGGGAAGGCGCAGTTGTCGTCGAACGTGGCGATCCGCCGGTCGTGGTGGGCTACGGCGCGTTGGATACCCGCACGCCGGAGTACGACCACTGGGCCCATGTGGTCGTCGACCCTGCCTACCGCGGGGAGGGTCTGAGCTGGGACTTGGTCGCCGCGGGCGCCGCGCTGACACGCGCTCGAGGTGCGGGTGGGCTGGTGTCGCTCCTGCCGACCAACCCGATGACGATGCCCGACGGGGCACTCATGCCCGAAGCCTTGACCGTCGTCAGTCTAGAGCCCCGTGTGGGGCCGCTTCGAGGCCTCCTGATCAGGAGTGGTGGGGGCCGCCTCCGCCTCCGTCGCCGGGTCCCTTGAAGCCAAAGTTGGCCAGTAGCGCCTCGACGGTCTGCCGACTCTCGATCGCTGGTGCCGAGTACTGCATCTGAACCCCCACGTCATTTCCCCATGGTTCTGGGCTAGAGCCCAAGAACTACCTGGACGGTATCACCGGGACGTGCGTCGTTTGAAGAGCCGTCGCGCCGCAGCACGGTAAAAATCGCGTGCCAGGGGCGCGACCGCATGTCGCGCGCTGGGACGCCACCGGCGCCCACGGTCATCGACCAAGGTGACCCTGCCCACGAGTTGTTCGGAGTGGACCGGAGCATCTGTCCTGGGCATGGCGTCTCCCGCGAAGACCAAGTGGCTGCCCCGGCGTCGGAGGAATCGGTGGGCCACAGTCGCGTCATGGAGACAGAAGACCCAGATCTCGCCGATCCGTGGGCTCCTGTCCATGGCAGCCACGAGGACTTGCGTTGCGGAGGCGTAACGGCGCCCCATCGAGGTCCCCGATATCGGCACCCAGAGCTCTCTGCTCTCGGCGCGGGCGCGCAGCAGCCGAGCCTTCGCGATGTCGTCGTTCGCCATCCCGGCCACTCCCTTCCCTGGAATCCCTACCATGGCGAGGTGCACCCAGCGTCCCGGACAGTAGAGCTCGCTGGGTTGGCGGTGCAGATGGATCTCACCGAGCCATGGTTGGCGCGCTACTTGGACTGGCACTTCGGCCCGCTGCTGAACACGGCTGAGACACCCTCGCTCACGATCTCGCCCGCTGGTGGCGACCTTGGCGATCCGCCCGATGTCGTGCCGAGGCGCGAGGGGCCGGTCGACTCCTGGGAGGCCGATGGGTGCCTGTGGATCCGCCACCAGACGGGAGCACGGGCCGTGCTGCGTGACGCGCAGCTGCAGATTGCGGTCGTTGATGGGCCCGAGGCGTGGCGCGCTGTCCGGCAACTGCTCTTCACTGGGCTGTCGTGGTTCCTCGACGGTCGTGGTCTGCTGCTCCTGCACGCCGGCCTGATCAGCCGCGATAGTCGCGGCATCCTGCTGATGGGGCCGTCGTCCAGTGGGAAGTCGACCGCCACTATCTCCGCGCTGCTTGCTGGGTGGCAGCTTCACTCCGATGACCTCACCGTGATCGAGGTCGGCGAGACGCCACGTGCCTTCGGCATCCCCAAGCGCGCGATGGTGGAGCCGGCTGTGGCGAGGTTGTTGTCCGGTGACCTCCTCGAGGTCTCCGAGCCCGGACGGTCACGGGTGATGCTCCCGCCGGACGTCTTCACTGGCGGCTGGCGTGAGTTGGCTGCGGTCGTCATGCTTGACCACGACGACGACGAGGGACAGCTCGACCGTGTGCCCCACAGCGACGCGCTGGCTGAGCTGGTGCGAGGCTTTCTCGAGGCTGAACGTCCCGACGCCATGCGCCGCCACTTGTCAGGCCTGGCAGCGCTGGCCGGCCTGCCCACCTTCCGCCTCGCCCACGCGGCCGAGCCGAGCCGTCGCATGGATCGGGCGGCGCAGCTCCTGGGTGAAGCCCTGGGCGCCGCCCTCACTCGGCCGGGAGCTCAGTAGGTTGCCAGCACGCCTAGGCGCTTGGCCTGACGCAGCGCGGCGGCGAAGAGCCACACCGCCGCGGGAAGGGTGATTGCCGCGAAGCCGGCCAGGATGGCGAGGTTGGTCAGGAACTGTGCTGGTGTCGGATCCCCGATCAACGCCTGGCGGAGGGCGGTGACCCCGTAGTAGGCCGGGTTGAGATGGCAGACCGCCTGCAGCCAGCCGGGGAAGAGGGACACGGGGAAGATCGCGCCAGAGAGAAGCAGCGTGACTTGGAACAGTGGTTGGCTCAGTGGGTCTCCTCGTTTGACGAGGAGGATGATCGCCGCCGAGGCGATGCCGAGCGCACAGAAGTTCGCGACGGTGAGCAGCACGACCGGGATCGCCAACAGCAAGCCGGTGCCCGACAGACCCGCACCGATCACACCGACTCCGACCAGGAGCAGGAGCGCCACTTCGATCGTGGTGAGGCCGAATGGCACCACGAACCCGCCGGCGAGGATCACCGCGAGCCTGCTCGGGCCCGCGAGCAGGATCTCGAGCGTGCCTGCACTCTGCTCCTGGGCGACCTGGGCGGTGAAGGCGGACACTCCGACACCGGCGTACGCCGTCAGCGCCAGGCCGATCACCACGAAGTCGAAGTAGTTGCCCCGATAGTCAGATAGCGCCTGCGGCGCGCCGACCAGCTTCGAGACGTAGAAGGCGAGGAAGGCGCTGATCGCGAGGCCGACCAAGGACAGGGCCAATTGGAAGTGGTAGCTGATCTGGATCGCGAGGTCGCGTCGGGCGATGGCTGCCACGCGTCCCCACGTCCCCGACACTGCTTCAGCAGGCGCTGTCACGGTGCGTCCTCGGCCTTGAGCATGGAGCGCAGCGAAGATGCCGTGCCGCCCAACTCGCTGGTGGGAAGCCAAGCCTGCTGCTGACCGTTGATGATGACCAACACGCGATCGCAGATGGCTTCGACCTCATCCAGCCGGTGGGTGGCCAGCATGATCGCCTTGCCGTCGTCGGCGAGCCTTCGCAGGATCGTCAGCAACTCCTCGGACGCCACCGGGTCGAGACTTCTGGTGGGCTCGTCCAAGATGAGCAGGTCAGGATCGGGGAGCAACGCTCGGGCCAGGCTGAGGCGCACCCGCATGCCAGAGGAGTAGCCGAAGACCCGACGATCCCGGTCGGCAAGGTCGAACATCTCGAGCATCTCGTCGGTCCGCTTCCTGGCCACGGCGGGTGCGAGCCCGTCCATCCTGGCGAAGAAGCGGAGGTTGTCGCGCCCCGTGAGTCGCCAATAGAGCGCGCGCTCCTCGGCGAGGACCAACCCGACACTGCGGCTGCTCGCGAGGGTCACCTGCCCGTGGCTCGGCGTCAACAGCCCGGTGCAGATCCGGATCAGCGTCGACTTTCCGGCGCCGTTGGGCCCCACGACCCCGACGATCTCCCCGCTGTCGACCTCGAAGTCGATGTCGGTCAGTGCCTGAACCGGGGACTTCTGTGCGGTCCGCACCAGGAGGCCGAGGAGGCGGCCGGGGGGATCGTAGGTCTTGGAGACGTGCTCAACGCGCAGCATCGGTCGCGACGACCAGACCCGCCTCGTCGAGCTCGGTCAAGAACGCCTCCAGGTCCGCGGTGAGCGTCGACTCCGCCACTTCTGCGAACTGCTCGGACAGCTCTTCTAGGATCGCGGAGAAGTCGGCCGGGAGTTGCGACCACACCAGTGCGCCGACCGGGCTGAGCGTGATCAACTCTTTGCCGGCGGCGTCCAGGACGACCATCCGCTCGCCGCTGCGCTCGGCGGTCACGCCATCGGCAGGCGAGTAGCGCATGGGATCCTCCACTGTGGTTCGGCGTCGAGCGCGGGCGCGCCTGAGTCTAGGCCAGGAGCAGCGGTCGGACGCGAGGAACGATTGCAGCCGATCGTCGCTCGCCGCCGGTGGGCTCGTTCTAGGGTGTCGGTGTGCGTGGCATCATCCTGGCCGGTGGCACCGGGTCGCGGCTGCACCCGATCACCCAGGGCATCAGCAAGCAGCTGATGCCTGTCTTCGACAAGCCGATGATCTACTACCCACTGTCGACCCTGATGCTCGCCGGGATCCGGGATGTCCTGGTCATCACGACCCCGCACGAGGCGGATGGATTCAGGCGACTGCTCGGTGACGGGTCGCAGTTCGGGATCTCGCTCACCTATGCCGTGCAGCCCAGCCCCGATGGTCTAGCCCAGGCGTTCGTGATCGGGGCTGATCACATCGGCTCGGACCGGGTCGGACTGGTGCTTGGTGACAACATCTTCTACGGCCCCGGGCTGGGCACCCAGTTGCGTCGCTTCGACAACCTGGAGGGTGCGGCGATCTTCGGCTATCGAGTGGCCGACCCGACGGCGTACGGCGTGGTGGAGTTCGACGACGCCGGCAGGGCGGTCTCGCTCGAGGAGAAGCCCACGTCGCCGCGCAGTGGCTACGCCGTGCCGGGCCTGTACTTCTACGACAACTCCGTGGTCGAGCATGCTGCCGGCCTGCGCCCGTCGGCACGGGGCGAACTGGAGATCACCGACCTCAACCGGATCTACCTCGATGCCGGCACGCTCCAGGTGACTGTGCTTGCTCGCGGCACCGCCTGGCTGGACACCGGCACCTTCGAGTCGCTCAACGACGCGTCCAACTACGTGCGCGCGATCGAGAGTCGTCAGGGGCTCAAGATCGGTGCTCCCGAGGAGGTCGCCTGGCGGATGGGCTTCCTATCCGACGCCGAGCTTGAGGCTCGCGGGCAGGCGCTGGCCAAGAGTGGCTACGGGACTTACCTCCTGGGTCTGCTCCGATAGCCCCTGACCCGGCTTGGTCGGGCGACCGGTCAGCTCGCGGGGAGCGCGTCGAAGTGGGCGTCCACGGCGGCCATGGCCAGGTCGGCGTCGCCGCTGAGGATGGCCTCGTAGATCCGCTCGTGGTGGTGGATGACCAATTGCTGGCGCTCTTCGCTGAGGCGGGCGTGCTGGAGGCGGGCGCTGCGGTCCTCGAGGTCCTGCTGGAGCAGGTTGGTGAGGGCGTCGGCGAAGAAGGTCAGCGCCGCGTTGCCCGCCGCACGGAGGAGGGACTGGTGGAAGGCGCGGTCGGCGATGATCACCTCGCGGTGGTCGTCGGTGGCTTTCATGGTGTCGATCGCTCGGCGCATGTAGGCGATCAGCACGGGGTCGGACTGCTTGACCGCCTCGCGTGCCGCCTGCCGCTCCAACGCGATCCGCACCGACTCCAAGGACTCCAGCGGTAGGTGGGAGGAGCCCATGGCGAGGTTGAGTGCGGTGGCCAGTGCGCTCGGCTGCAACTGCTCGACGAAGGTCCCGGAGCCCTTGCGGCGCTTGAGCACGCCGAGGCCTTCCAGCACTCCGAGCCGGTCGCGGAGGGCGGTGCGGGAGACCTGGAGCTGGACGGCCAGGTCCCGCTCGCTGGGGAGCTTGTCGCCGGGCTCGAGGGTGCGGATCAGTGCTGCGAGCGCCGCGGAGACGGGGTCGTCGCCGAAGAGGTCGGACAGTGACGTGGTGGTCGTGGCGTCGACAGTCATCTGACCTCCGCTCCGATCGCCGCTCCCGGGCAGCGGGCCCGGTGCCCGTGCGCGGGTCTCACGATAACTGTTGACATCGCTCTCGCCGTGCCTCCATAGTGGTAGTACCACTTTATACATCGGTAGTACCACAAGCGAGGAGACCGGCCCGGATGGTGGCGGAGATCACGGTGCATGAGCTGGGCGACGGCGTCGAGTCGGCGGTGTTCGTGGAGTGGCTCAAAGAGGTTGGTGAATCCTTCGCCGCTGACGAGGCCGTGGCCGAGGTGATGACCGACAAGGTCAACATCGAGATCACAGCCGAAGCCGCAGGCGTGCTGACCGCCCAGGAGTGCCAGCCCGAGGACACCGTCCAGATCGGCCAGGTCATCGGCCGCTACGACCCCACCGCCGCATGACCGCGATCGAACAAGACAGCAGGCTCGCGACCTGGTGGCGGGCGATGGTCGAGGCGCGCGCTTTCGACCAGGCGATGTGTCGCCACAACGGTCACTGGCACGAGGCGCGCGGTGAAGAGGCGGTCTTCGTCGGCGCCTTCGCGGGTCTGCGTGACGACGACGTCCTCGCGCCGCACTTCCGCGGGGCCTGCGCAGTCAGCCTCCTGCGTGGTGCCGACCCGGCGCGGCTGGCTGCCGGAGTCTTCGGCACCGCGGACAGTCCTTCCGGCGGGCGGTGGCGAGGAGACATCTGTCCGTCGCCCGGCCCACGCTTCGTCGGCATGTTCTCCGGCTCACTCGGCACCTCGGTCGCCTATGCGGCGGGAGCCGCGCTCTCTCTGCAACGAGCGGGCGGCGGCAGCCTGGTCGTCTCCGCCTTCGGCGATGGCACCGCCAACGCCGGCATCGTGGCAGAGACGCTCAACCTGGCCTCGATGTTGCAGCTGCCCATCGTGTTCGTCTGTCAGAACAACCAGTACGCCACCTCCCTGCGCGCCGACGTCGCGATGGCGGGTGCCGGGATCGCCCGGCGTGCCGAAGCGCTCGGGATCCCCTCGGTCGAGGTCGACGGCAACGACGTCACAGCGGTCTTCGAGGCGCGCGAGGAGGCGGCTGCTCGGGCACGTGCGGGCGGCGGGCCCAGCCTGATCCACGCGCTGACCTATCGGATGGGCGGCCACTACATGAACGATCCCGAGGTCTACCGCACCAGCGAGGAGGTCGAGGCCTGGGCGGCCCGGGACCCGCTTGCCCGAGCCGAGCGGGCGTTGGTCGAGGCCGGGCAGCTCACCGCCGATGAAGGTGGGGAGTACGTCGAGCAGCGGCTCGCCGACCTGGAGCAGATCGTGGCCACGGCGAAGACGGCCCAGCCGTCCGCGCGACCGCTTCCCAACTCTGCGTTCGCCGAGTCGACGCAGTTGCTGACGGAAAGCGGTGTGCGATGACCCGGATGACGATGTCGGAGGCGATCGTCGCGGCGATCGGTGACGCGATGGCCGACGACGACTCCATCTACCTGATGGGCCAGGACGTCGGGGTGTTCGGCGGCCCGATGCTGTCCGCCAAAGGTCTCTGGGACCGGTTCGGCAGGGCGGGCAGGATCATCGACAGCCCGATCTCGGAGGCCGCTATGGTCGGCACGGCGGTCGGCGCCGCCATGGCGGGAAGTCGGCCGATCGTTGACCTGATGTTCGCCGAGTTCCTCGCCCTCACCATGACGCCGCTGGCGCTGGAGGGTTCCTCGGTCGCCTACCGCACTGACGGTCGCCTGACCGTGCCGCTGGTGGTGCGGGCGAAGTGCGGGGTCGGGCCGCATCGCGGGCACGCCGAGTCAGTGATCGGCATGCTGATGAGCTTCCCGGGCCTCAAGATCGCGATGCCCAGCGGTGCCAGCGATGCCTACGGCCTGATGCGCGCGGCGATCGCTGATCAGAACCCGGTGGTCTTCTTGGAGCACATGAGCCTCCTGCACGGAGCCAAGGAGGACGTTGACACCGGAGACGACGTCCGGCTGGGACAGGCGGCCGTCAAGCGACCCGGGCAGGACCTGACCATCGTGGCCACCGGGTTGATGGTGCCGCGGTCGCTGCGTGCAGCTCGCCAGCTTGCCGAGGACGGCGTGGAGGCTGAGGTGGTCGACCTCCGCTCGCTGGCGCCACTGGACGCCGACTGCGTCTTGGAGTCGGCTCACCGCACCGGCGCGCTGCTGATCGTCGAGGAGTCCTGGCCAACTGCCGGACCCGCTGCCGAGACGGTCGCGCAGTTGCTGAGACGCTCGGGCGGGACGCTCGACTTCCCGGTCACCGTGCTCGACCCGCCCCCGACGCCCATCCCGTTCGGCGCGGACCTCGAGGCGGCGTACGTGCCCGGTGTCGACGCCATCGTCGAGGCGGCCAAGGCCGCATCACCAGCCGTCAAGGAGACCCGATGACCCTCGCCAGCACCAGCCCCACGCGCACCAGCCAGGTCTTCCACCGCGACCTGCGGCACCCCTCGCCTGTCGTGCAGCGCGCCGAGGGTGTGCACGTGTGGGACGCCGACGGCAACTGCTATCTGGACGCGTCGTCTGGCGCCAACATCGTGATCAGCGTGGGATACGGCGTGCCGGAGATCCTCGAAGCGATGGCCGAGCAAGCCGAGCGGGTGGCCTTCTGCGGAGGCTTCACCAGTGAGGCCCAGGAGCAGCTCGCCGTCGAGTTGGCCGACTTTGCCGCCGATTCGCTCGACTTCGTCCGGTTCACCTCGGGTGGATCGGAGTCGATCGAAACCGCCATCAAGCTGGCTCGCATCTATTTCCTCGACCGAGGCATGCCCAGCAAGCACAAGGTCGTCGGACGCTGGCGCAGCTATCACGGCAACACCCTCGGCGCGCTCTCTGCCACCGGTCACGTCATGCGACGGGTGCCCTACGAGCCGATGCTGCTGCCGTTCCCGCACGCGGCGCCGCCCTACCGCTACCGCTGCAGCTTCTGCTCCGGCCAACCGTCCTGCTCGCTCGCCTGCGCCGACGACGTCGAGACCGTCATCCTCAACGAGGGACCCGAACACGTAGCGGCCTTCGTCGCCGAGCCGGTCGTCGGTGCCGCCGCCATCGGCATGGTCCCGCCCGACGGCTACTTCCGCCGGGTCCGCGAGATCTGCGACAGGTACGACGTCTTGATGATCGTCGACGAGGTCCTCAGCGGGATGGGCCGAACCGGCCGCAACTTCGCCATCGACCACTGGGACGTGGTGCCGGACCTGATCGCCTGCGGCAAGGGGATCAGCAGTGGCTACTCGCCACTGGGAGCGGTTATCGCTACCCGCCAGATCTACGACGCGGTCTCCTCGGGCAGTGGCATGTTCGAGCACGGCTACACCTACGGCGGCAACCCGCTGTCGTGCGCCGTGGGGCTGGCGGTGCTGCGCTACATCCGAGAACACGACCTGGTCAGCAGGGCCGCCGAGACGGGGGCCTACCTGATCAGCGAGATCCGGGCCGCACTCGGCGATCACCCCAACGTGGGAGAGATCAGCGGGCTCGGGATGCTGGTGGGCATCGAGCTGGTCGCGGATCGCGCCACCAAGGAACCCTTCCCGACGGAGCTCGGCGTCAGCAAGCGGGTCGCCCAGCGCTGCCAGGAGCTCGGCGTCCTGATCAACCCCTCCTTCTCGGGCAACGTCGACGGCTATCGGGGTGACCGCTTCGGCGTCTGCCCGCCGTACATCTTCACCCGCGACCAAGTCGACCAGACCGTCGCGACCTTGTCCCAAGCGCTCACCGAGACCCTCGCCGACCTGGCGTGACCGTCACCAACCATCCACCAAGGAGTAGCCGTGTTGATCCCTCGCCTCTCTCTCGCGGCCGTTGTCGCCGCCTGCCTCGCGCTGACCGCCTGCGGCAGCGACGACTCCTCGGCCAAGTCCGACGGTGACAGCGCCTTCAGCGGCAAGACCGTCTGCATCGACCAGTACGCCACCGCCACGGTTATCGACGACCTGCTGTCGGGCATCAAGTCCGGCCTGTCGGACGCCACCGACCAGGGCCTCGAGATCAAGGTCGAGAACCCCAACGCCGACTCCGCGACCGAGAAGACGATCGCGCAGAAGTTCATCACCTCCGACTGCGACGTGGTGGTCCCGGTCGGCACGGCCGCGGCCCAACTGATGGCGACCGTGATCCGCGACATCCCCATCGTCTTCGCCGCGTCCTCGACCCCGGTCGAGGCCAAGCTGGTCGCCTCCATGGACGAGCCGGGTGGCAACGTCACCGGCGTAGCCGACGTGGTCGACCCCGCGCCCGAGATCGACGCGATGGCCGAGCTGATCCCGGGCCTGCACACGGTGGGGCTGATCTGGAAGAACGGTGACCCCGCAGGCGACGCGTTGGCCGACAAGGCCAAGGCCCACCTCGACGAGCTGGGCATCGACTACATCACCGCCACCGTCACCAACGGCAGCGAGGTGACCCAGGCAGCCGAGTCCCTGGTCGGCCGGGTGCAGGCCATCGGCCTTCCCGGGGACACGACCACGATCTCCGCCGCGGGTGGAATCCTCAAGGTGGCCAACAGCGCCAAGCTCCCCGTCTTCGGTGGCACTACCAGCGCCGTGGAGCTGGGCTCGGTAGTGTCTGCGAGCTACGACTACAAGGTCGTCGGCGGAGACGTCGCCGACCTGGTGCTCAAGGTCCTCGACGGAGCGGACCCGGCGACGACACCGGTGGTCATCCCCGACACCGGTGGTCTCGACCTGAACGTGACGCAGTTGAAGAAGCTCGGCATCGAGGTCCCCGACAGCGTGCGCGACGCGGCGCTGAACACCTACTGATCCTCCGGACCCCCTCGGCTGACGTCGGCCGGTCCGTCCCACAAGGAGAAGCTGATGGTCCTCGATCTCCTCAAGATCTCGGTCCAGGTCGGACTGCTCTATGTCCCCCTGGTGTTCGGGATCTACCTCGCGATGGGAGTGCTGAGCCTGCCCGACCTGACCCTGCAGGGGTCGTTCGGGCTGGGCGGTGCGACCGCTGCGGTCTACACCGTGCACGGCCATCATCCCCTGATCGTGCTAGCCATGGCCGTGCTCTCGGGAGCGGTCGCCGGCATCATCACCGGACTGCTGCATCTCTACCTACGGCTCAACGTGCTGCTTGCCAGCATCCTGGTCGCCACGGCTGCCTATTCGGGCTGTCTGGTGATCATGCAGTCGGGCAACACCTCGATCTTCGGTGAGTCGACGATCTTCTCCTGGGCGGAATCGTGGGGGCTGTCGTTCGCGATGTCGACCGTGGTCACCGGCGCAGCCGTCTGCCTCCTGCTCAGCGCGATCGTGGTCTGGTTCCTGCGCACGGACTATGGGTTGTCCCTGATCGCGACCGGGCAGAACATCCAGACCGCCCGCGGGCTGGGCATCCGCACCGAGCACCGCCAGGTGGCCGGGCTCGCCATCGCCAACGGGCTGGCCGCGCTCTCGGGTGGACTGATCGTGCAGAACCAGGGCTTCATGGACGTCACCATCCAGAACGGCGTGATCGTCATCGGCCTCGCGGCGATGATGCTCGGCCTCAGCATCACCCGGTCCGGCCGCACGCTGCCCACCATCGCCGCGCTGGTGGTCGGCGTGGTGATCTATCGCTTCGCGGTGGCGCTGGCACTCCAGGTCGGGCTTGATCCGAACCTGCTCCAGTTCGTCACCGCAGCCTTGGTCGTCGTCGCGATCGCAGCCCGCTCCCACGCGCGGACCATGCTGCGCAGTGCCTCGGCGACTGGCCGTCGAGAACAGCGGGTCGCGCAGACTCGCTTCTACGAGGAGGACAAGGTTGCGAGCTTCATCTGACACCGAGTTCGACCTCGAGGTCGTCGACTGCACCAAGGTCTTCGTCGCCGCCGGTCGGGAGCAGGTCACCGCGATCGACGGACTGAGCCTCGCCGTCCGCCCAGGCACCTTCGTGTCCGTGATCGGCTCGAACGGTGCGGGAAAGTCGACGCTGCTGTCCATCGTGGCCGGCAACCTGCTCCCCGACGGCGGGCAGATCAAGGTCCGCGGCGAGGACGTCACCACGCTGCCCTCGTGGCGACGGTTCCGCCTGGTCAGCCGGGTGCGGCAGAACCCGCAGGACAACATGGCCTCCTCGCTCACCGTCGAGGAGAACTTCGCGCTGGCCCTGGCAGGCAAGCGCGGACGGTTCTCCCTGCGGCGCAGCTCCGGTCACCAGATCCGCGAGACCGCTGCCCGCGTGCTCGAGCCCCTCGGGCTGGGTCTGGAGGACCGACTCTCCGCGATCTCCGGGAACCTCTCCGGCGGCCAGCGCCAGGCCGTCGCGGTCGCCCTGGCCTCGCTCGGGTCGCCCGCGGTCATGCTGCTCGACGAGCACACCGCGGCTTTGGACCCCAACGGCGCCAGGCGGGTCAACGAGGCCACCGAGCGGATCGTTCGCGAGAACAACATCACCACGCTGATGGTCACCCACGACATGGAGCACGCCCTCACCCACGCCGACCGCTTGCTGATGATGCACGCCGGTCGGATCGTGCTCGATGTCGAGGGTGAAGCGTTGACCGGCCTCACCGCGCTCGATCTCCAGGAGCGGTTTGCCGAGCTTGCCGGGACCGGACTCTCCGATGCCGCGCTGTTGAGCGCGGACCGGTCCGCGAAGGACACCGTGCGCCCGTGACCATCGGCAACGACGCGGGCCCGCTCGAGGCCAGCCCGCAAGAGTCTCGACGTACTCCGTTGCGTGGGGTGCGCAAGCTGATCGCCCAACGGCTAACCGAGGCGCACGCGACAGTGCCGGGCGTGCACGTCTTCGACGAGTGCGACGTGACCGAGCACGACCTCGGCACGCTCCTCCCGGTCGTGGTCAAGGCGGTTGCGGACCTCGCCGAACGGTTCCCGATCTTCAACGCCCACCTGGTCGACGACGAGGTCATCGAGTTCTCCCGACCTGATGTCGGGATTGCAGTGGACACGCCGACCGGGTTGGTAGTGCCGGTCGTGCGGGACTGCGTCTCGTTGTCGACCACTGCCATCGCCGCTGAGATCGCTCGGCTCGCCGCGCTCGCCCGCGCCGGCCGGCTCCAGCGCGGCGACATACTGGGCGGGACTGTCACAGTCACCTCGCCCGGCAAACGGGCCGGCATCCTCTCCACGCCACTGATCAACTCACCCCAGACGGCGATCATCGGGGTCTACCGCGCCACCCCGCGGCCGGTCGTCCGCGACGGCGCAGTCGTCGTGCGCACCATCGCGAACCTCTCCGTCACCTTCGACCATCGGGTCGTCGACGGGGCGCTGGCCGGCGACTACGCCGCCGCTCTGGTCCGAGCCATCGAGGCGGCGGCTCCGATCGCCAGGTGACGATCCACCGCCAGATGCGGCGTCACTTCGGGGCGAGCACCACCGTCCAGGCGACGGCCTTGCCGGAGGCGGTGCCGGCGACGGCGTTCTGGGTGGGCACCGAGCCGGCTGGCCAGGCGGAGCTGTCCGCGGTGAGCGAGGTGAGCATCCCGCCGGAGGAGCCGGTGGTCGTGGCCCGCGAGGTCAGGCCACTCGGCACCGTCCAGCCGTGGGCGGCCGAGCTCTTGTCCGCCCAGTAACGCAGCACCACCGAACCGCCCGTGGCCACGGTGCTGGCCGGGGCGGTGTGGGTGGCCGAGTTGCCGGTCTCCGCTCGTGAGGCGGAGGCGCTCACGGCGCCAGCGTCATAGGCCACCAGGGTCAGGCTGGTCTTGGCCTTCGCGTCCAGTGCGACGCGCACCGTGCTGCCGGCCGAGGAGGCGGTAGCGGTGGTGGTGAGCAGCCACGACCGCAGATCGCTGCCGTCGGTGACCGTGCCCAGCTGCGTCCAGCCGCTCGGCACGGTGAGGGTGGCGGTCCGGTTGGTGGTCACGAGGAGCACCAGTCGGTCGCCCGCCCGCACCGCTGCGGGCACGTTCACGGTGACCGCGGCCTTGTTGGCGTCGGTGACGGCCGCGGCACGGAAGCTCGCGTCCGACGTGGCCCCGGTGGTGACCCGCACGCTGGCGGTTGTCGTGCCGGTGGCCCCGTCGTTGTCGGTGACGGTCAAGGTGACCGAGTAGGTGCCGGCCGCCGCATAACTGTGGGAGGGATTGGCGGCCGTCGAGGTCACGCCGTCGCCGAAGTCCCAGGAGCGTGCGGTGATGGTGCCGTCCGGGTCGCTCGAGCCGGAAGAGTCGAATGTGCAGTCCAGCTGGGTGCAGCTCACCGACGCCACTGCAGTAGGTCGCTGGTTGACCGGCGTCCCGCCACCGCCCACCAGGACCAGGGAGTAGGCCTGGCCGCCGCCTCCCGCCTTGGTCGCATCCGAGATGCCAGGGACGGTGATGGCGGTGGACCGGTTGGTGGTGGTGCCGTCGCCGAGCTGGCCGCTGGCGTTGTAGCCCCAGGCCCGCACGGTGCCATTCGCGAGGATGGCGAGGCCATGGTCGCGGCCGGAGCCGATCGAGACCGCGTTGCTGACGTTGCGGACCAGCACCGGCCTGGTGCGGTTGGTGGTGGTGCCGTCGCCGAGCTCGGCCCGGTAGTTGCGTCCCCAGGCCCGGACCTGTCCGTCGCTGCCGAGCGCATAGGAGTGATGTGCGCCCGCGATCACCTCGGTCATCCCGGTGGCTACCTGGACCGGCGAGGTCCGGTTGGTCGTCGTACCGTCCCCTACCTGGCCGTAGGCGTTGGCTCCCCACGCCCAGACCGTCCCGTTGCCGAGCAGGGCGAGTCCGTGGTCGCGGCCGCCCGCGACGTCGACGACGTTGGTGAGGCTGCCGACCCGCACCGGGGTGAGCCGTCGAGTGGTGGTGCCGTCGCCGAGGCCACCCTCGGCATTGCGTCCCCAGGCCCACAAGGTGCCGTCGGCGCGGATGGCGTAGCTCATGTCGCGCCCAGCGGCGATCGCGACCGCATCGGTCAGGCCGCTCACCTGGACAGGGGTACGCCGGGCAGTGGTGCTGCCGTCGCCCAGCTGCCCGTCGGTGTTCATCCCCCAGCTGAGCACCGTGCCGTTGGCACGCAAGGCCAGGCTGTGGTCGTGGCCCGTCTCGACCGCAATGGCGTCGCTGATGGTGCCGACCCGGGTGGGCACGTTCGTCTTCGCGACGCTGCCCAGACCGAGCTGGCCGAAGCCGTTGCTGCCCCAGGTCCACACAGTGCCGTTGGACCGCAGCGCGATGGCGTGATCCCGACCGCCGTGCAGGTCGATCACGTCGGTGAGCCCGGAGACCGGGCCAGGCGTACGTCGGTCGCCGGTGGTGCCGCTGCCCAGCTGACCGTCGGCGTTGCCGCCCCAGGTCCACGGCGTCCCCGGTGGCGCCGCACTCACTGCCGGCGGTGAAACGAGCAGCGTCAAACCCGCTGCGGTAGCTCCCGCGGCCAGGAGCGCCGTCACTCTGGTCTTCACGATCCCCATGTCCGCACCCCACGATTGCGGTCCACGAGCCGACGCACGCGTCCGCTCGACTGCTTCCCAGCAGCGTAGGCGGTCGAGGCCCTCGACGGGAGCCTTGAGAAGGCAAAGCCTGGTGGTTCGTCAGTCCGCCGGTAGTAGTCTCCTTCGAGGCGCATCGTGGGGTGCGCCGATGCGGCCCCTGGGAGTGCTCATGGATCAGCGCAAGCCCCTTGTCCCCCTTGTTGTGGGAGCCGTCGGGGCCTTGTTGATGGTGGGAGCACCTCCCGCAGATGCGGCGACCCGCTGGGAGCCGGTCACCAAGATGTGTCGGGTCAAGGACACCCGGATCACCGAGAACAGCGGAATGTCACGCAGCACCTACCCGCGCCGCACTCTCTTCGTCCACAACGACAGTGGCGGCGGGCCGCAGTTCTTCGCGATCAGCGCCCGGTGCAAGACCCAAGCGGTCTTCGACGTCCCGGGCGCACCGGCCAAGGACTGGGAGGACATGGACTCCGGACCCGGTCACACGCTCTGGTTCGGGGACATCGGCGGTGACCGCGCCGAGGTCAACGTGGTGAGGGTTAACGAGCCGAAGAAGCTTCGCTCGCGCGCGATCACCCACCACAAGACCTACCGGCTGCGCTATCCGGACGGCGCTCACAACGCCGAGGCGATGATGGTGCGGCCGAAGAGTGGCCGCCTCTACATCATCACCAAGGCGCCCTCGGGAGCCGGCATCTACCGCGCGCCCAAGGTGCTCAAGACGCGCGGGGTCAACAAGCTGACCCGCGTTGCTGCGGCTGGCCAAGGGCTGAGCGGCGCTGACTACGCCCGCGATGGCCGCCTCTTCGTGCTGCGCGGCTATCACATGGCCTTCGTCTACAAGAAGATCGGTGGAGAGCCGGTGAAGTTCCGGCTGCCCGAGCCGCACAAGTTCGGCGAGGCGGTCACGTTCGATCGCTCCGGTCGCTTGGTGTTCGGCGCCGAAGGCGTGCGGCAGTGGCTGTGGCGGACACCCTGAGCCTATGAGAGCCAGACCGATACCGTGTCGTCGCGACAACAACAGGTTGAGGTGATCGGGAGGACTCGGGTCGATGGACTCGACGGCGGCGAGCGTTCTGCTGTTGTCGATCGGGATCGCGATCAGCCCGATCCCGATCACCGCAATCCTGATCGTGCTGATGTCAGATCGAGGGCGGCAGACCGGCGTCGGCTTCACCTGGGGATGGATCGGCGGCATCGCAGCGGTGCTGACGGCGGCGTTCGCCGTCGCGGTGCGCAGCGACGACGGCGGCACCGCTGGCCTTCAGCGGTCGGGCGCGATCGCCGGCATTGTGCTTGGTGCCATCCTGCTCCTGGTTGCGGTCCGGCAGTGGCAGCTGCGTCCGCGACCGGGGGAGGAGCCCACCCCGCCGGCCTGGCTGACCACCATCGACACGATGTCCCCCCTGCGGGCTGTGGGCTTGGGATTCGCACTGTCCGGGTTGAATCCGAAGAACATCGTGGCTAGCGGTTCGGCCGGACTGCTGCTCGGCTGGTCGGACCTGGCCACCGACGCCGTGCTCTGGACGGCGGTGGGTTTCACGCTGCTGGCGGGCAGCACGGTGCTCAGCCCGCTGGTGGCCTATCTGGTGTTCGGCGACCGGCTCGATGCTCGACTCGACGTGGCGCGCGCATGGCTGCTGCGGAACGCGGCGGTGGTGATGGCGGTGTTGCTTGCCGGCATCGGTGCCGCCTTGATCGTCCGCGGCCTGTTGGGGCGCTGACCCTGCTTGGCGGTCGTCATCTCGGTGCCCGCGCTGGACGACACGGTGCTGGACGAGACCGCGTCGGGGGAGATGATGGCCCCATGACCCTCACCGAACCTGTCAGCTCCGAGCTCACGCTCGGTCGTGAGCAGTGCATCTTCGCCTTCGGCCCCGATCTGCGCGCGGCGGCACCGGTGGGCGCTGGAGCGGTGGTCCGACTGATGCTCAACGACTGCTACCACGGGCAGGTCACCTCTGAGGCGGATCTGCCGTCGGGGATCGACGAGAGCCTGATCAACGCGGCCACCGGACCGATCGAAGTGCTAGAGGCACAGCCCGGCGACACCTTGGTGGTGGACCTGCTCGAGATCAACCCCGGCCCGCGAGGCGCGGCGACGGTCTCGGCCGGCCGCGGACAACTGCAACATCTCGGCCTGACCGACGCCACGCGCATGTTCGACGTCGCCGACGGGCTGGTCCGGATGAACGACCGCGTCGCCTTCCCGGTCCGGCCGATGGTCGGCGTGATCGGTGTCGCGACCGGTGGAGAGGTGGCACCGACGCTCGACGCTGGCCCACACGGTGGCAACCTGGACGACAACCTGCACACCGTCGGCACCCGAGTCCTGCTACCCGTGCGTCAGCCAGGGGCGATGCTTGCGATCGGCGACATGCATGCGGCGATGGGCGATGGCGAGGTCGGCGGCAGCGGCGTCGAGATCGATGGCGACGTCCTGATCCGGGTCGGCGTCGAGCCCGGTCGGCAGACCACCTGGCCGGCTGCTGTCCTCGATGACCACTGGGTCACCCACGGCACCGCTGTGGAGGACCTGACCGCCGCGGTGGATGCCGCCTGCGACGAGGCCGGCCGGCTGCTGGTCGATCAGTGGGGCTTCACGGTGGAGGACGCCATGGTGTTCCTCTCGGTCGCCTGCGACGTGGGCATCGCACAGGCCGTGCATCCCTGTCCCGGCACCGTGATCGCCCGCGTGAAGGTGCCCCGGATCGACGCCTGCCCGCTGCCATTCCGTCCGCGGACGTAGGCGTAGCTTTCCGTCAGGTGAGCACGAAGTAGCACAGCGCTGCGCCGCCCACGGCGACGATCAGGGCTCGGTAGGCCGGTTGTGGGATGAGGCGGCCATATCGACCCCCGAGGATCCCGCCGAACAGCGAGCCGACGGCGATCGCGATGGCGGCCGGCCAGGAGACGTGTGTGGTGGAGACGAAGACGATCGCAGCGGCGATGTTGGCGGTGGCGGCCAGCGCATTCTTGTAGGCATTGGCCCGATGGAGGTCGCCTTCCAGGGTTAAGGAGAGCAACGACAGGAGGAGTACGCCCTGAGCGGCGCCGAAGTAGCCGCCGTAGACGCCGGTCAGACCGGCGACGGTCCAGGTAGCGCGCGGGCTGTGTCGAATGGTGCCGGCGGCCTGGCGCTCGGCGATGCGCTCCTTCAACCGTGGTCCGATGATCACGAGCACCAAGGCCAGGGCGATGAGCGCCGGAACAACGGCCTCGAACGCCTCCTTGGGTAGGCGGAGCAGCAGCAGGGCACCGGCCAATCCGCCGACGGCCGAGCACAGCATGGTCGCGGCGAGCGGTCGCCAGGCGCCGCCGTACTCGTGCCGGTTGGTCCAGGCGGCCGCGACCGAGGCCGGCAGCACGCCGACATTGTTGGTGACGTTGGCGAGCACGGAGGGATAGCCCAGCGCCAGCAGTGCCGGGAAGGTGATCAGTGAGCCCGAACCCACCACTGCGTTGATGAGTCCGGCGAGCAGGCCGGCAACACCGAGGATGAAGAAGTCCAGCGGACTCACCCGGCCGATCCGAGGACGACGGCCGACCCGTCGGCCCGGGGATCGCTGCCCGCCGACACTGCTCCGTCGTCCAGGGCAATGAGGTTGGCATGCCCGAGCAGCTCGTCATGGGGTGGCGCGGACGTGATCTCGAAGACGGGGTCGGCCGCGAGCGCTGCCAGAACCGGCGCAGGCGCATCCGATTCCACCGTCACGGTGTTGGTCAGGTCACCGTCGTCTTGCTGGCCCACGACGAACCGGGGGGCAGCGACCGCCTCGGCCGGATCGGCACCGGCCATCGCGCGGAGCAGGACCTGGCTGTGGATCTGCGGCTGGCCCTGCCCTCCCATGGTCGACGACACCCAGGCGAGCCGCCCATCGGGCCGGGTGACGACGACCGGCATCAGCGTGTGGCGGGGGCGCTTTCCAGGAGCGAACACGTTGGGGGAGGAGGGGTCCAGGGAGAACGAGGTGCCGCGATTCTGGAACAGGATCCCGGACGCGGGCTCGAGCACGCACGAACCGAAGCCGTGGAAGACCGACTGGATCAGCGAGACCGCGCAGCCGTCGGCACTGACGGTGCTGATGCCGACGGTGTCGCCATGAGGTACGACGGCTCTGGCGTCGAGCCTCGGGGGAGTGGCGGTGAGCAGTCGCCGCAGATCGACCTGCGCCTGCCTCGGGTCGGCGAGCCAGGCGTCGCGAGCGTCGTTGGCGGCAAGGAAGGCTCGGGCGAGAACAGCCGGGTCGGGATCGAGCCCACCCTCGCTCGGCAAGGAGGTCAGCGTGCGGAGCAGGGCGAAGCCCTGGGTGTTGGGCGGGCTGGTGTGGATGTCGAACCCGAACGCCGAGGCCGTCAGCGGTGCGCCGATCTCGGGCCGGAAGCTCTCGAGATCGTCGAGGCGGAGTGCCGAGCCGAGCTTGCGCAGCCCCGCCAACCAGGTTGTCGCGAGGTCGCCGGTGTAGAACTCGTCGACGCCGTGCGCGGCCAGCGCCTCGAGGGAGTCGGCCAGCCTGGGTTGCGCCAACAGGTCACCTACCTCCAGGCCGTGACCGGAGGGCAGGAAGGTCTCGCGGCAGCCGGCGTCCTGGTCGAGGTCGACGGCCTCGTCACGGATCGCCGCGCCCACCGATCGAGCAACCGGCACGCCCGATCGAGCGGCCGTGATCGCCGGGCCGAGCAGCTCATCGAGCGGGCGGCTGCCCGCCAGGTCCAGCAACGAGCCCCAACCGCGAACTCCGCCCGGCACGCTGATCGTGTCGGCCCCGCGGAGGGGCAGGGCAGCGCCGTACCTCGACCGGAGCTCGGCCAGAGTCAGCCCGGCCGGGCTCGGGCCGGAGGCGTTCACACAGCGCAGTCGACCGTCTGGGAGGGCGACCAAGGCGACCAGGTCGGAGCCGAGAGCGACGTTGTTGGGGTAGACGACGCAGAGCACGGCTGCGGCGGCGATCGCTGCATCAACCGCGGTGCCGCCATCTGCGAGCACCGCCGCGCCGGCGTCGGTCGCCAGCACGTGTGGTGTGGCGATCCCAGCGCGGGCCGGCCTGCCTGGTGCGGTGGTCATGGGGTGCTCACGCCGGGTGGTCCTCGCCGGCCGCGGCCAAAGTGTGCTCGGCCATCACGATCTGCTCTCGGACGGCGACGAGATGGGCGCGAGCCTCCCGCTCGGCAGCCTCGGCGTCCTTGGCGCGGATGGCGTCCAGGATCCGTTGATGGGCGGCCGTGGAGGAGTCGCGGCGAGCCTTGGTCTGGAGCGAGACGGAGCGGCTGGGAGCGATCAGGCTGGCGATCTGTTGGTTGAGCATCGCCAGCAGGGGGTTGTGGGTGTACTGCGCGATGGCCTGGTGGAAGGCCTGGTCGAGCTCGGCGTAGTGCTCCCTCGATCGCGGCGACCGTTGCGCCTGGACGAGGCCCTCCAGCTGGGCGATGTCGCGGGCGGTGGCCCTGATCGAGGTCAGACCGGCGATCGGGGGCTCGATGATGGAGCGCAGCTCCAAGATGTGTTCGATGTCCGGGCGTGCGCCGGTGCTCAGCACTCCGCCGATGGCCCCTCCTGCGGCACTGCGGGCCTCGGTGGGGGAGAGCACGACGGTCCCGCGGCCGGGACGCCGGTCGATCAGTCCCCGGATCTCCAGCTCGTGCAGTGCTTGCCGGATCGAGACCCGCGAGACCCCCAGTTGTTCGGTCAGCTCCATCTCGGACGGAAGCTTGTCGCCCGGCTGGAGGCTGCCGTCCAAGATCAGCTGCTCGAGTCGGATGGAGAGGCGATCGGGCAGGGACAGTGAGCGCGCGTTGCCCAAGGAAGACCAATCCACCATAGTCAAGATAATAGTCTGACAAACAGACCAGCATCCAGTCTGCGCAGGTGCGATTCGGGCCAGATTGGGGCTCAGCACCCCGTCTCTACCCCCAATCGGGACCGTACTAGTGGGCAACCGGGCATGCCGCGGACGCAGAAGACAATTAGCACGAGACGTGTTTGTGTAAACTCTAGAACGTGACCTACGTGATCGGCCAGCCGTGTGTGGACGTGATGGATCGGGCGTGTGTGGAGGAGTGCCCGGTCGACTGCATCTACGAGGGCGGCAGGTCGCTCTACATCCACCCCGACGAGTGCGTGGACTGCGGAGCGTGCGAGCCGGTTTGTCCGGTGGAGGCGATCTACTACGAGGACGACCTTCCCGACGGGCTGCAGGGGTATCTCGCCGACAACGCGGCGTTCTTCGCCGAGACGCTGCCCGGGCGCTCGACTCCGTTGGGGTCACCCGGTGGCGCGGCCAAGCTCGGCGCGCTCGGTGTTGACACGCCGCTCGTTGCGGGGTTGCCTCCCCAAGGGTGAATGCTGGGGTCTGTCGACACCAGGCTCAGGCGAACGGGAGGTCGAGGATCATGGCGGACGAAGCTGGCCACGCGACTACCGGGCGACGCCTGGAGGTTCTCCGGGTCCTCAAGGAGAGCCCGACGCCACTGACGATCCAGGAGATCGCGGAGCAGTTGACCGTGCACGTGAACACGGTGCGCTTCCATCTGGACACCCTGGTGGCCAACGGTCAGGTCGAGCGGATCGAGGGGAGCCGGCGTACGACGACAGGGCGGCCGCCGCTGGCCTTCCGCCCGGCGGCTGGGATGGACCCGACCGGGCCGCGCAGCTATCGACTGCTGGCCGAGCTCCTGGTGCGCGGGATGGCCGCCGACCCCGACGCACGTGTGCGAGCAGTGGAGTCCGGCAGGGACTGGGGGCGAACCCAGTGCACGGCCGAGCGGAGTCGTGCCAGGAAGAGTGCGGCGGGCGCGGTTGTCGAGCTGGTGGAGATGCTCGACGAGATCGGCTTCGAACCAGAGCTCCTGGACGGGCGTCCTCGGAGGGGACGGCCGGCTCAGGTCGCCGTGCGGAACTGCCCCTTCCTCGAGCTCACCGCCGACGGATCAGACCTGGTCTGCTCGATCCATCTCGGCCTGATGCTGGGCGCGTTGGAGGCGTGGCAGGCGCCGGTGACGGTGAGCGACCTGGAGCCGTTCGCCGAGTCGGGACTGTGCCGCGTCCGACTGACCGCCACGTGACACTAGCTGCCCTGACAGACCCAGCCCTCGGGGGTGCGGCCGGTCTGGAGCAGGGTGGCGAGCTCCTCTCGCTGCTTGCCGGAGAGGTCGACGCCGGCGCGGGGGTAGATGATCGGCTCCTCCTTGCTGTTGTGCTGGTCCAGCAGGGCGAGCAGCTCCCGGCATGTGGTGATCAGCGTCGTGCGTCGGTCTGCCGACTCGGCGGGGTCGGCACTCTGGGCGTCGACTAGCTGCTCGATGCGGTCCATCCGCTGCCAGAGCTCCGCGTGCTCGCGCAGCATCACCATGATCGGCATCATCAGGCCGGCGGCGCGGATCGGGGGGAAGAGGAAGACCTCCTCGAGGTAGATGTGCCGGCGGAGCCCGTCCAGTGCGCCGCGCAACACGTCGACCTCAATCGGGTCGCCGCCGGCGGCGGCCGCGTCGAGGCTCGCCGCGAACGCCCCGATGCCGGCGTCGATCTCGTGGTGCTCGTGGGTGAGTGCCTCCGCGAGCGCCGCTCCGGTCGCCGCGCCGCGGGCTGCCTGCTCGACCATCAGAGCAATGCGGCGTCGACGGTGACCTCGGCGCCGGCGAACAGGCGGGACACCGGGCAGAGGGCGGCTGCTTCGTCGACCACGGCTGCGAACTGGTCGGCGTCCAGGCCCGCCACCTCGGCCTGGACGATCAGGTGGGAGGAGGTGATGGTCGGCAGCCCGCCCACCTCGTCGAGGGTCACCGTGGCCTCGACCCGGAGCCGCTGTGGCGGAGCCTGGTGCTCATCGAGCCGCAGCGCCAGGGCCATCGAGAAGCACGACGAGTGGGCTGCTGCGGCGAGCTCCTCTGGGCTGGTCTTCCCGCCGGGCTGCTCGGTGCGTGCGGCCCAGGTGACCTGGAGGCCCTGGAGGGCGCCGCTGCTGCCGTCGGTGAACTCTCCGCTGCCGCTGGCCAGTGGACCCGTCCAGGTGGTCTGGGTGCTCCGCGCCGCAATGCTCATCTCGATCCCTCCGTCAGTTCGGTCTCGATCAGAGATTACCCAATATCTGTTTGTGAAAACAGGTCAGTCCGTCAGCCGTGTGCGCGGCTCCTCGGCGTCCCGTCTGGCCAGCTCTTGAAGATGCTGGTTGTACGCCGCGAGCTCGGCGTCGTTGTCTCGCTCGGCCCGGCGGTCGTAGCGGTCGGCGGCCCGGGAGTCCTGGCGATACCACTGGATCAGCATCACGAGGAAGAGGATCACGATGGGCACCTCGCTGAGCGCCCAGGTGATGGCACCCGCGAGATACTGATCCGCGGCAAGATCGGTGGAGTAGGGCCGGTCCAGCAGTCGGTAGTAGTCCCCGCCGATCAGGTTCTGCGAGGACATCACGCTGATGGCGAAGAAGGCGTGCAGTGGCATCACCAGGAGCAACAGCAGCACCCGGCCGAGGTAGGGGAGTCGCCGCGGCAGCGGGGCGGAGCCGATCAGAACCTCGTAGAACAGCACGCCGGCGAGCAGGAAGTGCAACTGCATGAAGGCGTGCCCCAGGTGGTTGAGCATCAGCTTGTCGAAGACCGGGGTGAGGTAGACGACGTACAAGCTGCCGATGAAGATCGCCGCGGCGACACCAGCGTTGGTGAGCAGTCGAACCGGCCGGGAGGCCAGCACCCTCGCCAGCAGCTGACGAGGCCCCGTCCCGCCAGGGGTGTCCGCGCCGGGGAGGGCACGCAGCGCGAGCGTCACCGGGGCGCCGAGCACGAGCAGGATGGGCGCCACCATCGACAGCATCATGTGGCTGACCATGTGCAGGCTGAACAGCACGTGGGAGTAGACGCCGAGGCCGCCGAACGTCGCATAGCCGACGAAGACCAGACCGATCAGCCACATCAGGGTCCGCCAGATCGGCCAGCGATGGCCGTGCCGCCGCAAGGTGATCACGCCGGTGAGGTAGAAGGCGGCACCGAGGCCGCAGACCGCCAGCCCGACCCCTGAAGGAGTGAAACCCCAGAGCACGCGCGCGAGATCCGGCGCGGGCGGCAACGGGCCGCCGAGGAGGCTTTCGGACAGCGTGGTGTACGTCGCGCCGACCGGTGGCGGGGTCCGGGAGAGCCCCACGCCGAGGCCGATCGCGGTGCTCATCACCACGAGCTCGGCCCCGGTGAGCATCCCGAACAGCCGGCTGTCCGTCAGCCCGGCCTCGCGGCTCCTGACCATGGCGCGCAGTCGAGCAGCCAGCAGACCGAGGACTGCGAAGGCGGCGATCTTGGCGAGCACCCCACCGCCGTACCGACTGGTGAACAGCTCGGTCACGCCACCGAGGCGGACCAATGCGTTGACGGCGCCACTGACACCAGTCAGAGCGAAGCACCAGACGGCCAGTCCGGAGAATCGGCGCACTGCCCTGGTCCGCAGCTGCCTGCTGGCGCCTAGATGCCACCACAGCGCGACGACGCCGCCCACCCAGAACACCACGGCGAGGACGTGGACCAGCAACGAGACCACGGCCAGGTCGTGGCTGCCGGCGGAGGCCGAGTGTCCGGTGAAGACAGGCGGGATGACCGCGAGCACCGAGAGGCCCAGCACGGCGCAGGCCTCGCCGTTGGTGAGCGCCCAGCGGCAGCCGACCGCGACCATCGCGACGAGGAGGAGCTGGACGAGGAGCAGACGGCCCTGGTCGATCGAGGTGGCGAAGTCGACCACCGCGCCCAAGGCCAGATGTGTCGGGGGCACCGCGAACAGGTCCGACACCGTCAACCAGATCTCGACCAGACAGACGACGAACCAGACCGTGGCGAGCCGGCGCACCATCGCCAAGGCGCGGACCGCCGGGTTGGACAGCTCGCTCGCCGTGGTGGTCATGGTGAGCGGCGCGACGATGAGGGCGCCGATGACCGCGACCGCGAGCAGGTTGCTCAACGCCTGCATGATCGGCAGGCCCCAACCGGTGAGCGGACCGGGATCGGGGATGCCCAGCGGAGACGGCTGGGGTGCGCCACCGCCGAGGGCGAGCATCGCCGCCATGGCGAGCACGCCCAAGGCGGCGATGGCGAGGAGCAGCGCACCGCGCCGGGCCCGAAGGCCCGAGCGGCGCGCCGACACCTGAGGTTCCGTCATCTGGCCGACCGTCGGGACCAGAGCAACAAGATGAGGGCGATCAGCACGAGGCCTGCCCCCACGATGACGTGCGTCGCGTGTCTGGCCCAGAACCCTTCGGCCGACTCATCGTCGCTCTGCGATGCCGCGGTGGCCGAGGACGAGTTGTCCGGAGAGGCCGCCGCGGTGGTCGGCTCGGTCGACGGCGACGTGCTCGCTGTGCCGCTGTCGGCCAGCGTGAAGGTCAGCTCGTCACTCACCGGGTGGCCGTCGTCGGAGACGACCCGGTAGGCGACGGTGTAGGTCCCTGGCTGCTCCTGGCCGGTCGAGGCGACCAGGTCCTGCGACACGGTCGCTCCGTCGCGTTGCGGGTCACCGGCGGCGAGGTTGGCCCCGTCAGGGCCGGTGACGGAGACGTAGATAGGCTCCTCCACCTCCTCGGTGAAGGTGAGGGTGACCATGGCTGGGAGCCGGTCCACCTCTTGCCCCTGCTCGGGGGTCGACGAGACCAGAGCGGTGTGAGCGGCGGCCGGTGCCGCCATGCCGAACGTGGCTGCGCTGAACAAGAGCACGGTGGCGACCAGGACTCGGGCCGCAGAGTGTCGAAGGTGCATCATGGTTATCTCCTTGAGGGTATGTGCTGGTCACGCGCGGGTGAGAAGGCGGCTCCCGACGAAGTCGCCAGCGTCTGCTGTCGTCTGTCCGACCCCGGGTGGGATCAGGTACACCGCGGAGCCCACGGCGCTGGTCCACTGGTTGAGCAGGTCCTGCTCCGCCAACCTCGCCTGGATCGGAACGAACTGCGCGGTGAGGTCGCGTGCGAAGGCGAGGAAGATAAGTCCGCTGTCCTCGCCGGCCGGAAGACCGGGATCCGGTACGACGTAGTTGTAGGCCCTGCGCAAGAACCGCTCGGCGTGGTTCTTCGACCGAGCCCGGTGGATGTGGGACGCGGGGTCGATGACGGGAAAGCCGTGCTCGTCGGTGGCGTTGAGGTCGGGTTCGTCGTGCTCCTCCGCCCCGGTCAGCGGCGCCCCGTTGTCCAGCCGTCGCCCGATGGTGAACTCCTTGCCGGCTCGGCTGACCCTGTCCCACTTGTCCAGGTGCATGCGAATGCGTCGTACCGCAAGGAACGTCCCGCCTGCCCCCCGCACGGAGTCGTCGGGAGAGAGCCAGACCAGGTCGTTGGCTTCGGATGCCGAAGGGTTCACGGTTCCGTCGACCTGGCCCATCAGGTTGCGCGTGGTCGACCCGTCGGGTTCGGCTCGGCGGGACCGGCGGAAACCGTCCTGGGTCCAGCGCAGCTTCGCGAAGCCGCGACCGTCCTTGAGCAGTACCCGTCGGCCGTGTGCCAGGGCGACCGGGTCGTCGCTGCACACCTGCACGACCAGGTCGGTCTGGCCCCACTCGTTGGTGAGTCGATCGGTCCGGAACGGAGGCAGCGGTGCCAGCGCGAGGCCATGCCCTGCCGGTAGGAGGTCAGAGACCACCCGTGGGCCGAAGCCGAACGTGACAGTGAGCCGCGCAGGTAACTCGGCGAGCTCGATGTCCTCATCGGCGAGCGCCGGCTGGCCGGTGGTCAGGCGCCGCGCGTCGTCGGACCACAGCAGCATCAGTCGAGCCAAGCCGGCTCGGTGGACCCCGGCATCCAGATCGAGCCCGAGCAGAGAGAGGTGCGTGGTCGGACTTGTGGTGACCCCTGCCTGGTGCAGACCGGCGAAGGCGATCGTCTCCGCGCCGAAGGTCCGGTCCGCTGCAGTCGCTCCCGGGCTGACGAGTTGTTGCTCGGACTCGACCAGGGTGCCCACCGACCAACCCAGACCGGCACCGCCGAAGGCAGCGGCGCCGGTCTGGAGCAGGTGGCGTCGGCTCAGGCCGGACTCATCCATCGCCCATGTCCATGTCGTTCATGTCCATGTCGCCCCCGTCGTCACCAGGGTCACCGTTCTGGTAATGCTCGTCGGCGCCGGAGAACCGCTTGACGGTGGCAGTGACGTCGGTCGTGCTGCCGTCGGCCATGGTCAAGGTGATGGTGACCGTCTGACCTGGTTTGAGAGCCTGGTTCAGGTCCATGATCATCAGGTGGTCGCCGCCGGGCTCCAGCGTGTGGGTGCCGTGGGGAGCGAGGACGAAGCCACCCTTCTTGGGCTGCATGGCCATCGAGCCGTCGGAAGTCTCCACTGTTTCGTGGAGCTCCATGGAGCCGGTGATGTCGCTTGTGGCGGAAGCGATCGTCACTTCCTGGTCGCTGTCGTTGGTCAGCGCGCCGAAGGCAGCTGTCATGCCGGTGCGAGCCGCCTTGACCCAGCCGTCTTTCAATGCCACGGCTGAGGCTTGGTCGGGTGCGGACGAGGTCGGGTCTTTGGTTGCGCCGGTGCTATCCGATCCACAGCTACTGACCAGGGCGGCAGCTGTGAGGACGGCGGCGGCTGGGATGAGTGCGCGTCTGATGTGCATATGTTGGTCTCCTTGGAAGCTGGGCACGGCGCAGTGTGCGTCGTGGGCTGTGCCGGTCTGGTCGTCGAGCCTCCACCCGGGCAGGCGTCAGCGGCGGAACCGAGCTCGGCCGCCGCTGGTGAACTGGATCAGCGGTAGATCTCGACAGACTCGGTCAACCCGGGTGGTCCGCGCACACCGACCGGCGCGGCGCGCCATACCGCGAGCAGGGGAGTGGTCCGGTCGTGGACCAGCAGGGGCTCAGAGGTGGGCGACGGGGCCGCTCCGAGGAGTGGGCAGCGAGCCACCACCCAGTCGAGCAACAGGTCGAGCAACGCCCGGTCCAGGCGGAGGCAGACCACGGCGGTCAGCACCCCGACGAGCAGATGGGTGGCCAGCATCCGCACAGCCGAGACGTCGGCGGCGTCGTGGGCTCCAGCTGCGGTGACCATCAAGAAGGCGTGCCAGCACACCTGGGACAGCAGCGCCGCGGCGGCCACGGCAGCGGCGTCCCCCGACCTGGGCACCAGCACGGCGCACACGATGATCGCCATCGGGATCACCAACAGGGCCGAGATCCCCGGCACTGCGCCACCGGAGGAGGCGTGGGCGATCAGGGCACCGAGGCCGCAGATGGATCCGGCGGCAAGGACACGGGGATCAGTGACCGCGCAACGGTGCTGCTCGGCCCGCGCCCGCACGTCTCGCCTCCTACCCGCTGGTCGGTCGCCCCGACCACTCACTGGTCACGGACTCTATCGCGGGGGACTTGGAGGTTCCGCCAGTAGGGCGAATGCCGGCTGGTCGCCGCCCAACTCGACAGCTCCTATTGGCGGAACCCTTGGTGAGAGCTCGCGAGGAGCCTGTGCGCCTGTGGCCTGTGCGCTCTGTGGGCCGAGCGGTGGGCGATCGTGAGGTCGCCGGACCGGCCATCCTCAGCACCGTGCCCAGGGACGGGCTGCGGGCACCGAACATCCCGTTTGTCGGACTGGCCGAAGGTTATGCACTCAACGCCATCCGCAAGACTGGAGTCCCGCTGCAGCGCATCCGGCCAGCCCTTGAGCTGCTTGGCAAGGAGATGGGGCTCGGCCACGCCCTCGCCTCGCGCAAGCTCTTCACCGATGGTGCCGAGGTCCTCTTCGACTACGCACAGAAGACCGGTGGGGATGAGGGAGAAGCTGTTCGCGAGCTCGTCGTGGTGCGCAACAGGCAGCGCGTCTTCGCCGATGTCGTCGAGGGCTACCTCCAACGCATCGAGTTCGGTGCCGATGGCTTCGCCACCGCGATCCCGCTCACGGGGTTCGACAAGGCGGAACTTGTCGCCGACGTTCGCCGCTCCTTTGGCCAACCCATTTTCGTCACGGCGGAGTGCGGCTACAGGACGCGCTGTCACTCTTCAAAGCGGAGCGCAGTATCGATGACGTCTCCGAGGAGTACGGCATTCCACGAGACGAGCTTGAGGACGTCCTGGCGGTCCTGATCAAGGTCGCCCGAGAGCGGGCCTGTGATGGGCGGCCCGCGGTTCTTCGTCGACCGCAGCCTCGGCCGGCATCGGGTTCCGAACCTCCTTCGGGCCGATGGATGGACTCTGACCTCGGTCCTTGAACGCCGGCCGGCCAGTGACCCTAAGCGTCGAGAATCTGTCGGCAGCTGGGGCAGAGTCCGTGCACCGTCACCTCGGCGTCGGCGCTGCTATAGCCGGTGACTTCCAGGAGTGGAGCGAGGCGATCGCCGAGTTCGTCGGGACTGATCTCGGTGACCTCACCGCAATGAGTGCACACCGCATGGTGGTGGGGGGTCACCGCGAGGCCGTAGGTGATCGCGCGGTTCGTCGCGGTGGCGTGCAGAAGACCGGCATGTTCAAACGCTGTGACAGTTCGGTAGACAGTTGCAGGATCGATGTCGGCGCCTCCGGCGACGAGCTGGTCGTGGATCTGCCGTGAGGACAGGTGTGTTTGTTGTGGACGGGGTTCCTCCTCGGCTCCATAGGCGCTGGCGAGCAACAGGAGAACGGCGACACGTTGCGCGGTCCGGCGTACACCGGAGCGGCGGAGGAGCTCGCGTGCGCGCCGCTCGTCAAGCATGGCCATCGGCGACTGCTCACTCATGGTGACCAGTGGTGGGATGCACGTGGGAGTGGGTGATGGTTCCGGTGGTCTTGGTGTGGGTGTGCGGATGTTGGTGCACGAGATTCGCGGCCAGGAGCAGGTCGTGGTCGGCAAGGATCTCTTCTGGCGTAGCGGCCCTGATGATCTGGTGGTCCTCGGAGAACACGAGGCAGCGGGTGGCGATCTGCTCCAAGACGTGGAGATCGTGGGTGGCATGCACGATCGTCTTGCCGGCGGCGTTGAGCTCCGACAAGAGGTCGGCCAGCCAGCTCTGAGTGCGGGGGTCGAGGGCAGCGGTGGGCTCGTCGAACAGGAGGACCTCCGGGTTCATGACCAGGACGGAGGCGATGGCCACCTTCTTCTTCTGGCCTCCGGAGAGTTGGAAGGGCGCGCGATCGGCGAGGCTCTCCAGTTCCATGAAGGCGAGCATGTCGTCAACGCGTTGTGAGGCTTCGGCAGGGCCCAGGCCCAGTTGGAGGCAACCGAACGCGACTTCGTCCCTGACCGTGGCCGAGAAGACCTGGGCATCGGAGTGCTGGAAGACGAAGCCCACCCGGGAGCGGAAGCCCATGTTGAACTGCTCGTCCTCGAGATGCTCCTCGGTGACCAGCTCGCCGAACGCGTGGAACGTGCCCGACGTCGGATGGATCAGCCCGTCCAGCACCTTCAACAGCGTGGACTTGCCGCAGCCGTTGGCGCCGAGCAGGGCCACCATCTCGCCCGGCATGATGTCGAGAGAGACACCGTCGAGGGCTGGGAAGCGATCAAGATAGGCGTACTGAAGGTTGCGGCAGACGAAGACCGCTCCCCGTGGTGCGTCTGCGGGGAGCGTGTCGTGGTCGTTCGGGTCAGCCGCCAAGGAGCCGGTCTCCGCTGAGTATCGCCGCCGCGAGCACGACCGAGGTCAGGGCCGCTGCTCGATCGATGGCCGCCATCTTGGTGGCATCGAGGGCGTGGACCTCTCCCCGGTAGCCCCGCGCCACCATTGCCTGGTGGACCTCCTCGGCCAGGTGGCCACACTTGCCGACGAGGGTGCCGATCGAGGCGCCGACCGTGGCGCGCGCAGCGGCGTCGTGCTTCACCGCGCGGACCTGGCGCGACTTGCGTGACTCGTACATATCGCCGACCGCCTCGAGCAGCAGGAAGATGTAGCGATAGGACATGTTGATCGTCAGCACGATCAGCCGTGGGACGCCCAGGCCACGCAGGCCGTTGAGCAGCCGGCCCCACGGAGTGGTGATGGTCAAGAGCACCGCGAGTGAGACCGAGACGGCAACGCGCATGATGATCAGAGCAGCCGAGAAGAGGCCCTGGCTGGTCAGGCCCTCGGGCTCACCGTTCCAGGTCCACAGGTGCACGATGACGTCCCCGTCGTTGACGACGGAGAAGGCCGCGGGCAGAACGACGATCGCCGTGAAGATCGGGATGAACAACCACACCCGCCTGATGAAGAACGCGAGCGCCACCCGGGACCACCAGGCGAGGCCGAGAACCAGGGCGTACGCCGCCAGCAGCGTTGTGATGTGGTGAGCCAGCCCGACCGCGACCAGCAGAAGCATGGTGCCGACGAGCTTGACCCGGGGGTCCAGTCGTTGCAGGACGCCCGGGAGCCGGGCGACGTCCTCGCTGAACATCACCTGGTGCATCAGATCCGATCCGCCGGTGAGGGTGCGCTCAAGGTAGGAAGCCTTCTGCCGCTTGCCGATGCAGCCGCATGGGCAGAGGGCTACGGGTTGGCGCAACAGCCAGGCGGGGGTCTCCGGAGGAGCGGTGGCGTCCCTCATGCGTGGCCCCCCCTCATGCGTGTGGCTCGGCCTCGATCTGCTCCTGCCCCGACGCCGCGGACAGCAGCTGGGCGACCTTGCCGAGCGCGAAGACGACCGCCATGACTACAGCGATGCCGACGATCGCGGAGAGGATGTAGGCCAGATTGGCGTGGTCACCGCTCTGGAAGCCGTATCCACCGAGCAGGGTGTGGCTCCAGAACCCGTTGTACTTCTCCAGGCCCGCCGGCACCGCGCGCAGCCCTAGGGCACCGAGGTCGAGATCCCCCGGGGCGTCCTCGCCGAACGCTCCACCTGGGGCCAGCAGGCCGAGGGGGGTCAAGATCACCAGCACAATGCCCACCGCCAGGGCGACCTTGCCGGGCGAGAGCCTGCTCGGTCGAGGAGCGGCATCGCCCGCGGTGATCGGGATGCCAGGGTGATTGGGGACCAGCCGCTGCACGTCTGCGCGCTGCAGATAACTCAGCACCGCTGCGGTGAGGATCGCCTCGCACAATCCTGCAACGGTGAGGTGCGGCAACAACATTGCAGGGATGGTCTTGCCGAGGTCATAGGGCACATAGAGAGGTACTCCCGAGGCGGACTTGAACAAGACCGGCTGCAGCCCCAGTTCGATGGCCGCCGCGAGGGCCGCTGCGTTGATGCCGACGTAGCCTCCGACCGCACCCGCCACGACACGTCGCCGGCTCGTCAGGGCAGCCCCGCCCGCGGCGATGCGGTACACGGCGTACCCGACGAACGGCAAGATGACGGCCATATTGATGGCGTTGACGCCGAAGCTGAGCACGCCGCCGTCGCCGAAGAGCAAGGCTTGAAACAACAGCGCGATGCTGACCGCGATAACTGCTGCCCACGGGCCTAACACGATGGCGATGACGACGCCACCCACGGCATGGGCCGTCGTCCCGTCAGGAATGGGGACGTTGAACATCATGATGATGAAGCTGAGTGCCGAGAAGATCGCCAGCAACGGGATGTTGCGGCTCTTGACCACCCGGGTGACGCGTCGGCTGGCGACGACCCAGAGAGGTGTCGCGGCGACATAGCCCACCGCGCAGGTTGCCGGGCTCAGGTATCCGTCAGGAATATGCACTGCGAGCCTCTCTGTCGACGTCCGGGAAGACACTGGGCGGCTCGGTGAACCACCCCTGCGTTTTTGCGAAATATTCGCAAATGCGAAAGATATGCAACTTAAGCACGCTACTCCGCCTCCGCCCCCTTGCCTAGGCGGGGGAGTCGGGCCTGTCGAATTGGCGGAGGCTGTCCTCCAGTTCCACGCAGAGATCGCGGACGCAGTCGTCAAGCGGCTCGCCCGTGTGTCGCTGCAGCATGCCAAGGCTGAGCTCGGCCACCAGAAGAGCGCCAGCCGCGAGTTGTTCGTGATCCTCGAAGGAGAGCAAGAGTTGTCGTGCGCCGCTGTGATCGCGGCGACCGCGGGCGGCGACGACACCGGCCACCCGTTGTGCGGCTCCGACCAGCTCCTCCAAGCCGACCGCCGTGCTCAGTGGCGGAACCGCCCCGGACTCTCACCGGGTTCCTGCTCGGCGGGCTGGCTGCAGCCTACGGGAGGCGTGTTCTCGCCCGGACGCCCCGCTCGCGAAGTGTGCGAGCCGACGATTCGTGGATCAGTGCGTCGAGCCCAGCTCGACCAGGAAGACGCCGACCGCGATCAGGCCGATGCCGCCGGCCATCGTCGCGGTCAGCCGCTCGCCGAAGAGGAAGCGGCTGGCGATCGCCGTGAGGGCCACGCCGCAGGAGGCCCAGATGCCGTAGGTGATCCCGAGCGGGATGCCAGCCTCCAGGATGCGGGTGAGCAGGAGGAAGGAGGCGATGTAGCAGGACAGGACGAGGGGGTAGAGGCGCGGCCGATCGTTGACCGCGGCGCGGAGGCAGAGCGTCCCGCCGACCTCGATCAGGATGGCGACGCCGAGCATCAACCAGGGCAGCATCACGGACGTCCGTCGTTCGTTGCGTCAGGCTGGCGGTCAGGGGCAGAGCCCAGCTCGACCATCAGCACGCCCGCGATGATCACGCCGAGGCCGAGGGCCATCAACCCGGTGAGCGGCTCGGCGAACAGTAGCGTCGAGAACAGCGCCGTGCCGCCGACGCCGAGGGCGCCCCACAGGCCGTAGGTGACGCCGAGCGGCTGGCCGCGCTTGAGCAGGTTGATCAGCAGCAAGAAGGACGCGACATAGCCGACCGCCACGCTGAGGTAAAACGCCGGGTGCAGCAGCGCCGCCTTCAGGCTCAGCGACGCGCACAGCTCACAGGCAACCGCAAGCACGAGGACGGCCCAGGTGGGTAGGGCCGACGCCCTGAAACCCATCACGGACCTTCCTCACTGGTGGATGCGGCGCTACCGGACGCTGACCCGGCGCGCAGGCGCGCCGGGTCAGCGAAGGTTCAGCTGCCGGTGTGACCGAGCCAGTCGTGGCTCAGCCGGTGGTGGCTCATCCGGCGGTGCGGATCAGCTTCTTGTTGACGAACTCGTCGATGCCGAAGCGGCCGAGCTCGCGACCGAAACCGGAGCGCTTGACGCCGCCGAAGGGCAGCTCGACACCCTCGGCGCCGACGGCGTTGATGAACACCATGCCGGCGTCGATCTGGTCGGCCACCCGAGCGGCCTGCTCCGGGTCGGTGGTGAAGATGTAGGAGCCGAGGCCGTACGGCGTGTCGTTGGCGACCTTGATCGCCTCCTCCTCGCTGCCGACCTTGAACACCATCGCCACCGGACCGAACAGCTCCTCGAGAGCCGCGCCGGAGCCCTGCTCCACGTCGGTGAGCACGCCGGCCGGGAAGTGTGCGCCGTCACGCTCGCCTGCCGAGGTCAGCTTGGCGCCCGACTCGACGGCCTTGGCGACCTGGCCCTCGAGCCGATCTGCCGCGGCCAGCGACGAGAGCGGGTTGGGGTCGGTGGCCAGGATCTTCTCGGTGAACTTCGCGACGAAGTCGTCGTAGACGTCCTCGTGGACGATCATCCGCTTGCCGGCGTTGCAGGCCTGGCCGGTGTTCTCCATCCGGGCGGCGACGGCCTGCTCGACGGTGGCGTCGAGGTCGTCGGAGCTGAGCACGATGAACGGGTCGGAGCCACCCAGCTCGAGGACGACCTTCTTCAGGTGGCGGCCGGCGATCTCGGCCACTGCAGCACCGGCACGCTCGGATCCGGTCAGCGAGACGCCCTGGATGCGCGGGTCGCCGATGATCTCCGCGATCTGCTCGTTGGAGGCGTAGATGTTGACGTAGGCGCCCTTGGGGTAGCCCGCGTCGTCGAAGATCTGCTGCAGGAGGGCAGCCGACTCCGGGCACTGCGGTGCGTGCTTGAGCACGATGGTGTTGCCCGCGGTCAGGTTGGGCCCAGCGAAGCGGGCGACCTGGTAGGCCGGGTAGTTCCACGGCATGATCCCGAGCAGGACACCGAGCGGGCGGCGTCGGATGACCGCACTGCCCTCGCCGTCGAGCAGGTCGATGGGCTCGTCGGCCAAGAACCGCTCGGCGTTGTCGGCGTAGTACTCGTAGATCGCGGCGGAGAAGTCGACCTCGCCGAGCGCGTCGTCGTACGGCTTGCCCATCTCGCGGTTCATCGTCTTCGCGAGCTCTTCGCGGCGCTCGGTGTGCAACTCGGACACCCGGCGGATCAAGGCGGCACGGTCCGCGACGGAGCTGGTCCGGCCCCAGGAGTCGAAGGCGCTCTGGGCCGCCGCGACGGCGGCTTGGATCTGCTCGTCGGTGTCGGTTTCGAAGCTGCGCACGAGCTCACCGGTCTTGGGGTCGGTGACGGCGTACAGGCTGGTCATTGGGTTCGTTCCTTTGTCTCGGATGGGATCGTCCCCGAGGGGGTTCGGGCCCACACTAGTCGTCCGTGCCAGCGCTCCGCGAGGGCCGTCATCCAGGCTGGACGGATGCCTTGAGACGCTTGCCTGGTGAGCCACAACTTCGATGAGGCGATCGCGGTCGAGCTTTCCGGGCCGGATGCCTTCACCTCGCAGACCCACCCGGCCTACGCGAACATGGTCGGTCCGTTCGGTGGGGTGACCGCCGGCGCGGTGGTGCGGGCCCTGCACCAGCACGAGCGCTCCTTGGGGGAGCCCGCAGCCCTGACCATCAACTATGTGGCACCGATCGCCGATGGGGCGTGGCGGCTCGTGGTGGAGGAGGTGCGCACCAACCGGAGCAACCAGCACTGGCTCTTCCGGATCATCCAGGACGAGCAGGTCGTCACGACCGGCTCGATGGTCTTCGCGGCCGTCCGGGACACCTGGGGTGCGACCGAGCTGGCGCCGCCGCCGGTGGGTCCGCCCGAGGAGGTCCCTGCGGCGGAGCCGATCATTCCGCTGGCCTGGCTGAGCCGTTACGAGATGCGCTTCGTCGCAGGCATTCCGCCGGTGAAGCCCGGGCCGGGTGCGGCCGACTCCACCACGACGCTGTGGATCCGGGACAGCCCGCCTCGTCCGCTGGACTTCGCCTCGCTCACCGCGATGGCCGACTGCTTCTTCCCCCGGGTCTTCCTGCGCACGGGTGCGTTCGCTCCCGCGGGGACGATCTCGTTGTCGGTCTACTTCCATGCCACGACCGACGAGTTGGCCGCCGTCGGTGAGGACTACCTGCTCGCCACGGCGCGGGGCGGGCGGTTCGGCCACGGGCTCTTCGACCAGTCAGGCGAGCTGTGGAGCCGCTCTGGCGCTCTCCTGGCCACCACCACCCAGCTCGTCTACTACAAGGACCCGGCCTAGGCGGATCCAGCCTCAGACGTGGCCGACGCCCTCTTCGTCCTCCAGCTCGGCGACGGTGGGGTGCCCGGAGGCTGGCAGACCTTCGAGCTCGCGAAGCTTGCGCCACACGACCGGGATCAAGAACAGCAGGGCCACCCCGACCAGCAGGTAGAAGACCGGGAACTGGCGGCTGTCGGCGATGCCGGAGAGGCCGATCGCCTCGAAGACGGCCTGTGGCCCGTGGCCGGCCTTGTCGAGCAAGGCGAGGCCGGACATCACCAGGACGACGACGATGCCGCGCCGGATCCACGATTGCGGGACCTTCGGGGCGATCCGGCTCCCGAGCATCGAGCCGGGCACCGAGCCGACGATCAGCGGGATGGTCAGCGACCAGTCGATGCCATGGTTGACCACGATGTTGGCGATCGCAGCGGCCAGCACCAGCGGGACGGCCTGGACAAGGTCGGTGCCGACCAGGCGCAGCGCCGACAGACCGGGGTAGAGCATCAGCAGCGCGATCATGATGACCGAGCCGGAGCCGACGCTGGTGATGCCGACCAATGCTCCGCCGAGCATGCCGACCAACAGCGTCGGCACCGGCCGGATGTGCGGGTTGTCGTCGGGGCGGTGGCCGCCGCGGCGTACGGCGCGTAACTGGAGGTAGATCCGCAGTGCATAGGTGGTCGCCGCGAACAACAAGGCGATGCCGATCGCGAACTTCAGGGCCTGCTCCAGGCCCTCACCCTCGCCGGCGACGCGGTGGAAGAGGAACGGACCGAGGAAGGCCATCGGCACTGAGCCGATGATGAGCCACACAGCGAGCCTGAAGTTCGGCTGGCCGTGCTTGGAGTGCACGAGCGCGCCGCCAGTCTTGTAGACAGCCGCCGCGGTCAGGTCGGCGGTCACCACGGCCGTCGCGTCGCCGAAGCCGAGCAGGATCAGGGCGGGGGTCATCAGCGCGCCGCCGCCCATCCCGGTGAGCCCGACCACGACCCCGACGAGGAAGCCCACGACGACGATGGACAGGGCCGTCCAGGTCAGCAACTCGATCATGACGGGTAACTCTAGTGGTCTTATCGGTTAAAAGGTGAATCGGCGCGGTTGGCGTGGTTTACTAGAGTTTGTCTAGTAATTCAGTTGATTAAGGTCGTCTAGATCGAGATAGCCGCTGTCGCGGAGGACGAGGAGCACGTCGTCGAGCGCCTCCTCGATGCTGCGGCCGGTCGTGTCGACCCGGGCGGCGGCGTCCGCCGGCTCCTCGTAGGGCGAGGAGATGCCGGTGAACTCGGGGATCTCGCCTCGACGCGCCTTGGCGTAGAGACCCTTGCGGTCGCGTCGCTCACACTCCTCCAGCGGCGTGGCGACGTGGATCAAGAAGAACGCACCGCCGGCGTCCTCGACCATCTCCCGGACCTGCTGGCGGGTCTCGTCGAACGGCGCGATCGGACTGCACACCGCCACGCCGCCATGTCGGGAGATCTCGGCGGCGACCCAGCCGATCCGGCGGATGTTGGTCTCCCGGTCGGCCTTGGAGAAGGTGAGGCCGGCGGAGAGATGACGGCGTACGACGTCGCCGTCCAGGCTGGTCACCGTCCGGCCGCCGTGCTCGAGCAGGCGATCCATCAGGGCGCGCGCGAGGGTGGACTTCCCGCTGCCGGACAGACCGGTGAAGAAGAGCACTAGCCCCTGGTCCTCCGGTGGCGGACGGTCCTCGTCGACGATGTCGGCGATGTCGTCGGCCAGCTCTCCGCCGGGGTCGTCGAGCAGACCGACGATGGGGTCGCCGTCGGCGTAGTTCTCCACCACCTGGACGCCGAGGTGGTGGTCGAGGTCGACGTCGCCTCGAGAGGCGAGCGGGCAGGCCACCACCGCGGCGTCGTCAAGCAGCTCGGCGGCGGCCAGAGTCGCGCGGAGCAGGCCCACCGTCGACAGCCACGAAGTGCCGTGACCGACCAGGGCCAACAAGACGACCGGTCCGAGCCGTCGGATCTCGGCGAGCTGGATCTCGGTGAGGGCGTCGGTCACTGGGACCCAGGTGCGGCCGGCGTACCGCTCCCGACACTCGGCGATGCTGAGATACAGCCGGCGAAAGGGTCCGTGCTCGGCATGGCTCAGCGGCGTGACCGCACCGTCCAGGTCGACCCTGGCCAGCGGGAGCCCCTCGGGATCGACCAGTTCGACCGCGCCCCCCTCGGCGGTCGCCGCCTCGACGACGTCGTGGGGCAGGTCGAGGGTGACCGGGCTGCCGGGTTCGTTGAACCCTCTGGTCGGCTGCAGTGCTCCGCCGAGGAGGAGCTCGAGGTCGTCGAGCTCGCGGGCGGTGGGGTGATACTGCGGCAGCGACTGGTTGGGCACGGCGTCATCCTGCCAGCCCCTACGCTTGGGCAGCATGTCCGAGGGTGCGCAGCCGGTGGTGGCGGAGTTCCTCCGGTCCGGCTTCGTGGAGGGTCACCATTACGGGACCGTTGCGGCGCTGCAGGCCGACGGGAGAGTGGGATGGACGGTCGGTGACGCGCAGCGGCCGATGTTGCCGCGATCGAGCAACAAACCCCTGCAGGCGCTGGCGATGGTGCGGCTCGGCCTGGCGCTGCCGCCGGAGCTGCTCGCGCTCGCGTGTGCGTCCCATGTGGGTGAGGAGTTCCACATCGCCGGCGTACGCCGGATCCTGGCCGGCGCCGGACTCGGCGAGTCGGCCCTGCAGACTCCGCCGGACCTGCCGCTGGACGTCACGGCCCGAGATGCGGTGCTGCGCTCTGGCGGCGAGCCGGCGCCGATCTGGATGAACTGCTCCGGCAAGCACGCCGCGATGCTGGCCACCTGCGTCCTCAACGGCTGGGACGTCGGGTCCTATCGCGATCCGGAGCATCCCCTGCAGCGGGCGATCATCGAGACGTTCACCGAGTTCACCGGCGAGCCGACGCAGATCGCCGTGGACGGCTGCGGAGCGCCACTGCTGTCCGCCTCGGCGGTGGGCCTGGCGCGGGCGTTCGGCCTGCTTGCGCGCGGCGTCGACGGGTCTGGCCGGGAGCACGAGCCGGCTCGCCAGGTGGCCGAGGCGATCCGCGGCTTCCCGGCGTACGTCTCTGGAAGCACCGAGAGCGACGCTCTGCTCCTGACCGCCGTTCCCGGGGCGATCGGGAAGTGCGGAGCCGAGGGGTGCTACGCCGTGGCGCTCCCCGACGGACGGGCCTGGGTGGTCAAGGTCGACGACGGCGGTGAGCGCGCGACCCTGGTGGTGCTGGTCGCCGCTCTGCGTCGCAGCGGTGTCGATCGCGAGCCGGGGGTCGACGTCGAGACGCTCGCCCGGTGCGGTGACTACCCGCTCCTCGGCGGGGACACCCGCATCGGTGAGGTGCGCGCCGTCCTCTGACGGGCGGTGACCCAGATCACGGCGCCCCAGCTTGCAAGTGCTAACTTTTGCTAGCACTATGGAGGTGTGGCCAGGTACAAGATGGGAATGAGCGTCGGCGGCCTGGGCGACTACCTCAAGGAGCAGCGTCTGAGCGCGCGGCTCTCGTTGCGGCAGCTCGCCGAGCAGGCTGGCGTCTCGAACCCGTACCTGAGCCAGATCGAGCGTGGTCTCCGCAAGCCCTCGGCCGAGGTCTTGCAGCAGATCGCGAAGGCGCTGCGGATCTCCGCCGAGCAGCTCTACGTCCGCGCCGGGATCCTCGATCCCTCGGACAGCGAGGCGGGTTCGGTCGAGTTGGCAGTCCTTGCGGACACCGGGCTGACCGAGCGGCAGAAGCAGTCCCTGCTGGAGATCTACCAGTCCTTCATCGCGGCCACCGCGGCGGAGGGCAGCAACCGATAGCACGACGGGCGGGCTCGACGACGAGCCGCCGACCACCCGTGGTCGCGACAAGACGACCACGGACCACAGACCACAGACCCGGCCGCCCGCGCCGGGAACAGCGGCCCGGCATCACCGGGCCAGACAGGAGGAGCCGACATGGCTGAGACCAAGTTCGACATCCGCAACGAGGCCACCCGCCAGTTCTACGCCGGCATCGGCATCACCGACCTGGCCGTCGAGGTGGTCCGCGACTACGTCGCCGACATGTCCAAGCGGCTGACCGAGCTGCAGAAGAGCGTGGCCGAGCTCGACCTCGAGCCCGCCAGCCTGCGCAAGGAGGTCGAGACTCGCTTCGAGACGCTGTCCAAGGATGCCAAGGAGCGTCGCAAGCTGATCGAGAAGCGGATGGGCGACCTGCAGACCGACTCCCTCGCGTTCCCCGCCAAGGTCACCGACCGGGTCGGCGAGCTGGTCAGCGAGAACGTCGCCACCGTCAACAAGACCATGGACGACCTTGCCAAGCGTGGCGAGGACCTGGTCGGCCGGATCCGCCGCCAGGAGGCGACCAAGGAGACGGTGAAGGAGGCCAAGGTCACTGTGGCCAAGGCCAAGACCACCAAGACCCAGGCGACCAAGGCCGCCAAGAAGACTGCCGCCGCGAACCGGGCCACCGCCAAAAAGGCCACCGCTGCGCCGAAGTCCAGCGCCAAGGCCACCGCCACCGCTGCGAAGAAGACCGCGAAGAGCGCCGCGAAGGCCGTCGTCGACGCCGCTGAGAAGGTCGGCGACTGATCGAACGACGATCGACCAACTGGTCCAGCCGAGGACCCCGGAGTCTCCGGGGTCCTCGGTCATTTCTCGGGTGCGGTTCCGCCGCGTGAGTTAGCCTTCCAGGAGACCGAAACGGCCGGAAACGGCCGCTGCCCGAGGAGGCCCAGATTGGAGCTCGACTTCGAGATCCGCCCGTGGGGGGCGTGGTATGTGCTCGATCAGGGCGACCTCTACAAGGTGAAGCGGATCGAGGTCGAGCCCGGCAAGCGGTTGTCCTTGCAGACCCACGTCCACCGCTCCGAGCATTGGTACGTCGTGACCGGGATCGCCACTTGCCAGATCGGCGACCAGGAACGCGTCCTCCGTCAAGGTGAGTCTCTGGTCGTGCCGCAGGGAGCCGCACATCGACTCGCCAACCTGCACGACGAGCCGCTATTGGTCATCGAGGTCCAGCATGGGGAGTACCTCGGTGAGGACGACATCTGCCGCCTCGCCGACGACTACGGCCGCCAAGCCTCCGCCGAGACCTGAGAACGTGTTGGGAAAGCCCACGGCCTGCTGCGCGATGCCCCGAGGGCGCTCCGCTGCGTTGCGAAATCTCGCGAGACAACCCCGGTATGGCTTCGATTCCGCGCCTTGCGGAGCATCCCACGGATGCGCCGCTCGCGACGGCCGAGACTTTCCCAACACGTTCTGAGCTTGCGATTAAACCTCGGTGGGGTGGTCAGGCGGCTTTCTTGATGGCGGGGTAGCGGGTGCGTGGTCCGGTGTGGCTGCCGATCGGGCGTCCGGGTCCGGCTCTGCTGGGTTTTGGCGGGCTGGCTGGTGTGCCCAGGATGGCTGCGGTGCGCCGAAACCCGCGTCGGACGCGGGCGGGGGTGAGTTTGCCGGGTTTGGCGCGGCGTTCCCAGGGCAGCCGGTGATCGGCCACGAGTCCGCGGGCGAGTCGTAGTTGGGTGTAGGCGGCGATGACGAGCCAGGTCCAGGTGTCGGCTTGTTCGGGGGTGCGTACCGATGGGGTGGTCCAGCCCAGGGTGTTCTTGACGAACCGGAAGGTGTGCTCGATGTCGAAGCGACGTAGGTAGGCGCGCCAGCACAGATCGATGTCCGGATCGGCGCCGGCACCGCCAGCGACCCAGAGCCACAGGGTCTTCCTGGTCCGGCTGGTGGGCCTGGAGGTGCTGTACGTCGACGCGGACCACGGTGCCGGACACGATCGGCGGTTCCTCGAAGTTCTTCCAGTGGCCACGGCAGCCGAGCTTGGGATGCAGGTCGTTCCAGGCGGTGACGTGCACAGTGCCGTAGCGGCTGTCGGTGGTGACCTGTTCGTAGTCGGGAGCCGGCCAGGTCTGTGGCTTGGCGCATTCGCGGCGCTGGCCGTGGCGTCGGGGCCGCCCGACCGGTTTGGCGGTGCCGGGCGCTGGTTCGGGTGGTCTGGTGTAGAACACCCGGTCATCACGGACCCGGACTACCAGGACGGCTCGGACCTCGGCCAGTTCGTGGGTCAGCGCGATCGGGTCGTACCCGGCGTCGAAGACGAACGTCGGGGTGGTCGTGCCCCTCGGCTCTGGTTGTTCGCCGAGTTGTTCGCCTGGTTGTTCGCCTGGTTGTTCGCCGAGTTGTTCGCCTGGTTGTTCGCCGAGCCGGGCGACCAGGCCACGGACCTGAGTTGCGGTGGCGGCCACGGTGTCGGTTCCCGGTGGAATCCGGTGAGCGTCCATCGGCGCGGTCCATGAGTCGCATCCCCAGTCCAGTTGGGTGATCCACTGATAGGACCAGCCGGCCACGATCGGCTGACCGGCTGAGTGCTTGGACGCGGAGTAGTAGAACCCCCGCTCCGGGGAGGTCTCAGCATCGCAGCGTGCCCAGGTCGATTCGTCTACCGCGAACACCAGCGGCCAGTCGCGTGGCCGGTGTGCCGCGAGCAGGTCGCGCATCGCCTCGGTGTCGATCCTGCCGCGGTCCAGGGCCTTGTAGAGGCTGCCGTGGGAACGGCGGAAGACCGGCTCCAGCGACAGGGCCGGGACCGAGGACACCGGCCCCGGCGCGCACAGCAACGCCTCGCACAGCTCAAACCCAGCGTCGGGCCAGCGCCCCCAACAGCGGTAGAAGCCAGTCCGGAAGCCTCGCAACTGCTTGGCCTGATCGGTGGGGGGCACGAGCGGCACAGCGGAGAGGGGCATCGCATACTCCCAGAGTCCGGCGGTAATACTACTAGCGGACACCTTGATGACACAATCGGCCCGACGACACGCCGGAAGGGAACCACGCACCATGGCGCGATCGACCACCGAACAGTTGGCCCTCTACGAGCACCGCTACCGCGAGCTGGCCGCGCAGCTCGTCGACATCGGCTACATCCGTTCTGGAAGCCTCGCTCTGCGTCACAACCGGTGCGGCAAGCCCAACTGCCGCTGCCACGCCGACCCACCCCAGCTACATGGCCCGTACTGGCAATGGACCGCCAAGATCGACGGCAAGACCGTCAACCGCCGGCTCACCCCCGCCCAAGCCGAGATGTACTCCGAGTGGATCGACAACGACCGACAACTGCGTGCCCTGGTCGAGCAGATGCGCGAGGTGGCCACCAAAGCCACCGAACTACGGCTCACCCAAGCGACCGAGGTTTAATCGCAAGCTGAGGACGCGGGGCGTCAGTTAGAGGCGAGGTCCGCATCGACCATTCGGGCGACAAGCTCGGTGAAGCCGACGGTGGGTGCCCAGCCCAGTACGTCGCGGGCCAAAGTGGCGTCGCCGCGCAGCTCGACCGCGTCTACCGGCCGGACCAGGTCAGGGTCGACGCTCACATAGCGCGCCCAATCGCCGATGCCGACCTTGGCGAAGGCCGCTGCCACGAAGTCCCGCACGGAGTGGGCCACGCCGGTCGCGATCACGAAGTCCTGGGCCATCTCGGCTCGGGCCGCGCGGACCAACGCGTCGACGTAGTCCGGCGCCCAGCCCCAGTCCCGGCGCGCCTCGAGGTTGCCGAGCACCAGCCGGTCGGCCCCGCCGCGGGCGATGGCGGCCACGGTCGAGGTGATCTTGCGAGTCACGAACTGGGCTGGCCGTCGCGGCGACTCGTGGTTGTAGAGGATCGCCGACACGGCGTGCAAGCCCCGCTCCCGATGCTCGGCGATGCCGACATGTGCGCGCGCCTTCGCCGCGCCGTACGGATTCACCGGCCGCACGGGCGTGCGCTCGTCCTGCGGGCTCTGCTCGGGCTGTCCGAAGATCTCGGCGCTCGATGCCTGCACGAAGCGGACCGGGGCGCCGGTGCTCTCCTGGGCTCGCAGCGCCGCACCCATCAGCGCCAGCGCCGCGGTGGCGTTGACCGCTTCGACCAGCTCCGGCTCCTGCCAGGAGCGCGCCACGGAGCTGACCGCGGCCAGGTTGTAGATCTCGTCGGGGGCCAGCTCCTGGACCAGGCCCTCGACTGCCTCGTGATCGGTCAGGTCGCCGATGTGCAGGACGACGTCGTCGGGGCAGTACGGCGGTCGTGGTCGGTCGCGTGCCTCGGCGACGTGGTGCAGCGCGTGCACTTCAACCCTGTCGGCCAACAGCCGCTCGGCGAGGTAGCTCCCATCCTGGCCGCTGATCCCCGTGACCAGGGCACGCCGCACGCCAGGCGCCGTGGGGCCTTGGTTCGTCGGGGGGAGGGTCACCAGCCGGCCTCGAGGGCGGCGATGTCGGCGTCGACCATCATCGCGACCAGCTCCTCGAAGCCGACGCGCGGCTTCCAGCCGAGCTTCTCGCGCGCCTTGCTCGCGTCGCCGACCAGGCGGTCCACCTCCGCCGGTCGCATGAAGCGGGGGTCCTGGCGGACATGGCGCTGCCAGTCGTCGATACCGACATGACCGAAGGCCGCCGCCACGAACTCCCGGATCGAATGGGTCTCGCCAGTGGCGATGACGTAATCGTCCGCCTCCTCCTGTTGCAGCATCAGCCACATCGCCTCGACGTAGTCCCCGGCGAAGCCCCAGTCCCGCTGGGGGTCCAGGCTGCCCAGCAGCAGCTCGTCGGCCCGACCCAGGCTGATGGCGGCGACGGCCTGACTGATCTTCCGAGTGACGAACTCCGGCCCCCGCCGAGGTGACTCGTGGTTGAACAGGATCCCCGAGGACGCGTGCATGCCATAGCTCTCGCGGTAGTTCACCGTCATGTGATGGCCGAAGACCTTGCTGACGCCGTAGGGCGAGCGCGGCCAGAGCAGGGTCCGCTCGTGCTGCGGAGTCTCTTGGACCTTGCCGAACATCTCCGAGCTCGACGCCTGGTAGAAGCGCACCCTGCTCGGGTCGTCCCCGCAGTGCAGCCGAAGCGACTCCAGCATGGTCAGCACGCCCTTGGCGGTCACGTCTGCGGTGAGCGCGGCGTTCTCCCAGGAGTAGGCGACGAACGAGACGGCGCCGAGGTTGTAGACCTCGTCGGGGTCGGAGTCGCGGAGCGCGCGGATCAGGCTGCTCATGTCCGTCAGGTCGCCGGCGTGCAGGGTGACGTCGGGCAGCAGATCCTCGACGAGGCCGCGCTTGGGGTTGTTCTGCCCGCGGATGACGCCGTGGACGTCGTACCCCTTCGCGATCAGGAACTCGGCGAGGTAGAGCCCGTCCTGGCCGGTGATGCCGGTGATCAGCGCGGTGGGCATGCGGTGATTGTGTCAGTTCGGTCGGGCGGTGGTGCCTGTGGATGAGCGGAGGCAGGTGTCGGGGAGTTCTGGTTCGCTGGACCGATAAGGCCCAAAGGGGGGTGGACCGGATGACAGCAGGGAGGGACCATGGGTGTCATGACCTTGGTGCACAACACGGGACCGATCACTCGTGAGGAGCGCGACGCACTGCCCGACGATGGCCGTCGCCACGAGCTCATCGACGGGATGCTCATCGTGACGCCGTCGCCGGGTTTCCCGCACCAGACGGTGGTCGGCCGGCTGCACCTCGCTCTCCAGCCGGTGTGCCCGCCCGAGCTGCGGGTGATCCTCGGTCCCTTCGACGTGACCCTGGCCGAGGACACCGTTGTGGTGCCCGACCTCGTGGTGGCGCCGCTGTCCGCGTTCACCGCGCGAGATCTGCCGAAGAGTCCGCTACTGGCGGTCGAGGTGCTCTCCCCGAGCACACGGCGGTATGACCGGACGCTGAAGAAGGCACGGTACGCCGCCGCCGGCTGCCAGTCGTACTTGTTGTTCGACCCGCTGGAGCCCTCGATGACCGTCTTCGAGCTTCGCGACGGTGACTATGCGGAGGTCGCCTTTGCCAGTGGTGACCAGGCGTGCGAGCTGGTCGCACCCTTCCCGGTGACGCTGGTCCCTGCGGAGCTGGCCCGTCCCTGAGTCGCGCGGTCCGGTCGATTTGCCGGTCGATAGGCTGGCGGCCATGAAGGTTCTGGTCACCGGCGGCGCCGGCTACATCGGGTCAACCACGGCGAAGGCGCTCGAGGAGGCGGGGCACACCCCGGTCATCCTCGACTCGCTGCTGACCGGGCCGTTGGCGTTCGTGCGGGACCGGATCTTCTACGAGGGCGATATCGCCGACCGTGCGCTGGTGCGGCGGGTGATCGACGAGCACCCCGACATCGAGGCGACCATCCACATGGCGGCGCGGATCGTGGTGCCGGAGTCGGTGGAGAAGCCCTATGAGTACTACCGCGACAACGTCGCGAAGTCGCTGGAGCTCTTCGACGAGCTAGCCGGCCTGGGCAAGGGACGGGTGCTCTTCTCGTCGTCGGCTTCGCTCTACGCCTTGAAGCCGGACTTCGAGGTCACCGAGGCCGACGCGCTGGCGCCCAACTCGCCGTACGCTCGCACCAAGCGGATGATGGAGGAGGTCCTCACCGACCTCGCGGCCGCGACCGATCTGCGGGCGATCATCTTGCGCTACTTCAACCCGATCGGCTCCGATCCGGACCTCGAGTCGGGGATCTATGCCAAGGAGCCGTCGCACGTCCTCGGTCAGCTGGTGATGGCCGCGCGAGGCCAGAAGGACCACTTCACCATCACCGGGGTCGACCACCCGACCCGTGACGGCACCGGGATCCGTGACTACATCCACGTCTGGGACCTGGCCCGTGCGCACGTGCGGGCGATCGAGCGGTTCGACGAGGTCATCGCGTCGGTGGGGACGCCGAGTGTGGTGATCAACGTCGGCACCGGCAGCGGGGTCACCGTGCGCGAGCTGGTCGCCTCCTTCGAGCGAGTCTTCGGACAGCCGGTGCCCGTGGCGGAGGCGCCGCCGAGGCCTGGGGACGCCGTCGGCGCGTTCGCCAACGTGGACAAGTCCCGCGAGCTCTTGGACTGGGCGACCGAGCTGAGCCTCGACGACGCCATTGCCTCGGCGCTGGCCTGGGGAGCGAAGCGCAAGGAAATCCTGGGCTACGAATGATCACCCCACGAAACTGCGGACTTCCCCCGCTTCGCTCCGCCAGTCCGCACTTCCGCGGGGACCCCGAATGAACACCCCCCGAGGGCTGCTCCTCGCGGTGTCGCTGGCCGTCGGGCTCGGCCTCACGGCCGAGCCCGCGGTTGCACGGCTCGCCGACCCGGACGCCCAAGCTGCGGGAATGCGATCGGCCGAGGGGCCCCCGTCTGGGAAACGACTGTCCGGACGGATCATCGTGCTCGACCCCGGGCACCAGCTCGGCAACCACAACTTCCCGGACAAGATCAACCGTCTGGTGCCGGCGGGCGGTTTCAAGAAGCCGTGCAACACGACGGGCACGGCGACCGACGGCGGCTATCCCGAAGCGACCTTCACCTTCGCGGTGTCTCGTCTCCTGCGCAAACGCCTCGTGGCGGCCGGTGCCGACGTGGTCATGACCCGGAAGACCAACAGCGAGAAGCGCTGGGGCCCGTGCATCAACGTGCGCGGGCGGGCCGGCAACAAGGCTGGCCCGGACCACACCGGCGCGGATCTGAAGATCAGCGTCCACGGTGACGGCAACATCGGCGGTGGACCCGGCTTCCATGTGATCGCACCGACCGACCGCAAGCCGTGGACGCACGACATCTACAAGCCGTCCCGTCGGCTGGCCAAGGTGGTGCGACACAAGCTGCACAAGGGCGCGCACCTGCCCTACGCCGGCTACATCGCTGGCGGCGACGGCCTGGACTTCCGCTCCGACCTGGGCACCTTGAACCTCTCCGACATCCCGACCGTGATGGTCGAGATGGGCAACATGCGCTCGGCGGCCGATGCCCACCGGATGACCACGGTCAAGGGCCGCAAGGTCTACGCGCGGGCGCTCTTCCGGGCCATCCGCGCCTACCTGGCGTGACCGTCGCCAGGTGACCACTGGGAGTCGCGCTACAGTGCCCGCCGTGTCAGATGATGCTGCCCCCGCCGGGGATCCCGCGAGCGGTGGCGCGGTCGACCTACGTCAACTCACCGTGGCCGTGCTCGGCGGGACCGGCCCGCAGGGACGCGGCCTGGCCAGACGGTTCGCAGCGGGTGGTCTGCGTGTGGTGATCGGCAGCCGCAGCGCCGATCGAGCCGCAGAGGTGGCGGCCGACATCGGCGGAGGCGTCTCCGGCGCGGTCAACCTGGCCGCCGCCGAGACCGCCGACGTCGTCGTGGTCGCGGTGCCCTGGGCAGGGCACGCCGAGCTGCTCGCCGAGATCGCCGGGGTGGTGGCCGGGAAAGTGGTCGTCGACTGCGTCAACCCGCTGGGCTTCGACAAGCAGGGCGCCTACGCGCTCGCTGTGCCCGAGGGTTCGGCAGCCCAGCAGGCGGCCGGTCTGTTGCCGGAGTCGCAGGTGGTGGGCGCCTTCCACAACGTGAGTGCGTCGCTGCTCGAAGACCCCGACGTGACCACCTTCGACATGGACGTGCTGGTGGTGGGCGATGACCGGGCGGCGACCGACCTGGTGTGTGCGCTGGTCGAGGTGCTGCCCGGGATGCGCGGGGTGTACGCCGGCCGCTTGCGCAACGCGCACCAGGTGGAGGCGTTGACCGCCAACCTGATCTCGATCAACCGCCGCTACCGCGTCCACGCCGGACTGCGAGTGACCGACCTCCGCTGACCCTAGAACGCGCGCCTACCGGTGCGCGTTCTTACTCCGCGGACAGGCACTGCATCGCGTCCAGCACTACGCGCACCTGGGGGACCTCGTGGGTGCGAAACAAGCCGGTGCCACCGAGCCGGGCGAGGACGGCGAAGAACTGCTCGGCGCTGCGGAAGTGCTCCTGGAAGAGGTCGAAGGCGTGTGGGAGCGCATGGCAGATCGGCAGGCCGAGGGTGCGCAGCTCGAAGGTTCGCAGCAGCACCTTGGTCTGGTAGTCGATGCGGACCTGGGAGTCGGTGAGGTTGCCGTAGTAGAACCCCAGACCGGGATCGATCACCAGCCGCTCCACTCCCGCCTCGCGGGCACGGCCGACCCGCTCGGTGAAGTGGGCGAGGTAGCCCGGCATCGGGTCGCCTTCCTCCTCGACGTCGGTGATGTCGCGGGCGTCGGACCCCACCATCGAGCAGAGGATGAGAGTGGCGTCGTACTCAGCTGCCAGGGCGTAGATCGTTTGCTCGTGGGCGCGACCGGTGAAGTTGAGCACCGCGGCGCCGGCGTCAAGGCAGGCTCGGGCGACCTCGGGGTGGTAGGTCTCCGCCGAGACGATCACACCGTCGCGCGCGAGCGCCTTGATCGGAGGGACCAGCAGCTCGATCTGACGGGTGGCGTCGACCCGGGCAGCGGGCGCGTTGGTGGACTCAGCTCCGATGTCGACCAGGTCCGCACCTTCGGCGGTCATCAGCAGCCCGCGCCGGATCGCGGCCTCGGTCGTGGTGGCGATGCTCTCCCGGTAGCTCGAGTCGGGGGAGAGGTTCAAGGTGCCCATCACCACGGGCGTCGTGTCCGAATCGATCGCTCGGTCACCGAGCCTGATCGGAGCGACCGGTGCCCGCAGAGCGTCCGGCTCGGCAGTGGCGAGTCGCGCCAGAGCATCGAGGGTGATCACGGGGTGCGAGTCTACGAGCCGACCTCGGCGCCGCCCGGCCAGCGTCCGGCGCGGACATAGCGGGCGAACAGGAACGACTCGTGCTCGACGAGCTGGACCAGGTCGTACGGTGCCGGCTCGGCGGAGTCGGCATCGGCCCGCGCGGTGGTTGGGCCGTAGGTCGGCAGGCGAGGTGAGACGGTCAGGTCGAACTCGTCGACCAGGTCCTCGGCAGCGAACGATGCGAGCAGGTGTGGCCCGCCTTCGCAGTTGATCCTGGTCAGCCCACGCCCGTGCAGCGCCTCGACGATCGCGGCCGCGCTGACGGTCTCGCCGGGGAGCCGGATCACCTCCGCGTGCTCCTCCGCCGCGGCGAGAGCGGCCGGCGTGGCCAGGTCGCTGGTGATGACGATCGGAGTGACGACGGCCCCGTGGAAGGCGGCCTCGGCCCAGGGCAGGTCGAGGCTCGCGCTGACGATGACGAGAGTCGGGGCCGCGCCGAGTCCGTGCGCCCGGCGCTCCTCGGCGTCCTCCGCGGCGGCCCGGAGGGCGCCGTACCGCTCGATGCGCATCGTCGCCGCCCCGATCAGCACCGCGTCGGCTAGGCGCCTGATCTCGGCCATCACCTCTCGGTCGGCCGTGCTGGACACCGATCCGCTCCGGTTGTCGGCGCCGGTCACCCCGCCGTCGAGCCCGCGCAACATCGTCATCCGCAGCCACGGCCGGTCCTCTGGCCAGGGGTAGGCGCCTCGGATCGGGTCGCTGGTGTCGGTGCCGCCGATCAGGGTCCGCATGCGAGGGATGCTACGGCGTTGGCCTGGGCGGCTGGGGCCTACGCTGGCGTCCGTGCAGGAGTTCGTCGACTTTCTCGGCAAGCAGGCGCCGTACGACGCGCTGGACGCCGAGGAGCTGGAGCGGCTGGCCCGCAGGGTCGAGGTGGAGTACTTCCCCCAGGGCGCCACCATCGTGGCCGCCGACGTCGAGCGACTCGAGCAGATGATGGTGGTGCGAACCGGACTGGTGCACCTCTTGGATCGGGGTCGGATCGTCGACGAGCTGGGGCCCGGCGATACGTTCGGCCAGCTCTCGGTGCTCAGTGGCATCGCGCCGTCGATGATGGCGGTCGCCGCAGCGGACACCTTGGTCTATCTGCTGCCGGACCCGCGGTCGGTGCTCGAGCAGCCGGAGCGGCTGGTGTTCAGGCGGGAGGCACCGAACTCTCGGAGCCTGCTCAGCGGAGCCGCTGACTACGGCTTGCGGCCGGTGTCGGACTTCCTTCGCCCGGTGCTCTGGGCGACGCCCGAGCAACCGATCCGCGAGGCGGCCCGGGCGATGACGGTGGCCCGGCAGTCCTGCGTCCTGGTCGACCTCGGCGACGGACCTGGGGGTGGTCTTGGCATCGTCACCGACAGCGACTGCCGCCGACTGGTCGCCACCGGCGAGGTGCCGATCGACGCGCCGGTCTCTGCTGTGCTCACCTCGCCGGTGCGCACCATCGAGGCGAGCGACCCTGCCGCGATGGCATTTCTGACCATGGTCCAACACGGCGTCCACCACCTGGTCGCGACTGGTGAGGACGGCCGACCGGTCGGGGTCTGCCGGGTCGTGGACCTGTCCAACTCAGACATCCGCGATCCGCTCGCCCTGCGCGGCACCATCGAAGCTGCCGACACCATCGAGGACCTGGCTGCGGCCGCGGCGGGGATCCGACCTGCGGTGGTCGAGATGTACGACGCCGGCGTGCCCGCGCGGCGCATCGGCGCCCTGATGGCTGCACTGGTCGAGGCGGTCGTGGAGAAGTGCATCAGCTGGACCGACCCGTTCGCCGGCCGATCCGAGGAGTTCGCGTGGATGCTCCTCGGCTCGCTCGCCCGGCGTGAGCCACTCCCCGCCTCCGACGTGGACACGGCGTTGGTGTGGCGCGCACCGTCGTACGCCGACCGCCCCGACGAGCTCCGCGAGGCCGCCGGCCGGGTGCTGGCACTGGTCGAGCGATGCGGTCTGGAGCGATGTCCGGACGGCGCCAATGCGGACGGACCGCTGTTCAACCGACCGTTCGAGGTCTGGGTGGAGCGTGCGCGGCACTGGGAGGAGCACTCCGAGGGCCCAGGGGCGCTGCTGCTCGCGTCCATGCTCACCGACTCCCGTCCGATCACCGGGCTCAAGCTCGGCCGGGAGCTTGCCTCTCGGGTGCGGTCCACGCCGGAGAACCCGCTGTTCCGCAAGCGGATGCTGGCCGAGGCGCTGATCAGGAAGCCACCGGTCGGGTTCGTCAAGGAGTTCGTGGTCGAGTCCGGTGGGGAGCATCGCGGCGAGCTGGACCTCAAACGCTACGGGCTGGCGCCGGTGGTCGCCCTAGGTCGTTGGATCGGGATCTGCACGGCTGCCCCGATCGGCTCGACCCTGGCGCGGCTCGCGCTGGGGGAGGAGGCCGACCTGCTCACCCGTGACGAGGCACAGCAGCTGCGGCACGCCTACGAAGAGATGTACCAGCTGCTCTTCGCCGCCGAGGTCGAAGCCCTCCGGACCGGTCGGGCGACGTCGACCTATCTGGACCCGTCCTCGCTGGACACTCTCTCGCGACGGCACCTGCGTGAGTCGTTCAAGGCGATCTCGCGAGTCCAGGAGCGGCTGGAGGGCCGATGGATCTCGCGGCGACGCTGAGGTCGGTCGGGCGCTGGGCGTCGGGGCCGCGACCCTGGCCCGAGCCGACCGACCTGCCGTGGCGATCGGCCTCCTTCGCCGTCGTCGACGTCGAGACCACCGGACTGGACCTCCGCCGTGACGAGGTGATCTCGATCGGGGTGGTCCCTGTCGTGGGCGGTCGGATCGCGACGGATCGGTGGTATCAGGTGGTCCGACCGAGCCGCGCCATCACGCCTGCGTCGATGAAGGTGCACGCACTCACAGCGGACGAGGTCGCCACGGCACCCCGTCTCGGGGACGTGCTCGATGCATTGCGTGCCGTCTTGCGTGGGCACGTGGTGGTCGCACACGCCGCCTGGGTGGAGCGCGCCTTCCTCGACCGGGCCCTGCGGGCTCGAGGCGAGCGGCTGCCCGACGGCCTGGTCGACACCGCGGCGTTGGCCCGCGCGGTGGGGGTGCGGGAGCCGGGCTCCCACGAGCCCGACCTCGAGACACTCGCCACCGACCTCGGCCTGCCCGTGCACACTCCCCACCACGCCCTCGGCGACGCGATGACGACCGCGGAGATCCTCCTAGTGCTCGCGGCTCGACTCGAGGCCGATGCCGACCACCCGCTCGGTGTCCACGAGCTGGTGCGGCTGACTCGCCGCTTCCCGCTGCCGGGGTAGGGCCGTCATCGTGCGTGTCGATCTCACATGTGGCGCAGCGACATTGCGCGCGCGATAGCAACGCTCCTATGTTCTAACGACCGGCGCCTCCGGGGCGTCGATCTCAGGCACGGGTATGCGGCCGCACCGCGCGTGCAGGTCACCAGAGGAGTTAGCAGATGCCCTCACACAACAGAGCGGGACTCGGCAAAGCCAGACTTGGCAGGGCAGTCGTTGGGGTCCTGGCGGCCGTGGTCATGGCCCTGACGGCACTCGCCATCCAGCCGTCCCCGGCGCATTCCACCGACTCGCGAGCCTCCAAGAGCGCGGCCCTCTCGGTCGCCCAGTTGAGGGCGAAGCTGAACGCGCAGGCGCTGCCGACGACGAAGTTGCTGCCGACGACCGCGACCTCGCACCCCTTCAACGGGGCCCGATGGCAGAACAAGCCGATCCAGTTGGCCAAGTACGGCTACACCGAGAAGGAGTACACGCTCTCTGGGATCGCCAACGTCTATGACTGGACTCCGAACGGCAACTTCAAGACCACCGTCCTGCGATCGGGCGACTACACCACCCGCATGCTGGTGCGTCGCCCCGCCGACATGCGCCGCTGGTCGGGGAAGGTCAACGTCGAGATCATCAACATGACCGCCGGATACGACTGGACGGCGATCTGGTCGGCGTTGTGGGAGACCACGCTGAAGGACCACGACATCTACGTCGGCATCACCAGCAAGCCCAACGTCCTGCCGGGGATGCAGCAGTTCGACTCCGACCGTTACGCGACCCTGTCGTGGGCCAATCCGCTGCCGCCCGGCCAGCAGACGTGCGGCAAGCTCCCCGGTGCGGACGGCTACGACCCCAACCAGTCGAAGCTGTACGAGAACGGCCTCGTCTGGGACGTGCTCACCCAAGCCGGCCGGCTGTTGAAGTCGAACTCCAAGAGCAACCCGCTCGGCCGTCCGGCCAAGCAGGTCGTCTTGACCGGTGAGTCGCAGAGCGCGATGTACATGCTCACCTACTACCGATTCTTCACCCCGTCGGCGGTCCTGCCTAACGGTCGCCCCGTCTTCGACGGCTACTTCGCGGAGACCGAGGTGGGTCTATCCGGGGCTCCGATCAACCAGTGCGCTACGCCGCTCGCCGTGAACGACGCCCAGCGGACGTTCCCCGGCCGCTCGATCCCCTGGGCGGGCATCAACTCTCAGTGGGACTACCCCGGGGCGCGGCATTGGGACACGCCCCGTGACCGCAACACGGCGAAGGCCAAGCAGGCATTCTGGGAGCTCGCCGGCTCGAATCATGGCTGGGAGTGGCAGTACCTCTACGGTGATGCCAATGCCGAAGACCTGATCGCGGCGGGCTTCTGGGATCCCGCGACCTACGACTGGTCCTGCGGGCCGAACAATCCCGAGGTCCCCTTGTACATGTCCGAGAAGGCGCTCTTCGTTCAGTTGAAGCGCTGGATCCAGACCGGGAAGTCCCCCACGCACGCGCCGCGCATCCTGCACAAGCCGGTCGTCCCTGACATCGGCACCGCCTTCGAGGACAAGACGATCTACGACGGCCTTGGGAACGGGATGGGCGGCATCCGCTATCCCATGGTCGCGGCGCCGGTGGCGTCCTTCGGTGTCGGCCAGTACGCATTGAGTGGCAGCTGCCCGGAGATCGCGCCGTTCGACCAGACGACGCTCGACGCGCTGTATCCCACCCGACAGGTCTACCTCCAGCAGTACGACGCCGCCACCAGCGCGCTGCGTCGGCACGGTTTCGTGCTGGCCGAGGATGTCGGCAAGTTGCGTCGCATCGCGCGCCAGGTCACCTCGGTGGGTTGACGCAGGGGGTGGCCGGACGTTCGCGACCGCTGTCGGGAGGAGAGTGAACCTCACTCCCGCAGCGTGGCGTCGAACAGCTCGCGCAGGGCGGCGAAGTGGCGCTCGGTGGCCGCCTCGTCGTAGACCGCGGTGTCGGCCATCGTGTAGCCGTGGCGTGCGCCGGCGTACACCTCGTTGACGGCGACCAGACCCGCGTCGGCGAGGGCACGGCCGAGGCGGGCGACGGCCGCGGCGTCCATCGAGCCGTCCTGGTCGGCGTGGCCGTAGACGAACCGGGCTCGCGCCGAGCCCAGGCCCCGGTGCGGACTGTCGGCGTCCTCGGTGGCCAGGCCGCCACCGTGGAAGCCACCGCAGGCTGCCACCCGGTCAGGGTGCGCGCAGGCGGCGCGGGTCGCCAGCCGCGCACCCATGCAGTAGCCGACCACGCCGATCGGGGCGGCCGGGTCGGCGTAGGAGTCGAGGGCAGCGAGGTAGGACGCGATGTCGGCCAGCGCCTTGTCCGGGGTCAGCCGCGCCATCCGCGACCCGACCTGAGCGAAGTATGCCGAGCGGTCCTCGTCGGTCAGCAGTGGCCCGTCGGGTGAGGTCTCCGCGGCGGTGCCATCGCGGTAGAAGACGTTGGGCGCCAGCACGACGTACCCCCACGAAGCGATCCGGTCGGCCATGTCCTGGATCCGTGGCCGCAGACCGATGGCGTCCATGAAGAGCAACACGCCCGGCGGGCGATGCGCCTCATCGAGACTGTCCTCTGCGTCGGGCTGTGCGAGCCAGGCCTCGGCGAGGCCGTCGGCTGTCGGCACCTCGATGAACACGTCGTCCACTGTAGAGCCGAGCCGGAGCACAATCACCGCCCGAGAGTCGGTGCGATCTGCCAGCCGTGCCACTAGCCTTCCCCCATGTCGTCCCGGGTCTCGCCGATGACCGGCCTCATCGAGCGGGAGGCTGAGGCAGCGATGTTGTCGGCGCGGCTCGCCGATGCGGTGGCCGGCCGCGGCTCGATCGTCACGATCCTCGGCGAGGCAGGACTGGGCAAGACCGCGTTGGCCAGCAGCCTGGCCAGGGAGGCCGAGCGGTCCGGCATCCGCGTCTTGTGGGCCGGCGCCGGTGAGTTGGAGGGCCGAACACCCTTCGGCGTCGTACGACGACTCTTCGACCGCGCTTTGATGGACCTGAGCGAGTCGACTCGCACCGGTGTCACCGCCGGCCCGGCACAGGTGGCCAGCCGCCACGTGCTCGAGGCGGCTGCCACTCCGGTGGACCAGGCCGCCATGTTCGCCAGTCTCTACTGGCTCCTGGACGGACTGGCGGCGCTCGGGCCGGTGTTGGTGGTCCTCGACGACGCTCCATGGGCCGACGAGGACTCGCTGCTCTTCTTGCGCAGCATCACCGACCGGATCGCGGACCTGCCGGTGCTGGTGACGCTGACCGCCCGGGACACGCAGCCGTCCGGTCGCAGCCCGGCGCTGGCGGCGTTGCTCGCGGATCGGCAGGCCACCGTGGTCCGTCTGCAGCCGCTGAGTCCGACCGCTGTGGCCGCGCTCCTCTCCGTCGAACCCATCCCCGCCGAGCTCGCCGCGACGGCGGCAGAGATCACCGGCGGCGTCCCGTTCCTGGTGCTCGCCCTGGCCGAGCTGATTCGGGAGACATCGGGACGAGGGACGGGAGACCCGGGCCAAGATGCGGCGTTCGTGCGGACTCTGGTCCCCGACAGCGTGGTCGACTCGGTGGTGGCGCGCCTCGGTGCGCTGGACGACGACGCCAGACGGGTGGCGCAGGCCGTGGCCGTGCTCGAGCAAGCGCCGTTGCGGGTGGTCGCCGACCTCGCCGGCCTCTCACCGGAGCGTGCCGCGACGGCTGTCGACCTGCTCAGGGAGGCCGGTCTGCTCGGGGACCACAAGCCGCTGCGCTTTCGACACGACCTGCTGCGCGGCGCGGTCGGCCGGGCGACCCGCCCGGCCGAGACCGACGTCCTGCGGCGCTCTGCGGCCCGCCTCCTCGCTGATGCCGAGGGCGAGCATCAGGCGGCGGCGCAGCTTCTCGAGGTCGACGGGGTAGGGGATCCGTGGGCGGTCGACCTGCTCTGCGGTGCGGCCAAGTCGGCGCTCGCCAGCGGTGCGCCCAAGTCGGCGATCGCCCTGTTGCGGCGTGCAGCCACGGAGCCGCCGCCGCTCGAAAAGCGTGGCGAGGTCCTCCTCAGCCTCGGTCTCACCGAACTCCGAGACGCCGACCCGGCGTGCGTGGACACGCTGATGGCCGCACACAGCCTGGTCGTCGAGCCGGTGGCCCGGGCCCGCTGTGCGCTGGCCCTCGCCTCGGCGTTCGGCTATGCCGGGTTCCACCAGCGCGCCGTCGAGGTGCTGGAGCAGGCGCTGGCCGAGGTCACGGGGGTTCCGCTCGAGTCCGACGTGGTCGGTGCCGGCCCGGTGGACCCCGAGCTCGTCGGAGAGCTGGAGGCGGGCCTGATCGAGGCGAGCTTGTTGGTGCCGAGCGCCATTCCGTCCGCACGCGCGCGGCTGGCCAGCCTCGGCCCCTTGTCCGGGCGGACCCGCGGCGAACGGCTGCTGCTGATCCAGCAGGCGAGCAACGCCAGCGGCACCAACCAGCATGCCGACGTCATCCGCGGCTACGCACACCGAGCCATCGGCGACTGGTCCAGCGCCGAACAGCAGCCGGAGAACACCAAATGGGCCTGGGTGCGACTCTTCCTCTCCGCCGCCGGGGAGTACGACGAAGTGCGCGACTTGGCGACCGCCGCCATCGCCGACTCGGTGGCGAACGGCTCGGTGCTCGGCCACGTCACCGCGTCGTTCGTCCGGGGGATGGCGCTGTGGTGGGCCGGCGACCTCGTGGCCGCCGAGGCCGACTTCCAGGCGATGCTCGATCGCGCCGAGCTGCTGGGCGGGGGCATCCTGGTCCAGACCCTGGCGTTCGGTGGCCTGGCACAGACGCTGACCGAGCAGGGCCGGGTCGAGGAGGCGCGGGCGATCCTGACCCGACTGCCCGCGGTCGACCTCCCCGCCGATGCGCCGATCAACGGCGTGGTCCAGCTGCTCCGGGCTCGGTCGCTCACCCGGGCGGCGGCAGGGGACTACGAGGGAGCGATCGAGGACGCCGAACGGTGCGCGCAGCGGATGCGTGAGCTCGACGTCGACTCGCCGACCTGGGCGAGCTGGCGCTCGCTGGAGATCGCACCGCTGTGCGCACTTGACAAGACCACCGAGGCGCAGCGGCTGGCTGCCGAGGAGCTTGCGCTGTGCGAGCGCAGCGGAGTGCCGCGCCTGATCGGACAAGCATTGCGGCTAGCCGCGCACTGCGGCTTGCCGGACGAGCTCGGCCTGCTGCGCCGTGCCGTCGAGGTCCTCGACGGCAGCCAGGCTCGGCTCGAGTTGGCCAGGGCACAGGTCGCCTACGGTGCTGGACTGCGCCGTGCCGGCCGTCGGGTCGAGGCGCGGGAGCTGCTGCTGCACGGGCGGGCATTGGCGGCGCTGTGCTCGGCCGCGCCGCTGGTTGCCCTCGCCGAAGTGGAGCTAGCGGCAGCCGGTGGTCGCGCCCGACGACTGGAGGTCACCGGTGTCGGGGCGCTGACCGCCAGCGAGCGCCGGGTGTGCGAGCTGGCCCGCGACGGGCTGCGCAACCGGGAGATCGCTCAGCAGCTCTTCGTGACCCAGAAGACCGTCGAGGTCCATCTCTCCCGCTCCTACCGGAAGCTGGGCATCGCTGGCCGCGACGGGCTCGCCGAGGCACTGCACACCGACGCCCTAGGGTGAGCGCATGAGCCTTGCCGACTTCCGCCGTGAGCCCTTGCTGTTCGGACCTTCGCCGGTCCACCCGCTGCCGCGCCTGTCCGAGGCGCTGGGTGGCCAGGTCGAGATCTGGGCCAAGCGTGAGGACTGCAACTCGGGGATAGCCTTCGGTGGCAACAAGGTGCGCAAGCTGGAGTACCTCGCTGCCGACGCGATCGACACCGGCTGCGACACGTTGGTCTCGATCGGTGGCATCCAGTCCAACCACACCCGCCAGGTCACCGGCGTGGCCTGTCATCTCGGGCTCAAGGCGGTCACCGTGCAGGAGGGCTGGGTCGACTACAGCGACCTCGCCTACGACAAGGTCGGCAACATCCAGCTCACCCGGATCATGGGCGGTGACGTCCGCATCGACCCCGCGGGCTTCGACATCGGCATGCGGGACTCCTGGAAGCGCGCGCTGGACTCGGTCGTCGAGTCCGGCGGGACGCCGTACCCCATCCCGGCCGGGGCCTCCGACCATCCGCTGGGCGGGCTGGGCTTCGCCAACTGGGCCGTCGAGGTGGAGGCGCAGGAGGCCGAGCTGGACGTCTTCTTCGACACCGTCATCGTCTGCACCGTGACCGGATCCACTCACGCCGGCATGATCGCCGGCTTCGCGCTGTCGGACCGACCGGAACGGCGGGTGCTGGGCATCGACGCCTCCGGCACACTCGCCCAGACTCGCGACCAGGTCTGGCGGATCGCCTCCAACACGGCCGACAAGATCGGCCTGGGTCGGTCGCTGCGTGAGGACGAGCTGTCCCTGGTGGACGGGTACGTCGGACCGGCGTACGGCCTTCCCGATGGGCAGACCGTCGACGCCATCCAGCTGGCCGCCCGGACCGAGGGGATGCTGACCGACCCGGTCTACGAGGGCAAGTCGATGGCCGGCCTGATCGGTCTAGTCCGCTCCGGCGAGAT
>JBDHZT010000005.1:0-64015 GCA_039811985.1 Nocardioidaceae bacterium | reverse complement strand
AGGCGGCCGTGACCCGGCGAGCAGTCAGAAGCCGAGCACTGCTTCCCCGGTAGCTGCTCTATCGGCGAGCACCCCAGCCGACCAGCAACCCGGCCACCAGCCGCAAGCCGAGCACTGCTTCCCCGATAGCTGCTGCGCTCGGCGAGCACCCCAGAGCCCAGCAACCCGGCCACCAGCGGGAAGCCGAGCAACGCTGCCCGTGGGTGGCGGCCCCGCTCCCGGAGCGGTCCGGCGTCGGCCCGCTGCGATACGTTGCGACCATGGCCAACACTGAGGACCTGCTGCGCTCACCGATCCACGACCGGCACGAGGCGCTGGGTGCGAAGTTCGCGGAGTTCGGTGGCTGGTCGATGCCGTTGGAGTACCCCACCGGCATCGTCAAGGAGCACACCGCTGTCCGGGAGTCCGTCGGGATCTTCGACGTCAGCCACCTCGGCAAGGCGATGGTGTCCGGTCCGGGCGCTGCGGACTACATCAATGCGACGCTGACCAACGACCTCGGCAAGATCCGGCACGGCAAGGCGCAGTACACCCTGTGCTGCGACGAGGAGACCGGCGGCGTCGTCGACGACCTGATCGCCTACTTCCACAACGACTCCCACGTCCTGCTGGTGCCGAACGCCGCCAACACCGCCGAGGTGGTGCGCCGACTGGTCGAGAAGGCGCCCGAGGGCCTCACCATCCGCAACCACCACACCGAGTTCGCCGTCTTCGCCGTTCAAGGCACCAAGTCCGACGAGGTGCTCGCGAAGGTCGGGCTGCCGGTCGGCCACGAGTACATGTCCTTCGTCGAGGCGAACTTCGGGGACACCGGCGTCGTCGTGTGCCGGACCGGCTACACCGGAGAGCGCGGCTACGAGCTGATCGTCCGCAACGAGGCCGCCGGTGAGCTCTGGGACGCCATCCTCGAGGCGGGGGAGGAGTTCGGCATCCTGCCGTGCGGCCTCGGCTCACGGGACACCCTGCGCACCGAGATGGGCTATCCACTGCACGGCCAGGACATCTCCTTGGACGTCACTCCCAACCAGGCCCGGCTCGGCTGGGCGGTCGGTTGGAAGAAGGAGGCGTTCTGGGGCCGCGACGTGATCCTGGCCGAGAAGGAGGAAGGGCCCCAGCGGACGCTGCGCGGCCTGCTCGCCGTCGGCCGAGGCATCCCACGGCCAGGCATGTCGGTCTCGTTGGCCCGGGACGTGCCACTGTGCGAGATCACGTCGGGCACGTTCTCACCAACGCTGAAGAAGGGGATCGGGCTCGCCCTGGTGCCGACCTTCGTCGACCCCGAGGCCGAGCTCGGCGTCGACGTGCGCGGTCGTCGCGAGATCTTCCAGTGTGTGAAGCTCCCGTTCGTCGACACCTCGGTGCGTGAGTCGTGAACCTCCCCGAGCAACCGCCGCTGATCCGGTCCGGCAACCAGCCCGAGCGGAGCTGGTGGTGGCGGCTGGAGTCGGCAGGCGGCGACGTGGTCGAGGTCGAGCGCGGGCTCGCTGACCAGCGCTTCCCCAGCCAGTCCGACGCCGAGTCCTGGGTCGGCGAGATCTGGGCCGACCTCGCCGAGGCCGGCGTCGAGGCGGTCAGTCTCTTCGACGGTGAGCGGATGGTCTACGGCCCGATGCCGCTCTCGGCGGGCTGAAGTCGGCGATGCGGTCGTTCACCCAGGTCAACGTCTTCTCCACCGACCCGCTGGGCGGCAACCCGGTCGCCGTCGTGCACGACGCCGAGGGCATGACCGACCAGGAGATGCAGCGCTTCGCGCACTGGACCAACCTCTCCGAGACGACCTTCCTGCTGCCGCCGACCGATCCGCGGGCGGACTACAGGCTGCGCATCTTCACCCCGGCCGAGGAGCTGCCCTTCGCCGGCCACCCCACGCTCGGCAGCGCACACGCCTGGCTCGCCGCCGGCGGGGTCCCGCGTGAGGAGGGAGCGGTGGTCCAGGAGTGCGGAGCCGGGCTGGTCCGGCTGCGGCGCGGCGAGCGGCTCGCCTTCGCAGCCCCGCCGCTGGTCCGCGAGGGGTTGGTCGCGCCCGCCGACATCGAGCAGATCTGCCGCGGCTTGCAGATCGGTCGCGACGAGGTCGTCGACATCGCCTGGGCCGACAACGGCCCCCGTTGGGTGGGCGTGCTGTTGGCCGACGCCGATGCCGTGCTGGCCCTCCAGCCCAGTTGGTCCGACCTGGCCGACTTCGAGGTCGGCGTGGTCGGGCCCTACTCCGACGAAGCTGCCGCGCGGGTGGGTGCCGCCGTCGAGGTGCGCGCCTTCTGTCCGTCGATAGGCGCGGTCGAGGACCCCGTCACCGGCAGCCTCAACGCGAGCCTGGCCCAGTGGCTGATCGGCAGCGGCCGCCTGCCGTCGTCGTACGTCGCCTCGCAGGGCACCGCACTCGGCCGCAACGGGCGAGTCTTCATCGACCAGGACGGCAGCGAAATCTGGGTCGGCGGAGACACCGTGACCGTCGTGTCCGGCACGGTCGAGGCCGGTGCCCGGGCGTAGGGTCGGCCCATGCGGCAATATCTCGATCTGGTCCACCGAGTCCTCGACGAGGGCGCGGAGAAGGGCGACCGGACCGGGACGGGGACGTTGAGCGTCTTCGGCCATCAGATGCGCTTCGACCTGAGCGACGGCTTCCCCCTGGTGACGACGAAGCGGATCCACACTCGTTCCGTGTTCGGCGAGCTGCTGTGGTTCCTCCGCGGCGACACCAACATCAAGTGGCTGCAGGACCACGGCATCACCATCTGGGACGAGTGGGCCGACGACAACGGCGACCTCGGCCCCGTCTACGGCTACCAGTGGCGCTCCTGGCCGACACCCGACGGCCGGCACATCGACCAGGTCGCCCAGGTCGTGAAGCAGCTTCGGAGCGACCCCGACTCGCGCCGCCACATCGTCTCCGCGTGGAACGTCGCCGACATCCCGCAGATGGCGCTGGCGCCGTGCCACGCGTTCTTCCAGTTCTACGTCGCCGACGGGCGACTCTCCTGCCAGCTCTACCAACGGTCGGCCGATGTGTTTCTGGGCGTGCCGTTCAACATCGCCTCCTACGCCCTGCTGACCCACATGATCGCCCAGGTGACCGGCCTCGGACTCGGGGACTTCGTGCACACGCTCGGCGACGCCCACCTCTACCGCAACCACCTCGACCAGGCCCGGCTGCAGCTGACCCGCGAGCCCCGGCCGCTTCCGACGCTGCGGCTCAACCCGGCCGTCACCGACCTGGACGCCTTCGAGCTCGAGGACATCGAGGTGGAGGGCTACGACCCGCATCCCGGGATCAAGGCGCCGATCGCGGTATGACCGATCGGGTAGTCCTGATCGCGGCGTACGCCCGCAACGGCGTGATCGGGCGGGACGGCGACATCCCGTGGCGGATCCCCGAGGACTTCGCGCACTTCAAGGCCACCACGGTGGGCCACACCCTGCTGATGGGCCGGGCCACCTTCGACTCCATCGGGCGACCGCTCCCGGGCCGAACCACCGTGGTCCTCACCCGCGACCCGGACTGGTCGGCGGACGGCGTGCTGGTGGCGCACACCTTCGACGAGGCTCTGGCGCTGGCCCGCGAGCAACCCGGCGATGTGATGGTGGCCGGCGGTGCGCAGATCTATGCGCTGGCCCAGCCGGTCGCCACGCATCAGGTGCTCACCGAGGTGGATCTCGACGTTCCCGACGGCGACACCTTCTATCCGGTCTGGGATCCCGCCGAGTGGCACGAGACCGCCCGTGAAGAGCACGCCGACTTCACCTGGCGCTGGCTGGAGCGCCGCTAGCGGAGGAGCTGGACGGAGAACTCGCCGTCCGGCCCGTGCTCGAGGATCTGGGTCGGGTGCCTGGTGGGGCGGAGCACGCGGACGGGTCCGTCGCCGCGCTGCCGGAGGGTGAGTACGACGACCTCGCCGCGGTCGACGCCGGGGGCCGTGGTCCGTTGCCCGGCGAGCAGGTTGCCGAGCCCGAACACCACCCAGGTGCCGTGGAGGCGCTCGATCGGCTGGACCACGTGGGCGTGGTGGCCGTAGATCGCGGTGATGTCCTTGTCCCGGGTCAGCCGCTCGGCCAGGTCGCGTTGATAGGCGCTGGGCGTGGTGGAGTACTCATCACCCCAGTGCAGCGCGACCAGCACGACGTCGGCGCCCGCGGCCCGGGCTCGGTGGGCGTCCCGCTCGATCCGAGCCGGGTCGATCAGGTTCACCGACCACGGCTTGTCGGCGTCGACGGGCATCCCGTTGGTGCCGTAGGTGTAGCTGAGCCAGGCGATCCGCATGCCGTGCACGTCGAAGACCACCTGCCTGGCCGCCTCGGCAGGGGTGCGCGCCGACCCGGTGTGCTGCAACCCGACCCGGTCCAACGTGTCCAGGGTGCGCACGATCCCGGCGAAGCCCTGGTCGACGGTGTGGTTGGAAGCCGTCGAGCAGCCGTCGTACCCCACCCAGGCGAGGGCGTCGGCGATCTGCGGTGGCGCTGAGAAGAGCGGATAGCTCGAGTAGGGCCCACCGCGTGGCGCCAGCGGAGTCTCGAGATGGCACAGCGCCAGGTCGGCGCCCGAGACCAGCGGTCTCAGGTCGGCCAGCATCGGCCGGAAGTCGAAGCCCGAGTGGCCCTCGCGGGCGGCCAAGCGCTGCGCCGACATCCACACGTTGTCGTGGATGAGGATGTCGCCGCTGATCGCGACCGTCACCGTCCGGGTGCGCGGGCGCTCCGGCTGCGTGCTCGGCCCAGAAGAAGGCTCAGAAGAAGGTTCCGAGGAAGACTCCGACGAAGGCGCTGCGCTCGGCTCGGTCTCGGCCGCGAGGGTGATGCCCGGCTGCTGCTCGGGCGCGTCCGCGCCCGGGGTGCCGGGCGTGAGGACCAGGAGCGGCAGGCAGGCGAGCACGCTCAGAGCGAGGCGCCGAGTCGTCCTGGTCACGGGACTACCCAACCGCATCCGATCCCCACGTAGTGAAAGACGCAGAAGATCGCGACCGGGTTGTCCGAGCCAGCCCCTGGCAGCCGCTAGCCTGGGGCCATGACGTCCGCACCCAGCGCTCCCTTCGGCCGCGTGCTGACCGCGATGGCGACGGCGTTCCACGAGGACGGCTCGGTCGACGCCGAGGGGACTGCCCGGATCGCGGAGCATCTGGTCGCGCACGGCCACGACGGCGTCGTCGTCTCCGGCACCACCGGGGAGTCGCCGACGACCACCGTGGAGGAGGACGGCCTCATCCTGCGGGCGGTGATGGACGCGATCGGCGACCGAGCCACCGTCGTCGCGGGCGTCGGCACCAACGCCACCGCTCACTCGGTCGAGCTGGCCCGCCAGGCGGAGAAGACCGGGGCACACGGCGTGCTGCTCGTGACGCCGTACTACAACAAGCCCTCCCAGGCCGGCGTGCTCGAGCACTTCCGGACCGTCGTCGCAGCATCCGACCTGCCGGTGATGCTGTACGACGTCCCGGGCCGCACCGGCACCACCATCGCGCCGGACACCTACGCCCGTGCCGCGGAGTGGGACCAGGTCGTGGCGATCAAGGACGCGGTCGGTGACTTCGCGCGTGGTGTCCGGATCATGCGGGACACCGGCCTGGCGATCTACTCCGGTGACGACGCGAACAACCTTGGCTGGCTCGCCCACGGCGCCTCGGGCTTCGTGTCGGTCGCCGGCCACGCCTGTGGCCCTGCCCTGCGTGCGATGCACGACCAGTTCACCGCGGGTGACCATGCGGCTGCGCTGGAGACCTTCCGAGCGAGCCTGCCGGTGATCGACGCGATCATGGGCGTGCCCAACTACGGCGCCACCACCGCGAAGGGCGCCCTGCAACTCCTAGGCGTGCTCGACAACCGCGTCGTGCGCGGCCCGCTGGTGCCGCTCGACGACGAGGAGTACGCCGCCCTCGGGGCCGCCCTTGCCGCCGCCCACCTCATCTGAGCCCTGATCCGAGAGAAGAGAAGCATTTGAGCCACCCGCACCCGGAGCTGCCCGAAGCACCACCACTGGCGGAAGGGGGTCTGCGGGTCATCCCCTTGGGCGGCCTAGGCGAGATCGGCCGCAACATGACGGTCTTCGAGCACGCCGGCCGGCTGCTCGTCGTCGACTGCGGGGTGCTCTTCCCCGAGGAGCACCACCCCGGAGTCGACCTGATCCTGCCCGACTTCGAGTCGATCCGGGACCGGCTCGACGCCATCGAGGCCCTCGTGCTCACCCACGGGCACGAAGACCACATCGGCGCGGCGCCGTACCTCCTCCGCGAGCGCGACGACATCCCGCTGGTGGGCTCCGAGCTCACCCTCGCGCTGCTGTCCTCCAAGCTGCGCGAGCACCGGCTCAAGGAGACGGTGCGCCACGTGGTCGAGGCGGGGGACCGGCTGCAGTTCGGCCCGTTCGACCTGGAGTTCGTCGCCGTCAACCACTCGATCCCCGACGCGCTGGCCGTGGCCATCCGCACTCCGGCGGGCACGGTGCTGCACACCGGCGACTTCAAGATGGACCAGCTGCCCCTGGACGGCCGGATCACCGACCTCCGGGGCTTCGCCCGGTTGGGCGAGGAGGGCGTCGACCTCTTCCTGACCGACTCCACCAACGCCGAGGTGCCCGGCTTCACCACCCCCGAGCGCGACATCGCACCCGTGCTCGACCGGGTGTTCCACCAGAGCAAGCAGCGGATCATCGTGGCCTGCTTCGCCTCCCACGTGCACCGGGTCCAGCAGGTGCTCGACGCCGCGGTCGCGCACGGCCGCAAGGTGGGCTACGTCGGTCGCTCGATGGTCCGCAACATGGCCATCGCCCAAGACCTGGGCTATCTCACCGTGCCGCCCGGCGTGATGGTCGACGCCAAGCAGCTCGCCGATCTGCCGGCCGACCAGCAGGTGCTCGTCTCGACCGGGTCCCAGGGCGAGCCCTTGTCGGCGCTGGCTCGCATCGCGCAGCGCAACCACGGCTTCGTCAACATCGAAGAGGGCGACACCGTGGTGCTGGCCTCCTCGCTGATCCCCGGCAACGAGAGCGCCGTCTATCGGGTGATCAACGGCCTGTCCCGGCTCGGCGCGAACGTCGTCCACAAGGGCAACGCGCTGGTGCACGTCAGCGGCCATGCGAGCGCCGGCGAGCTGCTCTACTGCTACAACGTGGTCCGCCCCCGCAACGTGATGCCGGTGCACGGGGAGGCGCGCCACCTGCGCGCCAACGCCGAGCTGGCCCGGGCGACCGGGGTGCCCGCGGAGAACGTGGTGGTCGCCGAGGACGGTGTGGTCGTCGATCTGGTCGACGGCCGGGCGCAGATAGCCGGCAAGGTCGACTGCGGCTACGTCTTCGTCGACGGGTCGTCGGTGGGCGACGTCGCGGAGATGTCGCTGAAGGACCGCCGGATCCTCGGCGAGGAGGGCTTCATCTCGGTGATCGTCGTGGTCGACTCGGTGAGCGGCAAGGTCGCGGCCGGCCCGGAGATCCACGCCCGCGGGTTCGCCGAGGACGACTCGGCTTTCGACGAGATCAAGCAGCCCATCATCGACACCCTCGACGCGGCCCTGCGGGATGGGGTCAGTGACGCCCACCAGCTTCAGCAGAACGTACGCCGTGTGGTCGGCCGCTGGGTCAACAACGCCCATCGGCGTCGGCCGATGATCATCCCGATCGTCATCGAGGCCTGAGCGCCTCTGGGTCAGCTCGCCGCGAGCACGCCCCACACGATCAGGGCCTGGCCCAAGTGGTAGGTGACCATGATCGCCGGCCGGGCCCAGGACCGGGGGCGCACGAAGCGGTCCATGGCGAGGATGGTGTCGCTGGCGACGAAGACCGACGCGCCCAGCGCCACTCGCGGATCGCCGGTCATCCAGGCCGTGATCGCCATCGCCGAGATCACCAGCATGTACGCCGCTACCGGCACCGCGAGGCCCCAGCCCTCGCTTCGGTAGGCCGACGGGAGCACCTGCCGCCCGGCGCCGAGCGCCAGCACGACGAACGCGACTCCGGCCACCGCCAAGGCGGGCGACGGCAGCCCGAGGACCACGAAGCAGACGACGTAGGCCAGGTGTCCGACCAAGAACGCCGCCAGGCCGGCCTGGAACCTGGCCGCCGAGTCGCCCAGCAGCATCACGTCACCGAGGAGGCCGAAGACGAGCGCGACCACGAGCCACGTGCCGGCGCCCGCCTCGAGCGCCCCGCCCGCGAGGGCGACCGCAATGAGCGCGATCAGCGTGGCCGGCTTGGCCCATTGTTCGGTGCGCCGATCGTCACGCGCCACCGCCACCCAGTCGACGACGGCCAGCACCCCCGTCACACCCGCTAGCGCCCAGATCACCGACAGCAGCATGCCACTGCTGGCCGCGGCGTTCCTCTCGAGAGCCGTCTGGTCAACGCAGCGTCACAACCTGGTCCATCGCGTCCAGGCCGATGGTGCCGTGGGTGATCCAGACGATCGAGCGACCGCGCTCCTCACCGAGGATCTCCTCGCTGACCCGGCGAGCGGTGTCGGAGTCCAGGTGGGCGGTCGGCTCGTCGAGGACCAGCACGGGCTGGTCGGCCAGCCAGGCCCGCGCAAGTGCGATCCTGGCCCGCTCGCCTCCCGACACGTGGGCGCTGCCCTCGCCGATCGGGGTGTCCAGGCCACGAGGCAGCGAGTCGACCCAGGAGCCCAGGTGGGCGGCGTCCAGGGCCTTGCGGACCTCCTCGTTGCTCGCGTCCGGCCGGGCCAGCCGCACGTTCTCCACCACGGTGGAGCCGAAGACGTGGGGGTCGTCGTCGACCAGCCCGGTGGCACCGCGGAGGTCGCCGAAGGCGAGCTCGCGCAGGTCGACCTCGGCGAGCGTCTGGCTGCCCGAGCGCGGGTCGAGGAAGCGCATCATCACCGCGGCATAGGTCGACTTCCCGGTGCCCGACGCGCCCACCAGCCCGACCCTCGCCCCCGCGGGAAGGTCGAGGGAGAAGCCGGTGAGGGCGTCCTGCTCACCCCAGCCCACCGAGATGGCGCGGGCACGGGCGTCGGGACGGGTCAGGTCGGCCGCCACCGGAGCCACCGGCCCGGTCACCAGCGGGCTCTGAGAGGTGAGTGCGTCGAGGCGGCGCTGGGCCGCGGCGGTGCGGACGGCGAGGGCGCCGGCGTCGGGGAGCGGGGCGAAGGCGTCGACCAACGCGAGTGGAAGCAGCACCAGGAGGGCGAGCATCGCGTCCGACGTCGCACCACGAGGCACGACGACAGCGATGGCGGCCACCCCGCACCCGCCCGCGACGATCGGCAGGAGTCGACCGAGTGCCGTCGCGCGTGCGGATCGACGTGCCGCCGCCCCCAACCCTGCGCTCGCGGCATCCAGGTCGACCAGGGCCCGGCTGTCGGCGCCCCAGAGCACCAGGTCGCGGGCCGAGCTGACGATCTGCTCGACGCGGGCGGACAGACCGGCCCGCGCGGCCACGAAGGCAGGCTCGGCAGCGGCGACGCCACGGTGGGCGACAGGGAAGCCGAGGGCGGCCACGAGGCAGACCATCAGCACCGTCGCGCCCGCCCGCGGATCGAGCGCGGCCGCCAGGACGACGGCCAACAGACCCACCCACACCGCGGTCCACACCGGCTGCCGGACGCGGAGCTGACGGTCGACAAGGGAGTCGACGTCGTCCACGACCGAGCTGAGCAGATCACCCCGGCGTGTGCCCAGTCGACCGGGCACCAGCGGGACCAGCGCGTCGTACACCTCCGCGCGTCGCTCGGCGAGCAACCGCAGGGCCGCGTCGTGGGAGACCAACCGCTCGGCGTAGCGCAGCACGGGGCGACCCAGGCCGAAGGCGCGCACCGCCACGATCGCGACCATCAGGTCCAGCACCGGTGGCTGCTCCGAGGCGCGGGTGATCAGCCAGCTCGCGGTGGCCGTCAGCGCGACGCCACAGACGACGGACAGGGTGCCCAGGAGGGTGCCGGTCCGGGCGCCCGCGCGGAAGCGGCTGCGGCGGGGTGCTTCGTTCGCAACGGTCTGAGCAGGAGCCCGGTCGGAACCCGAGAGGTCGAGCGCGGCCGGTGTCGCCGCCGGCTCGGCCAGGTCTGGGGACCGCCGGCTGACTTGAGAGGGGAGCGTGACCACGTGGGTGGCGGCCTCCGTCACGGCCGGTCGGTGCGCGACCACGACGACACAGGAGCGGCGGCTCAGGTCCCGCAGCGCGTCGAGCAGGATCGCCTCGGTGGCCTCGTCCAGGTGCGCGGTGGGCTCGTCCAAGAAGACATAGGGGCGCTCGGCCAACAGCACTCGGGCGAGGGCCAGCCGTGCCCGCTGTCCGGCGGAGAGTCCGGCGCCGTCCTCGCCGAGCTCGGTGCCGAGTCCGGCCGGCAGGGCGGCGACCACCTCGCCCAGAGCGACCCGGTCGAGCACGGCACGGAGCTCGTCGTCCGTCGCTTCGGGTCGGGCGACTCGCAGGTTGTCCGCCACCGAGCCGGAGAAGAGCCACGGCCGCTGCGGCGACCAGGCCACCTGCGTGCGCCAGCCGGCCAGGTCGGCGCCGGCCAGCGAGGTGGAGCCGATCCGCACCTCACCAGCGTCGGGAGAGAGCTCGCCCAGCAGGGCGGCGAGCAGGGTGGACTTGCCGCTTCCAGACGGTCCGACGACGGCCGTCAGCCCGGGGGAGGGGAGCACCGCGGTGAGGTCGTCGAGCGCCGCCGTGGCGCGATCGGGATAGCGGACGATGAGGCCGTCGAGCGTGATAGGCGCTCCAGGAGTGATCGGGTCACCCTGCGGAGCCGGCTCGGTCGCCAGCAGCGCATCGGCCTGCTCGAAGGCGGCCGTGCCCTCGGCGGCGGCATGGAACTCGGCACCCACCCGCCGCAGCGGCCAGTAGGCCTCGGGAGCCAACAGCAGCACCACCATCGCGGTCCAGAAGTCGAGCCGACCGGCCGCGAGCCGGAGCCCGACGTCGACGGCGACCAGGGCGACGGAGAGGGTCGCGATCAGTTCCAGCGCCCCGGAGGAGACGAACGCGATGCGAAGCGTGTCCAAGGTGGCGCGCCGATAGCGGTCGGTGATGGCCCGGATCGAGGCGGCCTGCGCCTCGGCTCGCCGGAAGGCGACCAGGGTCGGTAGGCCGCGCACCACGTCGAGGAAGTGCCCGGAGAGGACAGCGAGCAGTCGCCACTGCCGGTCGGCGCGCTCCTGGGTGGCGTGGCCGATCAGGATCGCGAACACCGGCACCAGCGGCAGCGTGAGCAGGACGATCAGGCCGGCCTGCCAGTCGAGCAGGAGCAGGGCCAGCACCGTGATCGCGGGCAGCACGCCCGCCATCACCATCGCCGGCAGATAGCGGGTCAGGTAGGGCTCCACCGCCGCCATCCCGCGGGTCGCCAGCAGGGTCAGCTCGCCGGCCCGGCGGCGGGAGAGCGCGAGCGCGTCGAGGTCCAAGGTCGCGCGCAGCAGCCGTCGGCGCAGGGCCGAGGACACCTGGGTGGCGGCGGTGGCCGAGGCGACGTCGACGACGTACGACGCCGCGAGCCGCGCCGCCGTGATCGCCAGCACGCACCATGCGGCGCCCTGCCAGTGCCCACCATCGACGACCCGGACCACCAGCGTGCCGATGGCGAAGCCCTGGGCGACGGTGAGCAGACCGCCCAGCGTGCCTCCGGCCAGCACCCCGAGGAGAGCTCGGCGTGCTGGCCGGAGGTGGATCAGGACTCGTGGATCCAGTGGCCGCATCAGGCCTGCACGGTATCCCCGACGGGGTCGGGGATGTGGTGCGTGGAGATCCGCTTGCGGAAGATCCAGTAGGTCCAGGCCTGATAGATGAGCACGATCGGCGTGAAGACCACGGCGACCCAGGTCATCACCTTCAAGGTGTACTGCGTCGCGGCCGCGGAGACCCCCACGGCCGGGTCGTGGGAGGCCATCAGCGAGAAGGCCGGATCCGTGCTCGACGGCATCACCGCTGGGAACAGGGCCCAGAACAAGCCGGCCACTGCGCAGGCGATGGTCACCGCCGTGCCGATGAAGGCCCAGCCCTCGCTTCCCCGAGCGGCCATCCCGATCGCGGCGAGCAGGGCGACGGCGGCCACCGCGAAGAACAGCAGCGGCATGATCTCCCAGTCGTACTTCGCGAGCGTCCACACGATGAACACCACCGCAATCACCGCGGCGACCAGGCCGAGCCTGACCGCGAGGGACCGGGCACGGTGCCGGATGTCGCCGTCGGTCTTGAGGGCCAAGAACATCGCGCCATGGGTGAGGAAGAGGGACAGGGTGACCAGTCCGCCGAGCAGGCCGTAGGGGTTCAGCAGGGTGAACAGGTTGCCCGTGAACTCCTTGTGCTCGTCGATCGGCACGCCCGCCACGATGTTGGCGAACGCGACACCCCACAGCAGCGCGGGCACGTAGGACCCGAAGATCGCGGCCATGTCCCACCGGCTCCGCCAGGTGGGGTCGTCTCGCTTGCCGCGGTAGTCGAAGGCCAGGTTGCGCACGATCAGCGCGACCAGGATGAGCAGCAGTGCGAGGTAGAAGCCGCTGAACAAGGTGGCATACCACTCCGGGAAGGCCGCGAAGGTCGCGCCGCCGGCGACCAGCACCCACACCTCGTTGCCGTCCCAGGTCGGGCCGATGGTGTTGTAGAGGACGCGGCGCTCCTTCTCGTCCTTCGGCAGGATCGGCAGCAGCATGCCGACCCCGAAGTCGAAGCCCTCCAAGACGAAGTAGCCGATCCACAAGATCGCAATGAGGGCGAACCAGACAGTGGTGAGTTCCATGGTCGTCTCGTTCCTCTCAGTAGGCGAACGACAGCGGGGCGTCGTCGTCCGAACCGCCGAGCGGCACGTCCGGCGGCTCTTCGAACGGGTCGGCGCCGCGCTTGACGTACTTCGCGAGCAGGCCGACCTCGACGACCGCGAGGACGCCGTACAGCAGCGTGAAGACCGTCACCGAGGTCCACACCTCGTAGGCAGGGACGCGGGGGGAGACGCCGTGCTCGGTCGTCATCAGTCCGAAGACGACCCAGGGCTGGCGACCCATCTCGGTGAACAGCCAACCCCAGGAGCTGGCGAACACCGCGGCGATCGGCATCAGGATCCCGAACCGGCCGAACCAGGGGCTGGTCGGCGCGCGACCGCGTCGGGTCAGCCACAAGATCAGCGCCGCGCCGGCGGCCACTAGGACGCCGAGCCCGATCATGAACCGGAAGGACCAGTAGGTCACCGGGATCACCGGCACGTAGTCCCCGGCGCTGTAGTAGGTGGCGCCCGGGTCCTGGCCGTACTTCTCGATGTACTTCTCGCGGAGCTGGTTGATGCCCTCGACCTTGCCGTTCCAGTCGCCGGTCGCCAGGAAGGACAGCAGCCGCGGCACCTTGATCGCGAACTTCTCGGTCTGACCGTCCGGTGTGCCGATGGTGAAGATCGAGAACGACGCGGGCTGCTCGGTGTCGTAGAGCGCTTCGGCCGCCGCCATCTTCATCGGCTGCACCTCGGTCATGATCTTGCCCTGGACGTCGCCGGTGATGGCCACGCCCAGCCCGCCGATCAGCGAGACCGCAGCGCCGAACCGGATCGCCTTGAGGTAGAGCGGCCGGTCGTGCTCCTTGTCCTTGCGCACGTAGAGGTAGGCACCGATGCCGAGCACGAACGCGCCCGCGGTCATGTACGCCGCCATCACCACGTGCGGGAACGTCACCAGCTGGACCTTGTTGAACATGACTGCCCAGAAGTCGGTCAGCTCGGCGCGTCCGCTGTCGGGGTTGTAGGTGTAGCCGACCGGGTGCTGCATCCAGGAGTTCGCCGCGAGGATGAACCAGGAGGAGGCGAGGGTGCCCAAGTGCACCAGCCAGATCGTGGTGGCGTGCAGGGCGCGGGGGAGCTTGTCCCACCCGAAGATCCACAGGCCGAGGAAGGTCGACTCGAGGAAGAACGCGAGCAGTCCCTCGACGGCCAGCGGGGCGCCGAAGATGTCGCCGACGAAGCGGGAGTAGTCCGACCAGTTCATGCCAAACTGGAACTCCTGCACGATGCCGGTGGCGACGCCGATGGCGAAGTTGATGAGGAACAGCCGGCCGAAGAACTTGGTGAGCCGGAGGTACTCCGGCTTGTTGGTGCGCACCCACATCGTCTCGAGGATGGCGATGAGGGCGGTCAGGCCGATGGTCAGCGGCACGAACAAGAAGTGATAGACGGTGACGATGCCGAACTGCCACCGGGCGATGTCGAGAACATCCACGGGCGTGGCCCCTTCTGGTGCGGAGGATGAGGCTCCTGCCTTCGAGTATCGACCCGCTGCCGCACTAAAAAGCAATCGGGGAGACGACATTTGAATGTGGCATCACTAACACAGGTTGGCCTTACTCGAATTCCGCAATACTGGCGTTTCGTTATTCGACCGTTTGGATCCGAACGATTCCCAGGAGGGTCACCGCGTCCGGCCGGTCGGGCACGACACGCGCTGTGAAGCGTGATGCTGGTGTGACGATCGCCTAAGGTCGCAGCATGGCGACCCGTACGTCTTCCCCGCCGGGGTCGCGGAGCAAGAGCACGTCCTCCAAAGGCCGAGGCTCGAGCACCCGATCCCGGAGTACCAGCCGCAGCAGGCGGTCCACGAGCAAGAAGAAGTCTCGTGGGCTGACTGCGCGCACCGCACCGCGCGCAGTGCGCTCCGGCCCTGGCCCCGTCTCGCGGTTCTTCGGCGCCGTCGGCCGCGCCGTGGTCGGTGTCTGGCTGGCGATCGCGCATGGCGTGGGTGGTGTGGCCCGCCACATCGGCGGCGCCGCGCGCGATCTCGAGCCCGAGCACCGCCGCGACGGTGTCGGCCTGCTGTTCCTCGGGCTGGCGGTCGTCAGCGCCGGTGCCGTGTGGTGGCAGCTGCCCGGATCGGTGATGGAGCTCGTCCGCACGATCGTGGCCGGCTCCGTCGGCAAGGTCGGCTGGCTGGTCCCGCTGCTGCTGATCCTGGTCGGCTGGCGCACCCTGCGCCGCCCCGAGAGCAACGGCCCGGCCGGCAGACAGATCGTCGGCTGGACGGCGCTCGCCTTCGGCGTCCTCGGCATCGTGCACATCGCGAACGGCTCGCCGACGCCGCAGGCCGGTGACAGCAGTGACCTGCAGCAGGCCGGGGGAGCGGTGGGCTACGTCGTCTCCAGCCTGCTGATGGACCTGCTGCGCACGTCGTACATCGTGGTGCCGCTGCTCCTCCTGCTCGCGATCTTCGGACTGCTGGTGATCACCGCGACGCCGGTCCACCGGGTGCCGGAGCGACTCGGCGCCGCGCGCGACCGGCTGCTCGGCCGGACCAGCGAGCCGTCCGCCGACGAGACCGATGCTGAGCAGACCGCCCCGATCCGCACTCGCAGGCGACGTCGCGGCGCGGGCGACGAGGTCGACCCCGAGCTGGGCAGCCCGGCCTATGACACCCCGGTCCTGGAGGACCGCGAGGTGAACAAGCGGCGCAAGGGCGCGGCCCCGCCGGAGGCGGAGGCGCCCGCCGAGACGCCCGAGCCGGTGGAGCTCCAGGCGCCGCCGCACACGCCGTTGCCGCAGCGCGTCGAGCAGCTGGCCCTGTCCGGCGACATCACCTACACTTTGCCGGCCAGCGACGTGCTCAAGATGGGGTCCCCGCACAAGCCACGTTCACGAGCCTCCGACGGCGTGGTCGAGCGGCTCACCCAGGTGCTGGAGGAGTTCGGCATCGACGCGCAGGTGACTGGCTACACCCGCGGCCCGACGGTGACCCGCTACGAGGTCGAGCTCGGCCCGGCGGTGAAGGTGGAGAAGGTCACCGCGCTGTCGAAGAACATCGCCTATGCCGTCGCGTCCGCAGACGTGCGCATCCTCAGCCCGATCCCCGGCAAGTCGGCGATCGGCATCGAGATCCCCAACGTGGACAAGGAGATCGTCTCGCTGGGAGACGTGCTGCGCTCCTCGACCGCACGCTCCGATCCGCATCCCATGCTGGCCGGGCTCGGCAAGGACGTCGAGGGCGGCTTCGTGGTGGCGAACCTCGCCAAGATGCCGCACCTGCTCGTCGCCGGCGCCACCGGTTCCGGCAAGTCGAGCTTCATCAACTCGATGGTCGTCTCGATCCTGATGCGTGCCACGCCGGATGAGGTGCGGCTGATCATGGTCGACCCCAAGCGGGTCGAGCTGACGGCGTACGAAGGCATCCCGCACCTGATCACGCCGATCATCACCAACCCCAAGAAGGCCGCTGAGGCGCTGCAGTGGGTCGTGCGCGAGATGGACATGCGCTATGACGACCTGGCCAACTTCGGCTTCCGGCACATCGACGACTTCAACCGGGCGGTGCGCGCCGGGAAGGTGCAGGTGCCGGTCGGTAGCGAGCGCAAGCTCGAGCCCTACCCCTACCTGCTGGTCGTCGTGGACGAGCTGGCCGACCTGATGATGGTTGCGCCCCGTGACGTCGAGGACGCCGTCGTCCGGATCACCCAGCTGGCTCGTGCGGCGGGGATCCACCTGGTGCTCGCGACCCAGCGGCCGTCGGTCGACGTCGTCACCGGCCTGATCAAGGCCAACGTGCCGTCGCGGCTCGCCTTCGCGACCTCCTCGCTAGCCGACAGCCGGGTCATCCTCGACCAGCCGGGTGCGGAGAAGCTGGTCGGTCAGGGTGACGGCTTGTTCTTGCCGATGGGCGCCTCCAAGCCGGTCCGGGTCCAGGGCTCCTGGGTCACCGAGACCGAGATCCACCAGGTGGTGCGGCACGTCAAGGAGCAGCTGTCGCCGAGCTACCGCGAGGACGTCACCGCGGCGGCGTCGAGCAAGCGTGAGCTCGACGACGACATCGGTGACGACCTCGATCTGGTCGTGCAGGCCGTCGAGCTGGTCGTGTCGACCCAGTTCGGCTCGACCTCGATGCTGCAGCGCAAGCTGCGGGTCGGCTTCGCCAAGGCCGGCCGGCTGATGGACATCTTGGAGAGCCGCGGGGTGGTCGGGCCCAGCGAGGGCTCCAAGGCCCGCGACGTGTTGATCAAGCCCGACGAGCTGGATGCCGTGCTCATCACCTTGCAGGGGGAGCAGTGATGACCGAGATCGACCACCCGGAGACGCCCGCGGCCGAGGGTCACTCGGAGCCTCGACTGGAGATCCGCCGCAACGTCTGGCTGCTCGCCGGTGTCGGAGCCGCCTCGGCCCTGGTTGCCGCTGCCTACTTGCACCGGGCCTCCGGGTCCGGCTCGGCGCTCGACTGGATCCTGGGCGTGGTGCTCGGCCTGGTCGCGCTCGGCTACCTGGCTGTCGTCGTGGACGCCCGCTCCCCGCTGCTGGTCGCCGATGCCCGGGGCGTCCGGGTGCGGCGCGGCCACACCTGGCGGGGCCTGCCCTGGGACGAGGTCGAGGCGGTCGAGCACCAGCCCCGGTCCGGCCTGGTCCGCGACGGTCGGCTGGTCGTCGAGCCTGCGGCAGCTGATGCCGAGGCGTACGCCGTCCCGCTCGGACTGTCGACCCGGGTGAACGGGGCTGCTGACGGCCTCGATGCCGTCCTGGCCGAGATCGTCCCCGGCGCTGCCCTGGTCGAGCCGATCGAGCCCGATCTGTCGGTCGAGCCCGATCTGTCGGTTGAGCCCGACAAGGCCGATGCGCCCGGTGTCTCCCGCTGGCGCGACCCCCGTCCGGCGATGGCGGCCGGGATCGGTGCGATCGCCGAGCGGCTGCGGATCGCCGGTCGCGGTGGCGAGCCTGCCTCGGCCACCGCCGAAGAGCCGTCTCCTGAGCAGGGCCCTCCTGGTCAAGATCTGCCTGGTCCGGGTCTGCCTGGTCCGGGTCTGCCGGTCGCGCCGGCAGCGAGCCTCACCGAGCCGGCACCGACGCCTGACCGCCAGCTCACGCCTGGTCTGCGCTCGGACCTGGTGCTGGGGTCGCTCGCGCTCGCCAGCTCACCTGACCAGGTGACGGTGGCGCTGCCGGAGATGGAGGAGCTGCGCCGTCCGGAGTTCCCCGGCCTGGAGGTCGAGAACGAGCCGGTTGCCGAGGAGCCCCCGGAGCCGGTCATCGGCCCTCAGCTCGCGGCCGCCCGGCGACGCCTCGACCTGACCGTCGAGGCGCTGGCCGAGCGGACCCGCATCCGCCAGCACGTGATCGCCGGCATCGAGATCGACGACTTCGGGCCGTGCGGCGGCGACTTCTACGCCCGCGGCCACCTGCGCACCCTCGCGCGTGTGCTCGGACTGGAGGCGGCTCCGCTGATCGAGCAGTACGACCAGCGCTACGCCCACGCACCGGTGACCCCTCGCCAAGTGTTCGAGGCCGAGCTGGCCACCGGCGCCACGGCGTCGTTGCGCAACACCCGCGGCGGCCCGAACTGGTCGGTGCTGGTGGCCGCCCTGATGGCCGTCGTGCTCGCCTGGTCACTCGCGCGCCTGGTCATGGACGGCCCAGTCGACGTGCCGGTAGCCCCGCGGCTGGACGGCTCCGGCGGCGTAGGCCGCGCCACCACCTCGACCACCGCCGACGCCGTACCCGTCGTCGTACGCGCTGCTGGCGGCGGCGCCCACGTCGTGGTCCGCGACGGCAACGGCCGCATCATCTTCACCGGCGACCTCGCCTACGGCGCCTCCCGCTCCCTCGAGGTCGCGCCTCCGGTCCGGGTCGAGTCCTCCGACGGCAGCGTCAAGGTCGTCGTCGACGGTCAAGAGCAGGGCGCTCTCGGCCACACCGGCCAACCCGCCACTCGCACCTACGTCGGCGACTGAGTTGGAGATGTCCCGCGCGGGGTGGATTCGCGGGGGGTGAGCGGCGGCTGGGATACTCGATCATCGTGTCGGCCACCCCCCAGCCTGGAGCTCAGGCGAGTGAGGCTGCGAGCGAGTCGCTCGCGGTCGCGCTGGTGACGCTCGGCTGTGCCCGCAACGAGGTCGACTCCGAGGAGCTGGCGGGTCGGCTGGCGGCCGATGGGTTCCGGTTGGTCGCGGATCCGGTCGATGCCGACACCGTGCTGGTCAACACCTGCGGCTTCGTCGAGGCCGCCAAGAAGGACTCTGTCGACACCCTGCTGGCCGCGGCCGATCTCAAGGAGTCGGGTCGCCCGCGCAGTGTCGTCGCGGTGGGCTGCCTCGCGGAGAGGTACGGCGCCGAGCTGGCCGCCGCGCTCCCCGAGGCCGACGCGGTGCTGGGGTTCGACGACTACCCCGACATCGCGGCCCGCCTGCGAGGCATCGTGGCCGGGGATGTGCCCACGGCGCACCAGCCGCAGGACCGGCGGCGCCTGCTGCCGATCACTCCGATCGACCGCGCCGCCACCGAGCTGCCGGTGCCCGGCCATGCCGCCGCTGCGAGGTTACGCCGCCGACTCGACCCCGGACCCACGGCCGCGCTGAAGCTGGCCAGCGGCTGCGACCGGCGCTGCACGTTCTGCGCGATCCCGAGTTTCCGGGGCTCGTTCGTGAGCCGGCGACCCGCCGAGGTGCTGACCGAGGCGCGCTGGCTGGCCGAGACGGGTGTCAAGGAGCTGTTCCTGGTCTCGGAGAACACCACGTCCTACGGCAAGGACCTCGGCGACCTGCGCCTCCTGGAGGCCCTGCTGCCGGAGCTGGCCGACGTGGACGGGATCGAGCGGGTCCGGGTGTCCTACCTGCAGCCGGCCGAGCTGCGCCCCGGACTGCTGGAGACCATTGCCGGCACCCCAGGCGTCACGGCCTACTTCGACCTCTCCTTCCAGCACGCCAGCCCGGCCGTGCTGCGCCGGATGCGGCGGTTCGGCGACCCCGACACCTTCTTGGGGCTCCTCGACCAGATCCGGCAGCTGGCGCCGACCGCGGGCATCCGGTCCAACGTGATCGTCGGCTTCCCCGGCGAGACCGAGCAGGAGCTCGACTTGTTGTGCGACTTCCTGGCCGATGCCCGGCTCGACGTGACGGGGGTGTTCGGCTACTCCGACGAGGACGGCACCGAAGCAGCGACGTACGACGACAAGCTCGACGCCGAGGAGATCCGCGCGCGAGTGGAGCGGGTGGCCGACCTGGTCGACTCCGTCACCACCGAGCGAGCCCAGGACCGGGTCGGCGAGCCGGTCCGGGTGCTGGTCGAGGCCGTCGACGGAGCCTCGGCCGAGGGCCGCGGTGACCACCAGGGTCCCGAGGTCGACGGGTGCACCAGCCTCCCGGTGAACGGACACCAGGTAGGTGACCTGGTCGAGGCAGTCGTGGTCGCCGCCGACGGGGCCGACCTGGAGGCACGACCGATCGGAGTCGACCAGTGAGCGAACCCCAGGTGAGCAACCTCAACCTGCCCAACGCGCTGACCACGCTGCGCATCGTGATGGTGCCGTTCTTCGGGTGGGCGCTGCTGGCCGACGGAGGCGACTCGATCACCTGGCGGCTGGTGGCCTTCGCGATCTTCGTGGCCGCGATGATCACCGACAAGATCGACGGCGACATCGCGCGGGCCCGCAACCTGGTAACCAACTTCGGCAAGATCGCCGACCCGATCGCCGACAAGGCGATCACCGGGATGGCCTTCATCGGGCTCTCGATCATCGGCGAGATCTGGTGGTGGGTCACCATCGTGGTGCTCGTCCGGGAGTGGAGCGTCACCCTGCTCCGGCTGTCGGTGCTCAAGCACGTGGTCATCCCGGCCGCGATGAGCGGCAAGATCAAGACCACCCTCCAAGCAATCGCCCTGGCCGGGTTGTGCCTACCCCTGCCGCACGGAGACGCACACGGTGGAGCCTTCGATGCATTCGGGACGCCAGGGACCGTGGTGTTCTACCTCGCCCAGGTGGCACTCGCCGGCGCCGTGGCGATGACGCTCTGGTCGGGCTACGAGTTCTTCCGCGACGTCTGGCGTCAGCGCGGCTCGATGCGGAGCGCTTGATCCAGCCTGAATCCCGAGCTGGCGTCACGGTTGGCTGGCAGAACGGTTCGATGGGGCGAAGGTAAACAAATCAACGCTCCCAGCGATATGGTGATTTGGCTCGTGCAACGGTTCGCCGCTCGGAAGGTAGCTCGTGTTCCCCACATCCCCGTCACGACGTGGCCCCCGCTCGCGTCGGCGCGGCGCCGCCCTGGCTGCCGCCGCAGCGCTCGCTCTCGCCCCCCTCGCGGTGCTCATCCCCGCCACGTCCGCACAGGCGGCCGATGGCGATGTCACCTTGAACCTCCTGCTGACCAACGACTTCCACGGTCGCATCAACAACAACACCGTGAAGTGGGCCTGGAAGATCGAGGACCTGCGGGCCAACACACCAGCGGACGCCGGCCTGCTGGTCGGAGCCGGCGACCTGATCGGCGCCTCGGAGTTCGCCTCGGCGATCCAGCAGGATCAGCCGACCATCGACGTGATGAACGAGATCGGTCTGGACGCCTCGGCAGTGGGCAACCACGAGTTCGACCAGGGGTGGAATGACCTCGAGAACCGAGTGATCGACGGCGGCGCCAACGCCACCTGGGACTACCTCGGCGCGAACGTCTACGCCAAGGGCACCGAGGATCCGGTGCTACCGGAATACGCCACCTACGACGAAGATGGCGTCACCGTCGCGGTGATCGGCGCAGTCACTGCCGAGACACCGACCCTGGTGAGCCCGGCGGGTGTCGCCGACCTGGACTTCGGAGACCCGATCGACGCGGTCAACCGAGTGGCGGGCGAGCTCAGCGACGGCAACCCTGGCAACGGTGAGGCCGACGTCATCGTCGCTGCCTTCCACCAGGGCGCAGAGGTCGGCGCCGGATCGACGTACGACGACGAGATCGCCAAGGGCGGCGAGTTCGCCGAGATGGCCAACCTCAACCCGGCTGTCGACGTCGTCTTCAACGGCCACACCCACCAGGTCTACGCGTGGGACGCACCGAACCCCGGCGGTGACCTGGCCACGCGGCCGTTCCTGCAGACGGGGTCCTACGGCTCCAACATCGGCCAGGTCGTGTTGACCTACAACACCATCTCGGACAAGGTCGCTTCCTACACCGTGGCCAACAACCCGGTGCCGAGTGGACCGGTCGAGGACAACCCGCCACTCGTGGCGCAGTACCCCGATGTCCTCGGGCCGATCGACGACACGGTCACCGCCGCGCTCGACCACGCTGCCGGGATCGGCAACCTGCCGATCGGATCGGTCACGGCGGACGTCACCACGGCCTTCTCGGGTGGTGGGTTCGTGGACGGTGTCTACGCAGGTGGCGCCCGTGACGACCGGGCCAACGAGTCCGCGCTCGGCGATCTGGTCGCCAACGCGCTGCGCGACGGCCTGTCCAGCGCGATCGGCACCGCCGATATCGGCATCGTCAATCCGGGCGGGCTGCGCAACGAGCTCTACTACGCCGGCGACACCAGCGAGAATCCCGCCAACACCGATGGCGTGGTGACCTATGCCGAGGCCAACTCCGTGCTGCCCTTCCTCAACAACATCTGGCTGGTCGACCTCACCGGCGCCCAGCTCAAGCAGGTGCTGGAGCAGCAGTGGCAGCGCGACGAGAACGGCAACGTTCCCACCAGGTCCTTCCTCGCGCTCGGGCTCTCCGACAACCTCAACGTGACCTATGACCCGACCCGCCCCGAGGGCGACCGGATCACCTCGATCACCATCGATGGCGCGCCGGTGTCCGCGTCGAAGACCTACACAGTCTCGACGTTCTCCTTCCTCGGCACCGGCGGCGACAACTTCCGCGCGTTCACCGACGGCACCCATCGCGACACCGGTCTGATCGATCGGGACCTGTGGATCGCCTACCTGCAGGACAACCCCGCGATCGGCCCGGACTTCGCCCGCCAGCAGGTGGCCGAGTCGGGGATGCCGCGCAGTGTGTCGCCCGGTGACCAGGTCTCGTTCACCCTCGACAAGCTCAACCTCACCTCGCTCGGTAGTCCGGAGAACACCTCGGTACGCGTCTATGCCCGGACCAGCACTGGTGGTCAGATCTCACTCGGCACCTTCCCGGTGACCAACGGCGGGGCGAGTGTGAGTCTGACCGTGCCCAACCGGGTTCCGGCCGGCTCGACGCTCGCCGTGGTGGCGGTGCCGTCGATGACCACGGTCGGCAAGGGGCGGGACGCCTCGACGGTGACCGCGACAGCAGCGTCGATGACCTATGGCTCCGCGGGCTCGGTCCAGGTCTCGGTCGATCCGGCCAGCGCCACCGGTGAGGTGCAGGTGCGCGACGGCGGCACGCTGCTCGGCTCCGCCACTCTCACGGGAGGCCAGGCCACGGTGACCATCGGCGGCAAGGCGCTCGAGCCCGGTGCGCATTCGCTGATCGTCACCTACGCCGGCAATGCCGACCTCGCCGCCTCCTCGACCGCGGTTGGCCTGACGGTCGCCAAGGCGACGCCCTCACTCACCGTGAGCAGCAAACCGGCCAAGGTCGTGGTGAAGAAGACCAAGGCGAAGGTGACCGCCACGTTGGCGGCGACCGGGCAGACACCGACCGGCACCATCGCGGTCACCGTCGGCACGCAGACTTATCTCGCCGACCTCAAGGGCGGCAAGGCCACGGTGACGCTGCCGAAGTTCACCACCGTCGGCAAGAAGGCAGTGACGGTGAAGTATCTCGGCGACGACCACAACAAGTCGGTCAGCAAGAAGATCACCCTCAAGGTCGTGAAGAAGTAGGGGCCGGAGTGGACGCCCGAGCGGCCGAGCTGCTCGAGCTGATGGTGGCGTGCGGCGGGACGCTGGCGACCGCGGAGTCGTTGACCGGCGGGCAGCTGGCGGCCCGGATCACCTCGGTGCCAGGCGCCTCGCGGGTCTATCTCGGTGGCGTGGTGTCCTATGCCACCGCGGTCAAGGTCGACCTGCTCGGCGTGCCCACGACGGTCGTCGAGAAGGACGGGGTGATCTCCCCGGCGTGCGCCGAGGCGATGGCCGACGGCGCGCGCCGCGTGGTCGGAGCGTCGTACGCCCTCAGCACAACCGGGGTCGCAGGGCCGGACCTGCAGGAGGGACATCCGGCGGGCACCGTGTTCGTGGGCGTCGCCTCGTCCGAGGGTGTCAGAACGTTGCCGCTGCGGCTGGACGGCGATCGGCCGGCCGTCCAGGCGGCCACCTGCGAGGCGGCGCTGGCGGCGCTTGCCGACGTCCTGCGCCGGGAACACTCGGGTCTCGGGTAGCGTTGGGGCCGTCAGGTGGTCCGTTCCGGACCGCTGAGGGACTCGGAGGGATGAGCGGATGGTGCTGTTTCGTCGGTTGCTCGGCGATGTGCTCCGCGGTCGGCGGATGCAGCGGGGCCTGACGCTGCGCGAGGTGTCCGCCGAGGCCCGGGTCAGCCTGGGCTACATCTCCGAGATCGAGCGCGGTCAGAAGGAAGCATCCTCCGAGCTGCTCGCCTCGTTGTGCGGGGCGCTCGAGGTGCCGCTCTCCGATGTGTTGCGCGAGGTCAGCGACGCCGTGGCGGAGCAGGAGGCACTGCTCTCGCTCGAGTCGCTGCCGGTGGAGGCCACTCCACTCCAGGTGCCGACCCGTCCCACCGGCGACGTGGTCGCCTCGGCTGCCTGAAGGATCGGGTTCAGGTCGGCTGGCAGGTCGGGCACCAGTACGCCGCCCGCTCCCGGCCGGGCTCTCCGATCGAGGAGACCTCGATGGTCGAGTCGCATCGACGGCAGGGCTGCCGGTCGCGGCGATAGACCCAGACCCGCTCGCCCTGGCGCAGGTCGCCGGTGGTGGTCTGGACAGCACGCAGCTTGTTCTGCTCGAGCATGGCCTGCGCCCGCCGGATCAGCCGAGGCAGATCGGCGACCTCGCCGACCGGAGTGGTCGGGTGGATCCCACTGGTGAAGCAGAGCTCGGCGGCGTAGAGGTTGCCGATGCCGGCCAGGTTGGTCTGGTCGAGCAGTGCCTCGTGGATCGGTCGCTCGGGCGCCCGCAGCAGGCGTCGAAGCGCCTCCTGCTCGTCCCAGTCGGCGCCGAGCAGGTCCGGCCCGAGGTGGCCGACGACCTGGTGCTCCTCGCTGCGCGGCAGCAGCTCGACGATGCCGAGGGAGAAGCCGACCGCCAGCCGGTCGTGGGCGGTCAGCACGACGCGCGCCTGATGGTCGGGCCGACGCCAGCGCTGGCCCTGCTGGTAGGTGTGCCAGGCGCCCTCCATCATCAGATGCGTGTGCAGGGTCCAGGTGTGCGACCCGTGGTCGAGGTGGGTGAGCAGATGCTTCCCGCGCGACACCGTCTGTCGCACGACCGCTCCGGCCAGGTCAGCGGTGGCCAGGGCCGGGACGCGGAAGTCGGTGGCGGTGAGTCGATGGCCGGCGAGCGCCCGATCGAGGGTGCGCGCCGTCCGCCAGACGGTGTCTCCCTCAGGCATGGAACCACCGATCTTTCGCCTGCTGCGCGTCACCATCCGGGCACCCCGGCTGCGTTCTCGCACCTCGACGGGCCTCCGGCCCGCCTTCGGCACTCCGCCTTGCCGGGACACCCGTCTGATGCCGCTCGCGACGGCGACGACCGGTGGATCCATGCTCAGGCACGGAACCGCAACCCTCGAGGAGTCGTGACGAAGCCCGCCGACTGGAGCGCGAGCCGCAGCGGTGTGGCCCCGGCGCCGAGCAGCTGCTCGCCATCCGCGCGCTCGACGATGAGCTTGCCCAGCAGTCCTGCTCGGGCGGCATCGGCCAGCGCACGAGTCGCGGCGGTGAGTCGCTCCTCGTCGTCGGACCAGGTGAGCAGGGTCCGCCCGCCGCGCTCGACGTAGAGGGTGAGACTCCCATCAACGAGCACGACCAGGGCACCGGCCTTGCGCCCCGGCCGATGGCCGGGGCCTTCCTCTCCCTGAGTCTGAGCAGCACGCTCGGGCCAGGGCAGGGCCGCGCCGTAGGGGTTGGCCGGGTCGGTCGCTGCGAGCGCGACCGCCCCTGGATCGGCGAGCTCGTCGCGGTGGATGAAGGTCCGCAGTCGGTCGATCGCGCCAGCGGTGCCGAACTGGGCAGCGCCCAGACCGGCCACGAAGTATCCCCGCCGGCAACGGCCGGACTCCTCGAAGGCGGAGAGCACGCGGTAGACGCCGGCGAAGCCGCCGGGCACCCGCTCACCGACGACCGCGCCCCTGGTCACCACGCCGTGTCGGTCGAGGAGCCGCTCGGCCGTGGCGTGGGCACGGCGGGTCGGGTCGTCGTCCCGCTCGGGCAGCAGGGTCCACCGGCCCGCGGTCTCCGGGGGACCCTGTCGTGACGGCAGCCGGGGTCGACCGCTGAGCACCGGGCGGCTGCGCGGCGCCGGTCTGCGAGTGCGGTGCGTGGGCCGTCCGGAGCCGGTGAGCGCCCGCAGCGGCGCGAGGGAGTCGTTGCCGATCAGGCCGGCCCAGACCAGATCCCACAGCGCGGAGGTCAACGCGGCCTCGTCGTCGACGGCGACCACCTCGGCGAGTTGGCGGAAGAACCACGCGCCGCCCGGTGCCAGTGCGTCGAGGATGGCGCGGTGCAGATCGCTCCGCTCTGGTGGGTCGGAGGGGGTGGGATCGGGAAGGGCCAGATCGGGAAGGGCCAGATCGGGAAGGGCCAGTGTGAGCGGTGCCTGATCGGCCAGGTGGAGGGAGACCCAGCCGTCGTTGCCGGGGAGCGCGCCGTGACCGGTCCAGAGCACCTCGCCGGAGGTGGTGAGCTGGTCGAGCATGGCGGGCTCGTAGTCGACGACGCGGCCGGCCAGCACGAGTGGCTCCAGTGCCGATGCCGGCACCGGCGCCCCCGCGAGCTGCTCGACCGCGGCATAGACGCCGTCGATCCCACGCAGGGCACCTCGGCCGGCACCCACCCGCTGCCAGGCGAGCAGGAACCTGCCGAGCACATCGGGCTCGACTGGCTCGACCTCGTGTCGGAGGTTGGCCAAGGACCGCCGGCGCAACCTGCGCAGGACGTCGGCATCGCACCACTCCTGGCTGGTGCCGGCCGGCCGGAACTCGCCTTCCAACAGGCGACCCCGTGCGGTCAGCCGCTCCAGGGTGTGCCGGACCACGGCGATGCCGAGGCCGAGTCGAGAGGCGACGTCGTCGGCGGTGAAGGGGCCGTGACTGCGGGCATAGCGGCCGATCAGGTCGGCCAGCGGATCCTCGACCGGGTCGGTGAACGCGTCAGGAGTGCCGGGAGGCACCGGCACGCCGAGCCCGTCACGCAGGCGACCGACGTCCTCGACCGCGGCCCAGCAGTCCCGTCCGGCGACGCGCAGGTTGACGATGCGGCGTTTGCCGGCGAGCTCAGCGACCCAGTCTGCGACCGTCGCGCCCTCGACGCTGCGCTCGGCGACCTCGTCGATGGTCAACGGCCCGAGGATCCGGAGCAGGTCGGCGAGTTGCTCCACCGTGCCGATCCGACGGTCGGGCGCGAGTCGTTGGAGCTCCGCCTCGAGCTGCGCGAGCACCTCGGGGTCGAGCAGCTCACGCAGCTCCGCTCGGCCGAGCAGCTCGGCGAGCAGGCCTTGATCCAGCGAGAGCGCGGCGGCGCGACGCTCGGCGACGGGGGAGTCGCCTTCGTACATGAACTGGGCGACGTAGCCGAACAGCAACGTCCGTGCGAACGGCGACGGCTGAGTGGTGGCCACGTCGCTGACCGCGACCTCTCGTCGCTCGATGCGGTCCATCAGGTTGGTCAGCGACGGCAGGTCGTAGACGTCTTGGAGGCACTCGCGGACCGCCTCGAGGACGATCGGGAAGGAGGGATACTGTGCCGCCACCTCAAGCAGCTGGGCCGAGCGTTGGCGCTGTTGCCACAGTGGCGAGCGGCGGCCGGGGTCGCGTCGAGGCAGGAGCAGCGCGCGCGCTGCGCACTCGCGGAACCGGGAGGCGAACAGGGCGGAGCCGCCCACCTCGGTGGTCACGATCTCGGCGATCTCTTCGGCGTCGAAGACGATCAGGTCGCCGCCCGGTGGCTCGGCCTCTCCATCTGGAATGCGGATGACGATGCCGTCGTCGCTGGCGACGGCCTGGCCGTCGACGCCGTACCGCTGCCGGAGTCGGGCGTTGATCGCCAGCGCCCAGGGTGCGTGCACGGGAGTGCCGTAGGGCGAGTGCACCACCAGCCGCCAGTCGCCGAGCTCGTCACGGACCCGCTCGACGACGAGAGTCTGGTCGCTGGGCAAGAGCTGGGTGGCCTCCCGCTGCTCGCGCAGGTAGGCGACCAGGTTGGCCGCGGCTCGGTCGTCCAGCCCGGCCTCATGGGCGCGGGCGAGCGCCTTCGGCTCGGGCAGGCTGCCCAGCTCGTGGCGCAGCGCGCCCACCGCTGCGCCCAGCTCGGCCGGACGGCCGAGGCTGTCGCCCTTCCAGAACGGCAGTCGACCGGGCACGCCGGGGGCTGGGGTCACCAGCACCCGGTCGTGGGTGATGTCCTCGATCCGCCAGCTGGTCGCTCCCAGCGCGAAGACGTCGCCGACGCGGGACTCGTAGACCATCTCCTCGTCGAGCTCGCCCACCCGGGCGCCCGGCCCGGTCGCGCCGACCAGGAAGACGCCGAAGAGACCGCGGTCGGGGATGGTGCCGCCGCTGGTGACCGCGAGCCGCTGCGCACCCGGTCGACCGGTCAGCGTGCCGGCGACCCGGTCCCACACGATCCGGGGGCGCAACTCGGCGAACTCCTCCGACGGATAGCGGCCGGCCAGCAGGTCCAGGGTCGCGTCGTAGGCACTGCGCGGCAGACTGGTGAAGGGAGCGCTGCGGCGGATCAGGGCGAACAAGTCGTCCACGCCCCACTCGTCCAGCGCGGTCGCGGCGACCACCTGCTGGGCCAACACGTCGAGCGGGTTGGCCGGCACCCGAAGCGACTCGATCGTCCCGCTGCGCATCCGCTCGACCGCGACGGCGGTCGGCGCGAGATCGCCACGGTGCTTGGGGAAGAGCACCCCGCGGGAGGTCTCACCCACCTGGTGGCCGGCCCGACCGACTCGCTGCAGGGCGCTGGCCACGCTCGGCGGCGACTCGACCTGGATGACCAGGTCGACCGCGCCCATGTCGATGCCGAGCTCGAGGCTGCTGGTCGCCACCACCGCCGGCAGCCGGCCGCGCTTGAGGTCGTCCTCGATGATCGCGCGCTGCTCCTTCGACACCGAGCCGTGGTGCGCCTTCGCGATGACCGGCGCCGCGCCGTGAGTGTGCCCGGACTGGGCCATCACCTGGGCCGGCGAGGCGCTGGCGGGGTCAGATGCGTCGTTGCTGTCGCTGTCGCGCTCAGCTGCGATCTCGTTGAGCCTGGCGGTGAGTCGCTCGGCGAGCCGACGAGAGTTGGCGAAGACGATCGTCGAGCGGTGCTGGCCGATCAGCTCCGCGATCTGCTCCTCGACGTGCGGCCAGATCGACGAACGCCCCTCCGGATCCTCTGCTCCGTCGTCGGGAGCGGTCATGTCGTCGACCGGGACGACCACGCGCAGGTCCCAGGACTTCTCCGCAGGCGGCGCCACGATCTCGACCGGCGCCACACCGCCGAGGAACCTCGCCACCTCCTCGTGCGGGCGGACTGTGGCCGACAGTCCGATCCGCTGGGCCGGTCGGTCCAACAACTCGTCAAGGCGCTCCAAGGTGACGGCCAGGTGCGCGCCGCGCTTGGTGCCAGCGACCGCATGGACCTCGTCGATGATCACCGTCTCGACACCGCGCAGCGTCTCCCGGGCCTGCGAGGTGAGCATCAAGAACAGCGACTCGGGCGTGGTGATCATGATGTCGGCGGGCTGACTCAGCTGGCGTCGACGGTCCGCCGCCGAGGTGTCGCCCGTGCGCAACCCGACCGAGATCTCGGGGAGCGGCTCACCGAGCCGCTCGGCCGTCGCCCGGATCCCGGTCAGCGGGGCGCGCAGGTTGCGCTCGACATCGACCGCCAGCGCCTTGAGCGGGGAGACGTAGAGCACCCGCGTGCGTCGACTCTTGTCCTCCGGGCGCGGCGTGCTCAGCAGCCGGTCCAGCGACCACAGAAACGCCGACAGGGTCTTGCCCGACCCGGTGGGCGCCACCACCAGTGCGTGTCGGCCGGCAGAGATCGCTCGCCACGCGCCGACCTGGGCGGCCGTGGGCTCGGCGAACGCGGCGCGGAACCACTCGCCCGTCGGGGCTGAGAAGGAGTCCCACACGCCGTCCACCTGCCTATCCTCCCGCACCGCGCCGACACTCGCGCTCGGACGGCGGGAAGGCAGCGGGAAGGCAGCGGGCCGGACGGCGGGACGTCATCCAGATTGGTCGCTCGAGCGACCGGAGCTATGACGTCGTCGGGAGGTCCTCGTAGACCCCGCGTCGTAGGCGTCGCAGCACCGTGACCAGCACCGCTGTCACGATGACCACGAACACGACCGCAGCGATCAGAAAGGCCACATAGTTCTCTGCTACCCCTCCGTCGGGGTCCCCATCAGGGTTTGTGTTGTCGTAGATGGCGTAGAAGACCACGCGCTGCACAGCCACGCTGCCGAAGAAGGCCGCCAACGCACCCAGCATGACGCGCTGCGTGGCCCTGCTTCGCGCCACGGGCGACACCGTACGCACCGTCATCGGCACTACCCCCGGATGTCTGGCCCGCCGCTCGACGGGTTCGTGGCCGAGAGCCTACTCATCAGCCACTTCTGCACGGGTTCTTCCCCGCGCTTCATGTCCAAACCGTGATGTCGGCGTCGTTCTCAACCACTCGGCAGCCGGGATGCGTGCTGTTGTCGGAGGTGTCGTCTAACCTCGCTACTCGTGTCCGACTCGATGATTCACGCCCGGGGGCTGCGCAAGTCGTTCGGTGACTTCGAGGCGGTGCGGGGGGTCGACATCGACGTACGCCGTGGCGAGGCGTTCGGCTTCCTCGGCCCGAACGGGGCGGGGAAGTCATCGACGATGCGGATGATCGCCGCGGTGTCGCCGAGCACCGGGGGAGAGCTGTCCATCCTCGGCATGGACCCACACACCGACGGGCCGGCGATCCGCGCGCGGCTGGGGGTCTGCCCGCAAGACGACACCTTGGACACCGAGCTCAACGTCTTCGACAACCTCTACATCTATGGCCGCTACTTCGGCCTCCCGCGCGGGGAAGTGCGCACCCGGGCCCATGAGTTGTTGGACTTCGTCCAGCTCAGAGACAAAGCGGACGCCAAGGTGGACAGCCTCTCCGGCGGCATGAAGAGGCGGCTCACCATCGCCCGCTCCCTGATCAACGCGCCCGACCTGATCCTGCTCGACGAGCCGACCACGGGGCTCGATCCGCAGGCACGGCACCTGCTCTGGGATCGGCTGTTCCGACTCAAGCAGCAGGGCGTCACGCTGGTCCTCACCACGCACTACATGGACGAGGCCGAGCAGCTGTGCGACCGGCTGGTGGTGATGGACCAAGGCCTGATCGTGGCCGAGGGTGCTCCACTCGACCTGATCCGCGAGCACTCCACGCGCGAGGTGGCCGAGCTGCGCTTCGGCGTCGGTGAGCACGAGGCCGCTGCCGAGAAGGTCGCCGACCTGGGCGAGCGCGTCGAGGTGCTGCCCGACCGGCTGCTGGTCTACAGCGACGACGGAGAGGCCGTCATCGCCCATGCCAACGAGCGGGGGCTGCATCCGGTGGCGGTGCTGGTGCGGCGCTCCACCCTGGAGGACGTCTTCTTGCATCTGACCGGTCGGACGCTGGTGGAGTGATGGTCGACCTCGCATCCAGCACTCCGACGCCCCACACGCTCAGTCTGGGCGAGGGTGCCGTCAGGCAGCTCGACTACTGGGCCACGGTCTACAAGCGGACCTGGCGCGGCTCGGTGATCTCCTCCTTCGTCACCCCGCTGTTCTACGTCGTCGCGATGGGCATCCTTCTCGGCGGTTTCATCAAGGGCGATCCCGGCCAGCTCGAGGGCGCGACGTCGTACCTCGCCTTCGTCGTGCCCGGCCTGGTCGCCGCGCACGCCATGCAGACCGCGGTGGGGGAGACGACCTACCCGGTGATGAGCATGATCAAGTGGCAGAAGGTCTACTACTCGATGCTGGCCACGCCGCTGGAGGTGCGCCACCTGGTGGCGGGGAACCTGCTGTTCGTGTTGTTCCGGCTGGTGACCACGTGCGGTGTCTACACCCTGATCCTGCTGCCGTTCGGGATCTATGCGACCTGGTGGGGCCCGATCCTGGCGCTCGCGGCGCAGGTCCTGGTCGGCATGGTCTTCGCGACCCTGGTCTTCGGGTTCACCGCGCGACTGACCTCCGAGGAGGGCTTCGGGCTGATCTTCCGGCTCGGCGTCTTCCCGCTGTTCTTGTTCTCCGGCGCGTTCTTCCCCATCGCCAACCTCGGCGCGGTGCTCAGCTGGGTGGCGCGGCTGACGCCGCTGTGGCACGGAGTCAATCTGTCGCGGATGTTCACCCTCGACACCATCGACTGGCCGGTCGCCGCCGTGAACACCGCGGTCCTGGTGGCGTTGCTCGCGCTCGGGTGGCACTGGTCGGTGACCGGACTCGCCAAGAGGCTGGCCAGCTGATGACCACGACTCCGACGACTCCGGCCAGGACCATCCCGGCGCCACCCTCGCTCCTCGGGGCCGTTCAACTCCTGGTGCTGCGCAACTACCTGGTCTATCGCAAGGCCTGGAAGCTCTTCGCGAGCGGATTCTTCGAGCCGGTCTTCTATCTGCTCTCGATCGGGGTGGGCGTCGGACAGCTGATCGACACCTTCGAGTTCAACGGTCGCGAGATCCCTTATGCGGCCTTTGTCGCGCCGGGGATGCTCGCTGCCTCGGCGATGAACGGCGCGGTCATGGACGCCACCTACAACGTCTTCTTCAAGCTCAGGTTCGACAAGCTGTACGACCAGCAGTTGGCCACCCCGTTGTCGACCGGCGACATCGCGCGCGGCGAGATCACCTGGTCCCTGCTGCGCGGTGGCGCCTACTCCGCGGCCTTCGTGGTCTTCATGGGGATGCTCGGGCTGATCAGTTCGTGGTGGGCGGTGCTCGCCTTCCCCGCGGCCCTGCTCATCGCGTTCGCGTTCGCGGCGGTCGGGATGGCGCTGACCACCTTCATGACGAGCTGGCAGGACTTCGACAAGATCACCCTGGTCCAGCTGCCGCTGTTCTTGTTCTCGGGCACCTTCTTCCCGATCGACACTCTCCACCCGATCGTCCGCTGGCTCGTCGAGGTCACGCCGCTCTATCGCGGTGTGGTGCTCTGTCGCGAGCTGACCACCGGAGCCTTGACCTGGAGCTCGCTGGCGTCGGTGGTCTATCTGGTGCTGATGGGTCTGCTCGGGCTGTTCGTCGTACGCCGCCGGCTGAGCACCCTGCTGCTCAAGTGAACCTGTTGCTCATGTGAACTCGATCGATGGTCGGTCGCCAGGGTGGGTGGCCGCGTGCGAGAGGATGCCGCGGTGAGCATCGAGCCGGACACCAAGGACTGGACCTGGGTCCTCGACCGACCGTGTCCGGCGTGCGGCTTCGATGCCAGCCTGGTCACGACCGCGGACCTGGCTGGCTCGATCACCACCAACGCGTTGTCCTGGACGCACGTCCTCGACGGGACTGATGTCGCGACGCGACCCACCACCACGGTGTGGTCGCCGTTGGAGTATGCCTGCCATGTCCGCGACGTGCATCGCATCTTCGCCGAGCGGGTGGAGCAGATGCTGAGCCACGACGACCCCGCCTTCGCCAGCTGGGACCAGGACGTCACTGCGATCGAGGCGCGCTACGGGGAGCAGCACCCGGCTGCCGTCTCTGTCGAGCTCGTCGAGGCCGCGACTCGCGTTGCTGAGCTGTACTCCTCGGTGGGTGCGGAGGACTGGTCCCGCACCGGACGTCGTAGCGACGGCTCGACCTTCACCGTCGACTCGCTCGGTCGCTATCACCTGCACGACGTCGTCCACCATCTGCACGATGTCGGCTTCGACGCCGTCGCGCGGACCATCGCGGCGTACGACGCCTACGCCGAGCCGTACGCCGAGCGCACCGCCAGCTCGGTGGAAGCCGTCGTTGCGGCGATCACCCGATTCGTCGGACTGCTTCCACCCCAACCGCGAGTGCTCGAGATCGGGAGCGGGCCTGGGTGGGACGCCCTCGCGCTGGAGGGGGCCGGCTGTTCGGTGCGGTGCACCGATGTGACGCCGGGCTTCGTCGAGATGCTCCGTGGCAGGGGGCTGGAGGCCGACCTGATAGACCCGCTGAGCGACGACCTGCGTGATCCCGCCGATCCGGGCCGACCCTACGACGGCATCTGGGCCAACGCGAGCCTTCTCCATGTGGAGCGGTTCGCGCTTGCGAAGGTCCTTGGCCGGCTGGCTGAGGTCTCGGGCCCGGACGCCGTCCTCCATCTGGCCCTCAAGGAGGGCGACGGCGACAACTGGTCTGAGCCTCAGCACGGTCGCGTCGACGCGCCCCGTCGGTTCACCTACTGGCGGGAGGAGCCGCTGACCACGGTGCTCTCACGGGCCGGTTGGCAGCCGATCCAGGTCGAGCACACCGCCGATCCCGCGGGCGAGCCATGGCTGGACGCCCTCGCGAGGCGCCGATGAGGCACACCGAGCTCTGGGAGCGACTCGAGGCGGCGCTCGGGTCGTCGTACGCCCGCTCGTGGGCGGAGCGGATCGTGATCACCGACCTGGACGGCCGGACCGTGGTCCAGGCCCTCGATGAAGGGGTGCCGCCGAAGCGGGTCTGGGCGGCGGTCTGGCGGGTGCTGGAGCTCTCGGAGTCCGAGCGGTGACGTCATCGATCCCGGCCGCTGCCGACGTGCAGCGGCGCACGATGGCGACGCTGGTCGCCGGCCAGATCGTCGGCGCGACCGGCATCACCATCGGCATCGCGACGGCGTCCCTGTTGGCCGAGGACCTGTCCGGCTCGGAGAAGCTCGCCGGACTGGCTCAGACCAGTCAGGTGCTCGGTACGGCCGTGGCGTCGTACCTCCTCGCGCGGCTGATGTCGCGCCGCGGGCGACGCGCGGGCCTGGCGCTGGGCTATCTGCTCGGTGCGGTCGGTGCGGTCGTGGTCGTGGTGGCGGGTGCGGCGGGATCGATGCTGTTGCTCCTCGCCGGTGCGGTGCTGCTGGGCTCGACGTCGGCGGCCAACAACGCGGCGCGGTACGCCGCCACCGACCTCGCCCCGGAAGAGTCCCGCGGTCGCTCCCTGGGCATCGTGGTGTGGGCGGCCACCATCGGCGCCGTCCTCGGCCCCAATCTGACCGGCCCGGCGGGTCGGCTCGCGGATGAGCTGGGCATCCCCGCCCTCACCGGTCCGTTCCTGCTTGGCAGCTTCGGAATGCTGCTCGCGACGGTGATCTTGTGGCTCTTCCTCCGGCCGGACCCGCTGCTGGTCGCGCGTGAGCATGCGGGGGTGCGCACGGCCGTCGTGCGGAACCTCTCGTGGTCCGACGTGCGGGCCCTCTTGCAGGAGCGTCCCGTCCTCGTCGCAGCCATCGTCGGGTTGGCCTCGTCGCACGCCGTGATGGTCGGGGTCATGGTGATGACGCCGCTGCACATGCACCACGGCGGCTCCGACCTGCGCGTGATCGGCTTCGTCATCTCGGTCCACGTGCTCGGCATGTTCGCCTTCTCGCCGCTGTCGGGGTGGGCGACCGACCGGTGGGGTGCCCCGGTCACGTTGACCGTGGGTGGGGCGGTCCTGCTGGTCTCGCTCCTGCTGAGCGGGCTCTCGCCAGAGGGGAGCTCCTGGCTGATCTTCGCCGGACTCTTCCTGCTCGGACTCGGGTGGTCCTTCGGCACGGTCGCCTCCTCGAGCCTGGTCGTCGAGCACACCCCGCTCGAGGCGCGCACCGACATCCAAGGCGCAGCAGACCTGGTGATGAACCTGGCCGCTGCCGGCGCCGGCGCGCTCGCCGGTGTGGTCGTGGGCTGGCAGGGTTACGCCACCCTCAACCTCTTCTCCGCACTCATCGCTGCGCTGACCCTCGCCGCCGCCTTCCGGTCGCGCCGGCTGATCTCCGGTGGCGTGGGGTAGGCCTAGCCTGGATCCGTGGATCGCGCACCACGGAGTGGGCGCGCGTTGGCGGGTTGCTGGCCGGGTGAGCGCTGCTGCGGTCTTCTTGCGTCTCCTGCGGTCTTGTGGTGGCAAAGTGGCCGGTATATCGGGTTCTCAGCCACTACAGCACCGCGGCAGACGGGGCGGCATGCAGCTTCGGCGCAATCGACGGCCTCCACCGGACGAAAGAGCGCTGACTCGACCAGCAGCCGGAACCCCAGGCCTGCTCTCTCGGCAAGCGCCCTGTCGATCGGAGCCGCCTCCAGGCGGAGCCAGCCATCCGAGGGCGACACGCCGCCGCGCGGTGACTGGTTCGAACAGACGTTCGCACTAGGTTAGTGCGCAGACGACGCGGGTGGTCGGCGTACTCCACAGGTCCTGCTCGAGGGGATCGGAACTGTCGGTGGCCCGGTCTAGCGTCCCACGTGACACCCAGATCGGACGGAGATGACAGTGGCAGCTAACGACCGCGAGAAGGCCCTGGACGCCGCACTCGCCAACATCGAGAAGCAGTTCGGCAAGGGCTCGGTGATGCGTCTGGGCGATGACGTGCGGGCTCCGCTCGAGGTGATCCCCACCGGCGCCATCGCCTTGGACGTGGCGCTCGGGCTCGGCGGGTTGCCGCGTGGCCGCGTGGTGGAGATCTATGGCCCGGAGTCCTCCGGCAAGACCACCGTCGCCCTGCACGCGGTGGCCAATGCCCAAGCAGCCGGAGGCGTCGTCGCCTTCATCGACGCCGAGCACGCGCTCGACCCGGACTATGCCCGAGCCCTCGGTGTCGACACCGACGCGCTGTTGGTCTCCCAGCCCGACTCGGGGGAGCAGGCGCTCGAGATCGCCGACATGCTGGTCCGCTCCGGCGCGCTCGACCTGATCGTCATCGACTCGGTCGCCGCCCTCGTCCCGCGCGCCGAGATCGAGGGGGAGATGGGCGACAGCCACGTCGGACTCCAGGCCCGCCTGATGAGCCAGGCGCTGCGCAAGATGACCGGTGCCCTCAACGGCGCCGGCACCACCGCGATCTTCATCAACCAGCTCCGGGAAAAGATCGGCGTGATGTTCGGGTCGCCCGAGACGACGACCGGTGGCCGGGCGCTGAAGTTCTATGCCTCGGTGCGGTTGGATGTGCGTCGGATCGAGACGCTCAAGGACGGCACCGACGCGGTCGGCAACCGCACCCGGGTCAAGGTCGTCAAGAACAAGGTGGCCCCGCCGTTCAAGCAGGCGGAGTTCGACATCATGTATGGCCAGGGCATCAGCCGTGAGGGTGGACTGATCGACGTGGGCGTCGAGGCGGGACTGGTCCGCAAGGCGGGCGCTTGGTACACCTACGAGGGCGACCAGCTCGGCCAGGGCAAGGAGAACGCCCGCTCCTTCCTGCGCGACAACCCCGACCTCGCCAACGAGTTGGAGAAGAAGATCCTCGAGAAGCTCGGTGTGGGTCCGCAGGTCGATGCCGAGGCCGAGGAGCTCTCGGACAAGCCGATCGGCATCGATGACTTCTAAGCCTCGATTCGAGGCTAAGCCTGCTCAGCCGGTCGCTGGCCGGCCCTGGCACGGTGACGTCGCTGCTGGTGTCGCCGCGTGGGCTGGCCACGACCTGGCTGCTGAGGGCCGGGCTGCTCCGGAAAGGGGAAGGTCGTCCGCGGCCCCTGCCGATCCGGTCGCCGACGGCCCCGACGCCGACTCAGAGGCGGTGGCCCGCAAGATCCTGCTCGACCAACTCACCGGCCAGGCCCGGAGCCGGGCCGAGCTGCGCACCAAGCTGGATCGACGTGGAGTGCCCGAGGAGATCTCGGAGCAACTGCTGGACCGGTTCACCGAGGTGGGCCTGATCGACGACGAGGCGTTCGCCCGAGCTTGGGTGGAGAGTCGACAGGCCAGCCGCGGGCTCGCTCCACGAGCGCTGGCGCAGGAGCTGCGCCGCAAAGGCGTCAGCGACGAGGTCGTGCGCGAGGCCGTGGCCGAGGTCGACCAAGAGGCCCAGGAGGTCGCCGCCCGGGCGCTGGTCAGGCGGCGGCTTCGCAGCCTCCAACGGGTCGACACCACGACCGCCACCCGTCGGTTGGTCGGCATGCTCGCCCGCAAGGGCTACTCCTCCGGACTGGCGCTGGCCGTCGTGCGTTCGGAGCTGGCTCACTCAGAGGACGAGGACGACCTTCTAACCTAGGCAGATGAGCGTGCGCCTGGCGGTTCGACACCGCGGCGAGGAACGCACTGGACTTGTCAAGACGGAGGAGTCCTGGGCGGCTGCGGCACGGCGGCTGGCGAGCGGGTGGCTGGGCGACCCGATGCCGATCGATCTCGCTGGCGACCCGAAGGTGTTCGTGGTCGACCCGCTGACCGTGGTCGCGGTCCGACCGATGACCCGCGGGGATCTGCCAGTGATGGCCAGGTGGCGCACCGAGCCACATGTGCACCGCTGGTGGGCAGAGGACGGCGAGCCCACGCTGGCGGCGGTGACGGAGAAGTACGCCCCCCGGATCGAGGGCGAGACCCCGACCACGATGTGGGTCGCCGAGGTCAACGGGCGATCGGTCGGCTTCTTGCAGGACTATCGGCTCAGCGACTATCCCGACTATGCGGTGCTGTGTCCCGATCCCCAGGCGGTCGGGGTGGACTACGCCATCGGAGAGCTGGCCTGGGTGGGTCGAGGGATCGGTGCCCGGGTGCTATGGGCCTGGATGCTCCGGGCCCGATCCCGCTTCCCCGAGGTGACGTCGTACTTCGCGGCTCCGGACCACCGCAACGAGGCATCGCTGCGGATGCTCGACAAGGCCGGATTCGTGCGCGGCACCTGGTTCGACGAGCCCCGCAGCGACGACGGCGTCGACACGGTCGTCGGCTGCACCCTCGATGTCGCGACCGTCCTCGGCTAAGAACGGGCGCCAGTAGGGGCGGCCGTTCTGACGGCACCACATCTTCTAGGGTGTGGACCCATGACGACTGCGGAGCTCACCCTGCCGGCGGGTCCGGTGGACCTGCGCACGATTCCGACCGACGCCACCCCCGGCTTCGACGGCGACAAGACGCAGGGCGAGAAGGCGCTCGCCAAGCTCGGTCCGGGGTTGGCTGACCTTCAGGAGCGGCTGTTCGCGGCGCGCGGCACCGACCAGGCTCGCTCGGTGCTGCTGGTGCTGCAAGGGATGGACACCTCCGGCAAGGGCGGCGTGCTGCGACACACGGTCGGGCTGATCGACCCGCAGGGTGTGCGGATCACCTCCTTCAAGGCGCCGACGAAGGAGGAGCTCGCTCACGACTTCTTGTGGCGCATCGAGAAGGCGTTGCCGGCACGGGGCTATGTCGGGGTCTTCGATCGCTCGCACTACGAGGACGTGCTGATCGCTCGGGTGCGACAGCTCGCCGCCCCGGAGGAGATCGAGCGGCGGTACGACGCCATCAACGCCTTCGAGGCAGATCTGGTCGGCCAAGGCACCGTGCTCATCAAGTGCATGCTGCACATCTCTGCCGAGACGCAGAAGGAGCGGCTGCTGGCGCGGCTCGACGACCCCACCAAGCACTGGAAGTACAACCCCGGCGACCTCGACGAGCGGGCGCTGTGGCCGGCATACCGCGAGGCGTACCAGATCGCCTTGGAGCGCACCAACACCGAGGTGGCGCCGTGGCACGTGATCCCCAGCGATCGCAAGTGGTTCCGCAACCTGGCCATCGGCCTGCTGCTGCACGAGGCGCTCGCCGAGCTGGGCCTGGGCTGGCCGGCTGCGGACTTCGACGTGGAGGTCGAGAAGCAGCGGTTGGCCGACGAGGCGCCGATCACGTGATTCCCACCGCCACCGTCACCCGCTACGTGACGCCCCTGCGCGAAGGAGGCTCGCTGCCGGGACTGGTCGAGGCCGACGACCTCGGCACCTATGTGTGCAAGTTTCGTGGCGCCGGCCAGGGCGCTCGAGTGTTGGTCGCCGAGGTGATCGTGGCCGAGCTCGCTCGTCGGCTGGGTCTGCGCACGCCACGCCTGGTCGAGCTCGACCTGGATCCAGAGATCGCCCGCTACGAGGCCGACGAGGAGGTTCAAGACCTGCTCAACGCGAGCCTGGGAGCCAACCTCGGTGTCGACTTCCTGCCAGGGGCGTTCGGCTTCGACACCGTCGCGGACGCGGACGCAGAGGAGGCGGCCCGGGTGCTCTGGCTGGACGCCTTCGTCGCCAACGTCGACCGCTCCTGGCGCAACCCGAACCTGCTGGTCTGGCACGGCGACCTGTGGGTGATCGACCACGGCGCCTGCCTGTACTTCCACCATGGCTGGCAGGGTGGCCTCGGTGATCCGGCGCGGTTCGCCGCCCAGCCATGGGACCCGGACAACCACGTGCTGCTCTCGGCAGCGGATCACCTGCCCGCGGCAGACGCCGTAGCGACCACCGCACTGGACCGGGCTGCGCTCGAGGCCGCAGTCGGCGAGGTCCCAGACGTTTGGCTGGAGCCGGTGCCCGGCGCGGAGACGCCGGCCCAGCAGCGGGCCGCCTATGTGGAGTTCCTGGCCGCCCGGCTCGGGACGCGGCAGTGGCTGCAGGGGGTGCTGACATGACCGCTCTCACCGGTGCCGACCAGCACCCTTATCAGTACGTCGTCCTCCGGTGCGTGCCGCGAGCCGATCGCGAGGAGTTCGTCAATGTCGGCGTGGTGCTCTACTGCGAGTCCACCGGGTTGCTGCGGCTGGGCCACGTGGTCGTCGAGGAGCGGCTGCGGGCACTGGACCCGGCGTTGGATCTCGCCCAGGTCAGGGCGGCGCTGGACTTCATCGACGGGGTCTGTGCGGGCGATGCCCGAGGTGGCGTCGCCGCACAGCGTCCCGCGGGTCAGCGGTTCGGCTTCTTGATGGCGCCGCGGAGCACGGTCATCCGGCCGGGCCCGGTGCACGGTGGTGTCACCGCCGATCCGGAGCGTGAGCTCGAGTGGCTCCTGGAGCGTCTGGTCGCCTGACGCCGGACGTCATCCACTGCGGTCGCCATAACGACCGCTCGCTATGACGTCCCGCCTAGACGGGGACCAGCTCGACCGCGCCGACGGCGTACCGCGCCAGCACGGTGCGGGCCACCTCGGCGTGGGCGCCGAGCGGCTCGGCGACGGTGATCGCGCCGGCCTCCAAGGCGAGCTCAGCGGCGCGGTCGGCCATCGGGCCGGGGGCCAAGAAGAGCGAGGCGACGGCGATGTGGCGGCGCCCCTCGGCGCGGAACGCGCGAACGGCCTCGCCGGTCGCGGGCGGGGCGGCCGAGGAGAAGGCGGCGGTGACTGGAAGCCGGTGGTGGGTGCCCCAGACCCGAGCGAGCCGCGCGACCGCCTGGTTGGCCAGGGGGTCGGTCGACCCCTCGGCTGCCAGCACCAGGGCGTCCAGCTCACGGACCCGGGCCTCGCGCAGGGCGCTGCGCAGTCGGACGTCGAGGACCTCGAGGAAGCACGCCTCCAGCCCCAGCGGGCGAGAGACCCGGATGCGGAGCTGCTCGTGCTTGGCCTCGGCTTCGGCCACCGCGGCACCCACCTGGGCCTGGAGCGGCTCGGAGTCGGTCAGGTGGAGCGGCACCACGACGATCTCCTCGTGGTGGGCGCGGACGAGCTTGTCGACCACCGTAGTGAAGCTGGGCCGGCTGCCCTCCAAGAAGGCCTTCTCGATGCGCAGGTCCGAGCGGCTGCTGCGGACCTCGTCCACGAGGTCGGCGACGGTCTGGGTGGTGCGGGCATCGTGCCCGGCGCGCGCCAGTGCGATCAGCGGGGGAGCGGCCATGGTGGGTTCCTTCGAGCGAGTCGGGTAGGGGAGTTCGACGACGCTGTCGAGGACCGTCCGAAGACGAGTCCCAGCCGCCCCGACGGGCGACCGGCTCCGCCAGTCTCACGGATCGGACACCGAGTCCACAAATCGCTATCTCATGATGTGAACGTTCCAAACACTATGTGAGACGGCTATCACTAGTCCCGACCGGCGTCGAGACACCGGTCGACGGTCGCCCACTGGCGTGCCGACGAACACCCACCTGCACGCCAGAGCCTCCGGTCACCCAGTGGAGGGTCGCGGCCAACCCTTGGTCTTGGCGTCGCCCAGGCACGCACCTGGACGCCGCCAAGGTGCCAAGTCTTGACCCGCGACCCTCCACTACTGTGTGCCCATGACCGATGCCCGCATCTCCAGCGTCTACCGTCAAGCACTCGAGGTGATCGCCTCGGTCGAGCCGCGCGTCGCCGAGGCGACCCGCCAGGAGCTGATCGACCAGCGAGGTTCGCTCAAGCTGATCGCCTCGGAGAACTACGCCTCGCCAGCGGTCCTGATGACGATGGGCACCTGGTTCAGCGACAAGTACGCCGAGGGCACCGTCGGCCACCGCTTCTATGCGGGCTGCCAGAACGTCGACACCGTCGAGGCGCTCGCCGCCGAGCACGCCCGCGAGCTGTTCGGCGCGCCGTACGCCTATGCCCAGCCGCACTCCGGCATCGACGCCAACCTGGTTGCCTACTGGGCCATCCTCGCCCACCGCATCGAGGCGCCCGGCCTGGCCGAGCGAGGCGTGAAGAGCGTCAACGACCTGACCGAGGAGGACTGGGAGTCGCTGCGTCGGGAGCTGGGCAACCAGCGGCTGCTCGGTATGTCCCTGGACGCTGGCGGGCACCTGACCCACGGTTTCCGGCCCAACATCAGCGGCAAGATGTTCCACCAGCAGCAGTACGGCACCGACCCCGTCACCGGGCTGCTCGACTACGACGTCGTGGCCGCCAAGGTTCGCGAGTTCCGCCCGCTGATCCTCGTTGCTGGCTACTCCGCCTACCCGCGCCGGATCAACTTCGCCAAGATGCGTGAGATCGCCGACGAGGTCGGCGCCACGCTGATGGTGGACATGGCTCACTTCGCCGGCCTGGTCGCGGGTCAGGTGTTCACCGGCGACGAGAATCCCGTCCCGCACGCACACCTGACCACGACCACGACCCACAAGTCGCTGCGCGGCCCGCGCGGTGGCCTGGTGCTGGCCCAGGAGGAGTACGCCGACGCGGTGGACCGCGGCTGCCCGCTCGTCCTCGGCGGACCACTGGGTCACGTGATGGCGGCCAAGGCGGTAGCGCTCGCCGAGGCCCGGCAGCCCGCCTTCAAGGAGTATGCCCAGCGCATCGCCGACAACGCCCAGTCCCTGGCCGAGGGCTTCCTCAAGCGCGGCTGCACCCTGGTCAGCGGCGGCACCGACAACCACCTGGTGCTGCTCGACGTCACCTCGTTCGGCCTCACCGGCCGTCAGGCCGAGTCGGCGCTGCTGGAGGCCGGTGTCGTCACGAACCGCAACTCCGTGCCGGCCGATCCCAACGGTGCGTGGTACACCTCCGGCGTCCGTCTCGGCACCCCGGCGCTGACCACCCGCGGCTTCGGGCACGACGAGTTCGACCGGGTGGCCGAGTTGATGGTGGAGGTGCTGTCGAGCACCACACCGGGCCGGACCAGTGCGGGCGCGCCGTCGAAGGCGTCGTACGTCCTGGCCGACGGCGTGGCCGACCGGGTCCGGGCGGCCTCGGCCGAGCTGCTCGACAAGCACCCGCTCTACCCCGAGATCGACCTCGGCTGAACCCGCAGGTTCCGCGGGACGTCATCCTCTGCGGTCGTCCTGGCGACCAGAAGGCATGACGTCCGCCGGGCTGCGCTCAGTCGACGGTGGGCGTGGTGCGCTCGACGATCGCGCGCATCGCGGACTCGCCGAGTGAGGCGGGCAGGGTGCCGAAGGTGCCGTGGTAGCGACTGTCCAGTCGGGTGGCGCAGAAGGCGTCGGCCACCTCAGGCGGGGCGAAGCGGACTAGGAGCGAGCCCTGCAGGCAGGCGGCCATGCTGCCGGCCAGCCGGCGAGCGGAGACCTCCAACGCTCCGGCATCGCCGAGCAGCGCCAGGGTCTGCTCGACCGCCCGGTCCAGGCGTGGATCGGCGCCGTGCGCTGCGCCGACCTCGGTGATCCAGGCCTCCAGCACCTCCGGCTCGCGGGACAGGGCGCGCAGCACGTCGAGGGCGTTGACGTTGCCCGAGCCCTCCCAGATCGAGTTCAGCGGAGACTCGCGGAAGAGCAGCGGCATCCCGGACTCCTCGGTGTAGCCGTTGCCGCCGAGGCACTCCAGCGCCTCCGCCACTTGAGCGGGGGTGCGCTTGCAGACCCAGAACTTCGCCAGCGGCAGCGCGATCCGGCGTAGCGCCGCCTCATGGGCGTGGTCTCGGTCGTCGACGGCGGCCGCCAGCCGCATCGCCAACGCGGCGGCGGCCTCCGACTCGACGGCCAGGTCCGCGATCACGTTGGCCATCAGCGGCTGGTCGGCCAGCACCCGGCCGAAGGCCGAGCGGTGGGCGACGTGCCAGGACGCCTCGGCGACGGCTCGCCGCATCAGCGCCGCCGAGCCGATCACGCAGTCCAGCCGGGTCGCCGCGACCATCTCGATGATGGTGCGCACCCCACGGCCCTCGTCCCCGAGGCGCTGGGCGAGGGTGCCGTCGAACTCCAGCTCCGAGGAGGCGTTGGAGCGGTTGCCGAGCTTGTCCTTCAGGCGGGCGATGTCGAAGACGTTGCGCTCGCCGCTCGGCAAGCAGCGGGGCACCAGGAAGCAGGTCAACCCACCGGGTGCCTGGGCCAGCACCAAGAACACGTCGTTCATCGGCGCGGAGGTGAACCACTTGTGCCCGTGCAGGGTGTAGTCGCCCTCGACCCCGGTGGGTCGCGCCTCGGTCCGATTGGCGCGCACGTCGGAGCCGCCCTGCTTCTCGGTCATCCCCATCCCCGCCAGAGCACCGCGTTTGGCTGCCAGCGGCCGAGTGCCGGGGTCATAGTGGGGCGCGGCCAACGGAGGCGTCCAGCGTGCGGCCAGCACCTCGTCGGCCTGCAACGCCGGGATGGCGGCATAGGTCATCGAGATCGGGCAGCCGTGGCCGGACTCGACCTGCGACCAGGCCAGGAAGCCGGCGGCCCGCCGTAGGTGCGAGTGGGGCTCATCCGACACCCACGGCGCCGCCTGGAGACCGAAGCCGACGGCGTGCTCCATCAGCCAGTGCCACGACGGGTGGAAGGCGACCTCGTCGACACGGTTGCCGTAGCGGTCGTAGGAGTGGAGCTCCGGCTCGAACCGATTGGCCAACATCCCGTGGTTGCGGGCCTCCTCGGTGCCCGCCAGGGCGCCGAGCTCGTCCAGGGACTTCAACACCTCCGGCGAGCCATGGCGCAGCACGGCCTCGGAGAGCGCCGCGTCGCTGTTGACGACGTGGTGACCGACCAGCGGGGGAGCCTGGTTGGTGGCTTCGCGGATGACCTGATCCATGCCGCTACGGTAGGCCCATGCCCGGTGGTGACAAGCAGCCGGCCGCGGCCGCTGGTTGGCTGCGCAGGGCCGGGGACGTCTGCTGGCGCCTGCTGGTCAGCACCGTCGGCTCCTGCATGCGGAATCGGGTCACTGGCCTGGCGGCGGAGGCCGCCTTCTTCGCGATCCTGTCCATTCCTCCGCTGCTGTTTGCTCTCGCCGGAGCGGTCGGTTTCGTCTCTGAGCGCTTCAGCGAGGCGCAGATCTCCGACTTCCGCAACGCGGTCATCGACCTGGCCAACCGTGCGCTGACCGACCAGGCGGTCGACCGGATCATCGAGCCGACGCTGAACGACGTGCTGGGTCAGCCGCGGTACGACGTGATCTCACTCGGCTTCCTGCTCGCCCTCTGGTCGGGCTCCCGCGCGCTCAACGTCTTCGTGGACACCATCACGATCATGCACGGGCTCGGCGGGCATCGAGGCATCGTGCGGACCAGGCTGCTCTCCTTCGGGCTCTACGTGCTGGCCATGATCACCGGCGCGGTGGCGATTCCGCTGGTGCTGGCCGGTCCGCGGCTGGTCAGCGCGTGGCTCCCGGATCGGTTGCAGTTCGTGATGGACTTCTACTGGCCGACAGTGGTGGTCGCCTGCATCTGCTTCCTGGCCATGCTCTACCACGTCTCGGTCCCGGTGCGGACCAAGTGGCGCTTCAACCTTCCTGGCGCGACGTTCTCGCTGGTGGCGTGGATTCTCGGCTCCTATCTGCTTCGGTTGGTGCTCACCGGGACCGCGGCGGACTCCAAGTCGATCTACGGACCGTTGGCCGCCCCCATCGCGGTCCTGCTCTGGCTCTATCTCGTCGCGATCGCCGTGCTGATCGGGGCCGCTGTCAACGCTGCCTTCGACACGGTCTTCCCTCAGATCGACACCGAGCGCGCGAGACGGCTGCCACCGGATCCGGAGGAAGACAGCAGCGTGGTGCCACCCGGGCCGTGATCCGGTTCGACTAGATTCGGTCCGTGCCCGACGACTCGCGCGACCAACTCGGTCCGGCGCTTGGCAAGGTCACCCTGCCCGAGCGGGAGCACTCGCCGTGGTGGCAGCTCGGGATGCGGCTGATGGCGGCACTGGCGATCCTCCTGGGCACTGTGCTACTGGTCTATGTCGAGCGCGCCGGATACCGGGACGGCAACGACCCTGAACACGACTACCAGGTCGACCTCGTCGACGCGCTGTACTACAGCACGGTGACGCTGAGCACGACCGGGTACGGCGACATCGCGCCGGTCTCCCAGCGGGCACGGCTGGTCAACGCGTTCATCATCACCCCGGCCCGCATCGGCTTCCTGGTCCTGCTGATCGGCACCAGCTTGGAGGTGCTCGCGTCCCAGGGCCGAAACCAGTTCCGAATAGCCCGCTGGAGGAACAAGATGTCCGATCACGTCGTGATCATCGGCTACGGCACCCGGGGGCGCAGCGCGGTCGACACGCTGCTCAACAACGGCTACATCCGCGAGGACATCGTGGTGGTCGACCCGAGCGCCGTCGCGTTGGCGGACGCGCGCTCGGACGGCGTCGCGGTGGTCACCGGTGATGCGACCCGGCGCGAGGTGCTCATGCGCGCCGGCGTGACCCGCTCCAGTCAGGTGATCATCTGCACCGGGCGGGACGACTCGAGTGTGCTGGCCACCCTCACCGTGCGCCAGCTCAACCCGGAGGTGCGGATCGTGGTCGCTGTCGCCGAGCACGAGAACGTTCCGCTGATGCGGCAGTCCGGCGCGGACTCGGTGATCACCTCCTCCGACGCGGTCGGCCGTCTGCTGGGGCTCTCGACGCTCTCGCCGATGCTGGGGTCGGTGATGGAGGACTTGTTGACCTATGGCGAAGGACTGGAGGTCGCCGAGCGAGATCTGCTCCTGACCGAGGTCGGCAAGCAGCCACAGTCACTCCCGGACCAGGTGATCGCCGTGATCCGGGACGAGACCGTCTACCGCTACTTCGACCCCGTCGTCTCCCAGCTCGCCCGGGGTGACCGGCTGATCGTGGTGCGACCCGCTCGCGAGCTGCCGTGGGCGCCTCGCCCCGGCACCCACGACGAGGACTCCTCGGTCGACGAGGGTTGAGCCTGTGTCCGATCCCGTCGGCCCGGCGACTCCATGGCCGGTCGAGCGGGTGTTGATCGGCTCCATCGCCGACGACCAGGCGACCGAACTCGCCTTCGCCCAGGCGATGTTGCGGCGCACCGATGCAGGGCTGGCGCAGGAGACGGTCCGGATCTATCGGCCCACGCGCAACGCCGTCGTCTTCAGCCGCCGCGACACCCGGTCGTCCGGCTTCGCCCGAGCGGTGCGGGCAGCGCGGGAGGCCGGCTTCCAGACCGCCGTACGAGCAGTGGGTGGCCGCGCGGTCGCCTACACCGCCGACACCGTCGTGGTGGACCACGTGGCGGCCGAGACGCAGGCGGTGCTCGGTCAGGAGCACCGGTTCGTGACCTTTGGGCGGATGTTCGTCGACGCGCTGCGGGCGCTCGGCGCCGACGCCCGGCTGGGGCCGGTGCCCGGCGAGTACTGTCCCGGCGCCTACAGCGTGAATGCCGGCGGCCACACGAAGCTGGTCGGCACCGCTCAGCGGGTGCTGCGCGCGTCGTGGCTGTTCAGCTCGCTGGTCGTCGTCGACGGTGAGGAGGTGCTTCGACCGGTGCTCGGTGAGGTCTACCGAGCCTTGGAGGTGCCCTTCGAGGAGTCCTCTGTCGGAGGGCTCGCCAGCGAGGTCCCCGGCCTGGGTGTGGGCACCGTTGCCGACACGCTCAGGAGCCTGTTCCGCGGGCTCGAGCAGGAGGCCCGGTCAGACCTGGCCACGCGAACGCGTGCCGACGAGCTGATCGACCAGCACCGGGTCGATCCAGGCTGACCTCGCCAGCGGTGACGACCGGGGGTGACTGCTGGGGTCGATGTGGGCAAGATGGTGGGTATGCCGCGGCGTACGACGGACTTCCGGGGGCTCGCTGAGCCCAGCCGCGTGCGTCTCCTGCGCGAGGTCCAGGCTGCTCCCGGCAGCACCTTGAAGGTGCTGGCGACGCGGGCGGGCCTCCACGTCAACACGGCGCGTGAGCATCTCCGCACGCTGGAGCAGGAGGGCCTGGTCAGCGCCGAGAGCGCCCAGGTGGGTCGCCGCGGTCGCCCGCCGATCGTCTACACGCCGGTCAACGACTCGAACCTCAACCCAGCGGCCCGCCGGCGGATCGAGCAGGCCCGCGAGAACGGCGACCTCCTGCGTCGACTCTTCCCATCGCGACGGCCATCCTCCGCGTTGGGCAACCTCGCGACCCATCAGCTGGACCTGCTCTACGAGCACCTCGACGACGCCGGCCTGGACCCCGTCGTCGACGAACAGGACCTCCATATCCGCCTCGCCCCGTGCCCCTACCACCGGATCGTCGACCAGGACCGAGAGCTTGCCTGCGCCGCCCACGCGCAGCTCCTGCGCGACACTCTCGCCCAGGTGCCCGGCCCGCTCCAGCTCGAGGAGCTGAAGCCTTTTGTCAGCCCGCAGGCGTGCCTGGTGCGGTTGACGAGGGGCGCGGCGGATGATGAGCCGAGTCGGCGGGACCGCTCGAGTGAATCCGCTCGACTAGACACCGGCCGATAGAACCCGGCCGAATAAACACGGCCGAAGGCGTTTCCCCGCCAGCGGGGCTTTCCCTAGCCTGACTCGATCCCGACGGTTCGGACTCGAGGACAGACGATGGCACAGATCGGCGAAGACGGAACCGACACGCAGGTTGCCGAGCAGGGCGGCAGCATCGCGATCTCGAAGGGTTGGGTGCAAGGCGTCGCCCTGGTGCTCCTCTTCGGATTCTTGGTGATGGGCATTTTGGCCTATCGGACCTACAGCGACGGGATGCCCGAGCCCAAGCGGGCGGTCGCGGAGGACGGCACCGTCGTCTTCACCAGCGACGACATCACCGAGGGGCAGGCCATCTTCCTGCGTCGCGGCCTGCAGCAGTACGGCTCGGTGCTCGGTCACGGCGGCTACCTCGGTCCGGACTACACCGCGGAGTACCTGCGGCTGTCTAGCGAAGACGTCATCGACCAGCTCCGTGAGCAGGGTGTGTCCGATCCTTCGGTCGCAGCGGTCGAGTTGCTGCGCACCAACCGGTTCGACGAGTCGACCGGCACGCTAACCCTGACCCCCGAGCAGGTGACCGCGTTCGAGCACCTGACCGAGCACTACGCGGAGTTCTTCGGCGAGGACTCCACGAAGTACGGCCTGCTGCCGAAGCTGATCACGGATCCCCAGGAGATCCACGAGCTGACCGCGTTCTTCGCCTGGACCGCGTGGGCGGCCGCGGCCGAGCGTCCCGGCCACGACTACTCCTACACCAACAACTGGCCTTCGGAGAGCCGGGTCGCGAACACGCCGTCCGCCGACGTACTCGTCTGGTCGGGGCTCTCCCTGGTTGCCCTGCTGGCCGGCCTGGGTGGGCTGTTCGCCCTCTACGGACGCTGGAGCCGCCAGATCGGCTGGCACAGCACCGACACCCCCACGCTCGCCTTCCTCCAGCCGGGACAGGTCGCTATCACGCCATCGCAGCGGGTCACCGGCTGGTTCTTCCTGGTGGTGGCGCTGCTGTTCCTCATCCAGGCGACCGTGGGCGCCGCGATCGAGCACTATCGGGCGGACCTGGCCAGCTTCTTCGGCCTCGACCTGGCCAGGGTGCTGCCGTTCAACCTCGCGCGCACCTGGCACGTCCAGCTCTCGTTGTTCTGGACCGCCGCCTCCTTCCTCGCCGCCGGGATCTTCCTGGCCCCGATCATCTCGGGGCGCGAGCCCAAGCGACAGTCCTGGTTGGCCACCGGTCTGCTGGCGGCACTGGCCCTCGTGGTGGCGGGCACGCTCACCGGTACGGCGCTGAGCACGTACGGCGTCCGCTGGACGAAGATGCCCATCCTGACCGACCAGCAGTGGGAGTATCTCGACCTGCCTCGGCTGTGGCAGATCCTCCTGGTCATCGGGCTGTTCTTGTGGATCGGGATCATCTATCGCGCCATCCGCTCCCGACTGCGGACCGAGAGCAAGTTCAACATGCCCTGGCTGTTCTTCTACTCCGGGCTGGCGATCCCCGGGTTCTATGCCGTCGGCCTGCTGGCAGGCACCGAGACGCACATCACCGTCGCGGAGTTCTGGCGGTTCTGGGTGGTGCACCTGTGGGTCGAGGACTTCCTCGAGCTGTTCACGACCGTGATGGTGGCCTACATCTTCGTGATGCTGGGCGTCGTACGCCGCAAGATCGCGATCCAGATCATCTTCCTCGACGTGATCTTGTACTCCGCCGGCGGCGTGCTCGGCACCATGCACCACCTCTACTTCTCCGGCACTCCGGTCGAGCACATGGCGTTGGGCGCGTTCTTCTCGGCGCTGGAGGTCATCCCGTTGACCTTCCTCACCGTTGAGGCGTGGACGTTCCTGCAGCTCGGGGCACGACAGGAGTCGCGTAGCAGTGCGCCATTCCCGCACCGCTGGGCGGTGATGTTCCTGGTCGCCGTGGGCTTCTGGAACTTCGTTGGCGCCGGCGTCTTCGGCTTCTTGATCAACCTGCCGATCGTGTCCTACTACCAGATCGGCACCGCGTTGACCGCCAACCATGCGCACGCCGCGATGATGGGCGTCTACGGCATGCTCGCGGTGGGCCTCGCCCTGTTCGCGGTGCGCTACCTGATCCCACCCGAGCGCTGGCCCGACAAGCTCGCGAAGCTGTCGTTCTGGTCCCTCAACATCGGGTTGGCGTGGATGGTGTTCGCGACGCTGCTGCCGTTGGGTGTCTTGCAGTTGTGGCACTCGGTGAACGACGGCTACTTCGAGGCACGGACGCTGGGCTACATCGCCCAGCCGGGCAACGCGATCCTCGAGTGGCTCCGACTGCCCGGCGACGTGGTGTTCATCGTCGGCGGGATCCTGCCCTTCTTGTGGATCACCTGGCTCGGCGTGCGCTACGCGATCAAGGCGACCACCCACGAGATGGAGCCCGAGACGTTGTTCGTCGTCGAGCACGAGTTGGCCCACACCGACCGGACCGGTCTGGCCCGCGCCGGCACCGTGGAGGACTGATCGGTGATGTCACCGTGGTGATCAGCCCGGCCACCGGCTTCGCGCTCGGCTACGCGGTCGTGCTGCTGGCCGTGGCCTATGCCATCGACCTACTGGCTCGGAGGGCCGCCACCGCCGTGACGCGCCAGCGCAGTGGCGGCTTCGTCTACCACCCCGACCATGACGCCTGGATCTGCCCGGAGGACCAGTGGCTGTGGCCGCAGTCCTTCGACCCCGACAACCGGGTGATGCGCTATCGGGGCAGCCCGACGGTGTGCAACTCCTGCCCGGTCCGCGACCAGTGCACCACCTCCGACAGCGGCCGGGAGATCCAGCGCCATGTCGATCCGTGGCCGGCCTCAGAGTCCGCCCGCTTCCATCGGGGGATCGCCTGCGCGGTCTCGCTGATGGCGTTGGCGTGGCCGGCCGCCACCGTGCTGACCGGCCGGGGGGCGGTCGAGACCGGGATGCTGGTCGCGGCGACCTGCATGATCGCGCTGGCCTCGCTGCCGCTCTGGTCCCATCTGCGCCGGACCCCTGCCGACCCGACCGGGATCCTCACCCGCAGCCCCGACGAGAACGTCGCCGACCGTCAGGAGGTGGCCAGACGGCACGCCGCCCGGCGGACGACGTACCGCTCCGACCGGCTGTCAGCAGCAGAGTCGAGCACCGGACCGAGGAGACCCCGATGATCCCGATCGTGGTGCTCGTCGTCGTCGTGCTGTTGGCCGTGGTGGGGGTCTTGGTGGCCGGCCTGCGGTTCATCAGGGAGTACGAGCGTGCCGTGGTCTTCCGGCTCGGCCGGTTGCGAGGACCGCTGGGTCCCGGCCCGATCTTCGTGATCCCGGGGCTGGACACTCTGGTCCGCGCCGACCTGCGGGTGATCACCCTGACCATCCCGCCGCAGGAGGTGATCACCCGGGACAACGTCACCGCCCGTGTGAACGCGGTGGTGCTGTTCCGGGTGACCGATCCGGTGCTGTCGGTGATGGCGGTCGAGAACCACGCGGTCGCGACCTCCCAGATCGCGCAGACGACGCTTCGCTCAGTCGTGGGTCGTGCCGACCTGGACACGCTGCTGGCGCACCGCGCGGATCTGAACGAGGACCTGACCAGCTCGATCGCGCAGCAGACGAAGCCGTGGGGCGTCGAGGCCCAGGTCGTCGAGATCAAGGACGTCGAGATTCCCGAGATGATGCAGCGGGCGATGGCGCGAGAGGCCGAGGCGGAGCGGGAGCGCCGGGCGAAGGTGATCAGCGCCCGCGGTGAGCTGCAGGCCTCAGAGGAGCTGCGCGACGCCGCAATCACGTTGAGCGAGAGCCCGGCGTCGCTGCAGCTTCGCTATCTGCAGACGCTGCTCGAGCTCGGGGCGGATCAGAACTCGACGGTCGTGTTCCCGCTGCCGATGGACATCGTGCGACCGTTCCTGGCCGCCATCGACCAGCACCCATCCTCCGACGAAGGGACAGACCGGTGAACGCCAGCGAGACCAACGAGACCACCACGTCGCCCCAGCCCGGTCGACGGGTCGTCCTCGAGCCCACCGTTCCCGGCTTCTGGCTCACCGTGCTCGGTGCGGTCCTCGCCGTCCTGGCGCCGCTCTTCGGCTTCCTGGTCGGCACCGCGATGGGCCCGGGCGACGATCCGGACGCACTCAGTCCGATCCAGCTCGGCCTCTTCATCGGCGTCGTCGTCGGCGGCTGCGGCGCCGCCATCGCCCTTCTAGGGGTGTGGCGGCTGTTCCGCTCATGGCGGGAGGCGCAAGGCTCCTGACCTGTCGGGCGGCCCTACTGTGGCGGGATGGATGTCGAGCTCCGGCCCGCGACCACGGAGGATCTGCTGTGGATCGAGTCGGCGGTGCGGTCCTGTCCGGTGGCGATGGCGGAGTTCGGGGGCTTCTACGGCCGTGCCACTACGGTGCTGCCGCCGCTGCTCGGTGAGCAGCGTGAGGTGTTGATGATCTGCTCCGGTGAGCACCGCGTCGGTTTCGTCGACGCCGACCACAATCCCGAGGACAGCACCGTCGGGCTCGCCTACTTCGTGGCACCCGAGGTACGACGTCGCGGTCATGCCTTGGCCGCGCTCGAGAAGCTCACGACCAGCCGCCCAGGCATGACCTTCTCGGTTGCGATCGGCGCCGCCAACGCCCCGAGCCTGGCCCTTGCTCGGCGTGCGGGATTCGTCGACGCAGGAGTGAACGAATGGGGTGATCTGCAGCTGACCCGCCGAGGAGCGGTGGCCGCTCCGCACCCGCAGACGGTGGTCGGCGCGGTGATCGTTGCCGACGGGCACGTGCTAGCGGCGCGGCGAATCAGACCGCGGGAGCTGGCGGGACAGTGGGAGTTCCCCGGTGGGAAGGTCGAGCCTGGTGAGGAGCTGCGTGCCGCGCTTGTTCGTGAGGTGCACGAGGAGCTGGGTGTCGAGATCACGATCGTCGACGAGATCGGTGGTGACGAGCCGGTCTGGCCCATCTCGCCGGGTCTGGAGCTCCGTCTCTACCTCGCCTCCCTCGTCAGCGGTGAACCGTGCGCCAGCGTAGACCACGACCAGCTGCGTTGGCTTCACCCCGCTGAACTAGACACCGTCGACTGGCTCCCGCCTGACGAAGACGCCCTTGATGCGGTGCGCAGGGCGCTGCGTCAGTCTGATGCTAAGAGACGATCACGCTGATGCCAGCTGATGCCAGCTGATGCCAGCTGATGCCAGCTGATGCCTGCTGATGCGAGCGTGCGGAGCTGTCAGTCGTCCAGCGCCTCGGCATTGCGGGTGGCGGCGGACAGGATGGCCGCCGGGCGGCCCGAGCGGGCGGAGAAGTAGTAGCCGACGCCGGCCAGCACGAGGGCAGCGACCAGCATGAGCGTGCCGATGGCGTTCACCTCTGGCGTGATGCCTCGCTTGAGCATCCCGTAGATGTGCACCGGCAACGGGGGAGTGCCGACCCCGGTGGTGAAGAAGGAGACGACGAAGTCGTCGAAGGACAGGAGGAAGACCACGATGAACGAGACCGCCATCGCTGGCCACAACTGAGGCAGGATGACCAGTCGCAGCACACCGAACTGCGTCGCCCCGAGGTCACGGGCGGCCTCCTCGATATCGGTGCGCAGACCGCTCAACCGCGCCCTCACCACGAAGACGACGTAGGCGAGGGAGAAGGTGATGTGGGCGATGGTGACGGTGATGCCGGAGGTCGCCGTGCCGAGCGCCGTGAACAGCATCAGCATCGAGACGCCCATCGCGATCTCCGGGGTGGTGAAGGTCAACCCCAGGATCAGTTGGGGTGCGGCTGCCTCACGTCGACCCATTCTGGCGAGCCCGAGCGCTAGCAGGGTGCCGATGAGGACCGAGACCAGGCCGCAGACCGTTGCGATCCTGATACTCAGCCAGATCGAGGCGAGGAGGTCCTGGTTGTCCAGGACGGTCCGATACCAATGCAGGCTGGGCGCGGAGAAGCTCGCGATCGAACGGGTGGAGTTGAAGGAGAAGACCACCACGTTGACGATCGGCACATAGAGAAAGGCGAAGACCAGGCCCGTAATGATGACCAGAAGCCAGGGGAACCGACGAGTCATGAGCCGAACCTCCTCTCCAACCGTGAAGATGCCCAGCTGAGCCCACCCAGCAGGAGGATCACCACCACCAGGACTTGGCAGGTGGTGGCGGCGCCGGCGGGCAGGAGGCCGACGCCGGTGAACTCGTCTTGGATCACCTGCCCGAGCATGATCTGGCCGGGTCCGCCGAGCACCTGCGCGGTCGCGAAGTCCCCGAAGGTCAGGAGGAAGACGATCATGAACGCGGACACGCAGCCTGCCAGGGTGGCCGGGAGGACCACGAAACGGAACGCGCCGGACGGAGTGGCGAACAGGTCCCGAGCCGCCTCGATCTGGCTACGGTCGATTCCTTCCAGCGCGGTGAAGATCGGGAGCACCGCGAAGGGCAGGAAGTTGTAGACCAGCCCGATGATCACCGCCGTCTGCGTCCCGAGCAGTGAGGTGTGTTCGGGCAGGACGTTGAGCTGATGCGCCAACCGCACGAACGGGCCGTCGTCGGAAAGCAGCTGGAGCCAGGCATAGATCCGGATCAGATAGTCCACCAGCCACGGCAAGAGCACGGCGGCGACGAGCAGTGTCTTGAAACGGCCGCCGTACGTGCTGATCGTGTAGGCAACGCAGTAGCCGACGATCAGGCAGGCCACCGAGGTGAGCGCCGAGACCCACAAGGTCCGCCACAGCACTCGGCCGTACATCGACGAGAAGACAGCATCGAAGTTGGAGCGGGTCCACGCGCCGAAGACGGGGTGGCCGACGATGTCGGGCTGCGAGAAGGCCGCGGCGACCAACAGCCCGAGCGGCACGACATAGAGCAGCACCAACCAGGCTGTCCCGGGGAGGGCAGCCAGGCGCCAGGGCAGCGTGCGAGCACTCATCGGTCAGTCGAGCTTGGCCTTGGCCCAGGCCTTCTGCCACATCGCGAACTCGTCGTCGGGGATCGGTGTGATCCACTGGTCGGGCTGCTCGAACAGAGCGTCGTCGAAGGCCAGCCAGGGGTAGGCCTGGGTCAGCTTCTGGTAGGTCGCCATGCCGGTCGTGGTGGGGATGGGATACCCGATGTAGTTGACGACCTTCTTCATCACGTCGGGCCGGAGGATGTAGTCGATGAAGGTCAACGCCGTGCCCGGATGCTCAGAGGTCGCGGGAACCACCATGTTGTCGGCGTTGAAGAGAGCGCTCTCCTTGTTCATCTGGAAGCCCCAGTTGTCGGGATCGGAGACGGAGCTGAGCACGAGGAACATGTCGCCGGCATAGGCGGGTGTCAGCCAGGCTTGACCGTTCTGGATCATCTGGGTGTCGACTCCGGAGAAGCCGCCGAGCTTGGCCCGGATCCCTCGGATGCTCTCCGCGGCCTGGTCGAGGTCGTCTTGGGTCGCCTCCGACGGTTTGATGCCGAGGTGCACCAGCGTCATCTGCATGGTGATGACCAGGTCGTCCCACAGATAGATGTGACCGTCGGCCTCGGTGGCATCCCAGAGGTCGTTGAAGCTGCCGGTCATCTTGGTGACCCGGTCCTTGCGCCAGGCAAGACCGACGCCTCCGGTGGCGTACGGCGCTCCGACGTAGGGCGCGATCTCCTTGTTGGCAGCATCGTCGCCGGGGTTGTAGGGCGGGGTGTGGAAGGCTGGGAGCACTTCGTCGTAGTTCTTCATCGCGTCGTGGTCGACGCGCTGGAGCAGCCCTGCTTGGACCATCCGATGGATCCGCTCCGAGGGCGCGAACGCGATGTCGAAGGGCTGCTTGGCGACCAGCTTCGCGATCATCTCCTCCCCGGTGGAGAAGTAGGTCTGGTTGACCTTGACTCCATAGGTCTCCTCGAAGCCGGAGAGCACCTTCTTGGGCACGTAGTCGGCGTAGGTGAACAGGTTGAGATCGCCGTCGGGCTTGAGGCTGCTCGCCGTCTTGGTGCTCGGCTTGGTCGCCTCGTTGCCGCACGCGCTGAGCGCGAGCAGACCGGCAGCACCTCCGAGCAGACCTCGCCGGGTCAGGACTGTGGTTGTCGGTCGCACGAGCCGGCGTGCGCCGGGGTTCGCAGGGGTCATCGTTGCTCCGCCTCCTGGTCGGGTTGTGGTCGGTTGCGCAGGATCGCCGCGACGTGCGGTGGCCAGGACAGCACCACGGGTGTCCCGGTCTGCGTGGGCATGGTCGTGGTGTCGGGCAGGGAGTCGGTGACCCTGATCCGGGTGCCGTCGCGGAGAGCGACGGTGTATTGAGCGATGGGACCCAGGAACTCGCTGTCCGTGACGGTCCCGAGCAGCGCGGCTGCTGCGTCGCCAGGTTGGTCGCCCGGCGTCAGGGTGATCCGCTCGGGTCGGATCGCGACGGCCACCTCGGTGCCGACAGGTGCGCTCTCGGGCAGGGTGATCCGGTCCTGGCTGGGGAGTACGGCGACGCGACCGTCGGCCGCGACCCGTCCTACGAGGGTGGTCGATGCGCCGATGAAGTTGGCGACGAACTCGGTCGCGGGACGGTTGTAGAGCTCCCGGGGGGTGCCGACCTGGACGAGTCGGCCGTTGTCCATGACGGCGATCCGATCGGAGAGTGCCATCGCTTCGGTCTGATCATGGGTGACGAAGACGAAGGTGATGCCGACCTCGGCCTGGATGCGCTTGAGCTCCTCCTGCATCGCGTGCCGCAACTTCAGGTCCAAGGCGGCCAGGGGTTCGTCGAGGAGGAGTGCTCGCGGTCGGTTGACCAGGGCGCGGGCGAGGGCGACGCGCTGCTGCTGGCCGCCCGAGAGCTGGCGAGGCTTCCGGTCCACCGACTGGCCGAGCTCGACGAGCCGGAGGGCCTCCTCGACGCGGCTGCGAATCTCCTCTCTCGGCACTCGCTTGCGTTTGAGTCCGAAGGCGACGTTCTCACCGACGGAGAGGTGAGGGAAGAGTGCGTAGTGCTGGAAGACGAGGTTGACCTCTCGTCGGTTGGGTGGCTCCCGGGTGACGTCTCGACCATGGAGGTGGATGTGTCCCGCGGACGGCTCCTCGAAGCCCGCGATCATTCGGAGCAGCGTCGTCTTCCCGCAGCCGGACGGCCCGAGCAGGGAGAAGAACTCGCCCTCGCCGATCTCGAGGTCCACGGCGGTGACGGCAGCTTGGACGGCACCGGGATAGGTCTTCGACACCGCATTCAGGGCGATGGCGGGCAGAGAGTCAGCCGACGACATTGACCTGGTGGGGCCGTCCCGAGAGGAAACGGATGCCGTCGGTCTCAAAGACGACGGTGTCGATCATGGCAAAGTTGACGACGCTCTCGAAGTTGGTGACCAAACCGTCCTCGAAGACTCCCGGCGCATCGGGGTCGTCGAGGCTGAATAGGAACTCGCCGACCCAGTCGGGCGGGAAGGCGATACCCAGCTCATAGCCGCCGGTCCAGTTGTGGACGGACCAGACTCCGGCCTGCTGGTAGTAGTCGAGCAGCGTGTGGTTGACCTCTTGGACGGTGACGCCCGCGCGGGCGCACGCCGCGAGGGCATCGAAGCCACCCGCTTGGATCTCGCTGATGCGCAATGCTTCGGGTGGGGCCTCGCCGAGGTACCAGGTCGTCGCGACGTTGGCGTGGTAGTGGTTGACCACTCCGCACGGGTCGGCCCAGACGTAGTCGCCCGGTCGCAGGGCCCGGTGCCCGGAGAAGGCGTGTCCGAGGTCGACCGGTCCAATGGCGACCGTCTCATGCAGCGCGGCGGGTTCACCGCCGGCGGCCACCATGCCGCGCATCATCTCCGACCAGAGCTCGATCTCGGTGACGCCCGGTCCGATGGCCTGCTCGAGTGCGGCGAGGCCGGCGTCGCAGACCCGGGCCGCCTGCTCGATGTAGACGAGTTCCTGAGCGGACTTGCGTCGGCGGGCGGCGCGCACCATCAGGCTCGCGTCGACCACGGTGCAACCGGCGTCGATCAGGCGTTGCTCGACGGCGACTCCGACCGCTCGGTTGGGGATGTAGCTCCATCGCTCCACTCCGACCGTCCCACCCAGCCAGCCGCTCTTGCCGAGCTCGCCGAAGACCAGGCCGAGCATGCCTGCCAGCGACTCGTCCGCAGAGAGGCGGTAGTCCTCCACCGCGGAGCGGGTGGCGATCATCAACTCGTGCTCGGCCGTTTCGAACAGGATCGGCTGGTCATGGTCCACATGTAGGGCCACGGCCTGCACACCCGGCCAGGAGGTGGTCGACTGGGCCTTGTTCCAGCGCAGCGCATGCCCGGTCAACCAGGCGATGCCTTCCGGCGAGGTGACCAGCAGCAGGTCGATGCCCGCCTCCGCCGCCATCGTCCGGGTCCGCGCCTGGCGGGCGGCGTACTCCTCTCGGGTGAACGGCAGCTCGAAGGGCTTCTCCCGCTCCCGTGCCTTCTCGGCGAGCACGAAGCCAGCGAGGTCGTCAGCGGTGAAGGTCATCGGGCGGTCCTGTCGTGTGGAAGCGTCGGGCGGTGCGCGGGGGAGGCGTACCAGGGCTGCTGTCGCTCGAAGGCGGCGGCCGCAGCGAAGACAGTCGGGTCGTCGTACGGCCGACCGGCGATCTGGATGCCGATCGGCACGCCGTTGCTGGCGCGCGCCACCGGGACTACCAGCACGGGGCAGCGTGAGGCGATGTTGAAGACGAGGGTGGGCAAGGTGTCCATGAAGTGGTCCACCTCCCGGCCGTTGGCCCCAGGGCGGGTGTCCACGTAGTCCTCACCGGCAATGAACCCGGTGGTGGCCAGGGCCGGCGCGATGAGCAGGTCGTGGTCGGCGTAGATCTCTGCCAGGCCCGCGTGGATCTCGGACTCGATCTCCAGGCCGTGCAGGTAGGCACTGGGTTCGTCGGGCAGCACACGAGGGAAATCCTTGGCGTAGGCCGTCAGGCGGTCGCCGTGCTGGGTTGCGTACTCGCGGACCTGGGCGCCGAAGATGCCACCGAAGTGCGCCCGCGCGGCCTGTTGCACCTGGTCGAAGGTCCAGCCGACATCGACCGGGGTCACGGTCGCGCCGAGGTCGGCGAACCGGTGCGCTGCAGTCTGGACGGCTGCGCGGATCTCGTCGTCGACATCGAACCCTCCGAGGTCCTCGCTGACCGCGATCCGGAGGCTCGACAGATCGGCAGTCGCGCCGCTGACGGTGACCGTCCCCGGCACCGTGGCCGGGTCGAGAGGGTCCGGCCCGGCCATCACGTCGGCCAGCAGCGCGCAATCGGCGACCGTACGGGCCATGGGTCCTTGGTGGCAGTAGTGGTCGAGGTTGTACGGCGGCACACCCGGGACGCGGCCGTATGGGGGCTTGTAGCCGACGACGCCGCAGAAGCTGGCTGGGATCCGGATGCTGCCGCCGATGTCGGAGCCGTCTGCGATCGGAGTGAGCCCGGCCGATAGCGCTGCGCCAGCGCCACCGGAAGAGCCACCGGGGCTGAACTCTCGGCTCCAAGGGTTGCGGGTCACACCCCAGACCCGGGAGTGGGTGAACGGGGCCACGCAGAACTCCGGTGTCGTCGTGCGTGCGAAGACGATCGCCCCCGCCTGCCGCATTCGAGCCACGACCACCGCGTCCTCATCGTCGAGGTGACCGTCATGGAGCAGGGTGCCCTCGGTGGTCACCCGACCAGCGACCGGCGTCTCGTCCTTGATCGCGACCGGCAGCCCCTCCAGTCGCCGAGCCTGTTCGGGACGCGCGCGGTAGACCTCGGTCGCCCGCTCCGCTTCGGCCATGGCGTCGTCGGTGTAGACCGCAGCGAATGCGTTGATGTCGGCAGCGTCTTGGATGCGCTCGAGCAGGACGCCGAGATAGTCCACCGGTGTCAGGTCCTCCCGTCGGAACGCAGCCAGCACCTCAGTGGCGGGCAGGTAGGCGATCTCCTCGTGGTCCAGGGTCATTCATCGGCTCCTTCGCCGGCGTTGGGTGCGTCCGCCGACGGGATCGGCGGTCAGGAGAAGCGCAAGGGGACCACCTACGTAGGTGTCGACGTCCCGCTCGGTCTGCAGCAGGTGTTCGTTCATGGCCTCTTCGGCCAGACGCGGGTCGCCGGACCGCAGCGCATCCAGAATCTTCTGGTGGTCGCGGATGGCGTGAGCCCGAATCGGAGCATGCACGGAGGTCTGGGTCCGGGTCAGGTGCAAGATGTCGGCGAATGGATCGAACATCACTCCGAGGAAGGCGTTGCGGGCAGACTGCATGATCCGGTGGTGGAACTCGATGTCGGCATCCACGAAGGAGGAGACGTCCGGAGTTCCGTCGCTCGCCTCGCGCATCTGGTCCAGGTCGTCGGCGAGTGCAGCCAGGGTGGCCTCGTCGATCCTGGGCGTGGCAAGGCGAGCGACGCTGGACTCGATGGTCCGTCGCGCCTCCAGGAAGTTGCGGGCCAGTTCGAGTGCAGCATCCTCGTCGTAGCGGGCGCGGGCTAGTAAGACGTAGGGGTCGAGTAAGGTCCAGTCCTCGATCGGTCGCACCGTGGTGCCTGAGCCCTGGCGGACCTCGAGCACGCCCCGAGCCGCCATCAGCTTGACCGCCTCGCGCACGGTGAGCCGGCTGACGCCGAACATCTCGGCCAGGGTGGGCTCGGGCGGTAGCCGCCGTTCGGCAGCCAGCCCACCGTCGAGAAGACGGGCGAGCATCTCCTGCGCCACCGCGTCCGCACGCGACTGTCCCGGCTCAAACATCTGAGTCCTCTGAGTCATCTGATGAATTGCTCTAGTCGACCTTCCCCAGTCGGGTCGGTCAACCGCCGGTCTCAGATCCCGGACTGCTCAGGGGGTCAGCCCGCCCCGAGCGCCGTGGGTGTCCATGCGTCGGGCCGTGAGGTCTCGGCGAACCGGGTCGCCGACATCGCTGCCACGTCGGGGTGGGGCTCGGCGTCCTCGGCCAGGTCCGACAGGACCTCGCCCATAGCGGCGGAGTACTTGAAACCCTTGCCCGAGTCGCCGCATGCCAGCACGGCGCCGCCGACGCGGTCGACGACGAACCATCCGTCGGGGGAGTCGGTCCACGAGCAGACGAGCTCGTCCACCAGGGAGGTGCCCAGCCTCGGCATGGCCCGCCGGGCATAGTCGCTGATTCGCACTGTGAGCCCGGGATGGGGGGTCCGGTCGACGTCAGCGGTGGTGAGCGCACGAAGTGGATCGTCCAGACCGATCTTGTAGCCGACACCCGGCGTGGGCATGGCATACACCGCCGGGTCCGTCTCGGTCGGGCCGTCGATCAGGCAGGGCAGGTCGTCGTACCGATCTGAGGCGCCCCCGTCGCCGAGGTGGACGACCTGCTCGGCAAACGGCTGCAACGGCACCTCCAAGCCGAGGCACCCCAGCAACGCGGGGGCGCCCGGTCCGGGGCACAGCACCACCCGATCGGCCGTAAGCCTGCGACCGTCGGTGAGGCTCACCCTGACGGGAACGGCGTCGGGGTCGACCGAGGCGACCTCACCGCCGTACATCGTTTCTGCCCCGTGCTGGGCGAGAATCCGCTGGTAGGTCGCCAAGAGGGCGCCCGACAGCAGCGAGCCTGCCTCCGGGAGCCACAGCGCCGGCCGGTGGTCGGGTCGCAGGATCGGCAGGAAGCGCCCCACATCATCGGCGTCCACCTCGGTGAGCTCGACCCGCTCGGTGTCGAGCACCACCTTGAGCTCGGTGAGCGCTGCCTCGGTGTCTCGCCAGAGCATCCCCTGCTGCACCCGCAGCTCCGCACTGCCCTCACGCGAGAGCCGGTCCATTGCCGCGACACTGCGCCGGCCAAGACGCACCGCAGCAGGGAGGGGGTCGGCGATCCGCCACAGCCGCGTCGGGCCGCTCGATGACGACAACGAGTTGCCGGGGCCGTAGCGGTCGACCAGGGTCACTCGGTGGCCCCGTCGGGCGAGCTCGGCTGCGGCGGACAGTCCCCAGGCGCCCGCGCCCACGACGATGACCCGCACGCGTCACCGGACCCGTTTGACGTAGCGCCGGCACGGGGAGACGAACTGCTCGCCGAGCGCCGTGACCTGATAGTCCACGTCACCGTCGTCCACCCAGCCCTGCTTGGCGTAGAACGCCTGCGCGCGCTCGTTCCCGCGCACGACCGCGAGCCAGGCAACCTCGTGCCCCGCCTCGGCGACCTGCCGTTCGGCCTCGGTCAGGAGGAGCGCGGCGACCCCGGTGCCCCGGAAGTCCCGGTCGACGTAGACCTGCTCGGCCTCGTCGTCGTGCACCATGATGAACCCGGCGATCCGGCCGTCGACCTCGGCGACCGTCGTCTCCTCGGTCTCGACGATGCGGCGCGTGACCCGCTCGAGGAACGACTCAGGAGTACGCCGCTCGGTGAGGCCGTCGGGGACCAGACCGGGGTGCGCATCGTGCCAGCCGCGGTGGAACACCGCTGCGACCACCTCGACGTCCTCGGGTCCGGCGGGTCGCAGGGTTGGAACAACAGCCACCCCCCAACCCTAGGGCGGGGGGTGGCTGTGAGTGATGCTTCGGCTCACCGATCAGGGGGCGACGGGCCGCCCGCTGAGGCTGCGGTAGGTGTACGCCGTGCCGATCAGGATGACCGGAATCGCCGCGAGCAGGCCGATGCCGCACAACAGTGCACCGACGATGGCGGTCACGAGACTGAGCAGGAACCAGAGCACCACGTTGCCGAGATTCTTCGTGGTGAACTCGAAGCTGGCCCTGATCGCGTCGCCGACGCTCATGTCGTCACGGTCCATCAAGAAGTAGAGCGTGTAGGACAACAAGAACGAGATGATCAGACCCGGGATGACGCACAGCGCCAACCCGATGAAAGTGGCGATGCTGGTCAGGATCGAGGCGACGATCACCTCGGGCAGCCGGTGTGGGGTCAGCAGTGTCTTCGGGTCGAGGTCACGACCGTCCACGATGGTGAGCGCACCGCGGACCAGGCCGGCGCTGATGACGAACGAGACGATCCACGACAGCAGACTGAACAGCCACTGCACGATGTTGCCGGCGCTGAAGAAGCCCCGGTTGCAGGTCTCGACCCGGATGCCGTTGTCCGTCAAGGTCGCGGTCGGGTCGCAAGACACCGCTCTCGCGATGAAGAAGCCGATGCCCTGCAGAACCAGCATCACGGCCACCAGCACGATCACGGCGACCATGATCTGGCCTAGGTGCTTGGTGAACTTGTTCCAGCCGTAGCTCCAGGCCTGGCCCGCGCTGTAGCCGGTCGGACTGGCTCCAGCCGAAGATGGCGGCGGAGGAGGTGGGGGGGGGGGGGGGGGGGGAGGCGGGTTCATCGACATCGCAGACTCCTGTGGTCGAGAAACGAGATGTCCTCAACGTAGTGGCCCGCAGGTCCTTTCCGCGAGCGGACTCGCTCGATGTGGTCGCTAGGTCCCGGCGATCTCTGCGAAGCTCTGCGAGACCCGGTCGAACATCTCGATCGGCAGATTCGGGAAGAGGTAGCTCACTTCGTTGATCGAGCCGTCGGGGAAGATCAACGGGTTGTCCACCAGGTCGGG
>JBDHZT010000004.1:0-73513 GCA_039811985.1 Nocardioidaceae bacterium | reverse complement strand
CTCAACCTGGCTGCCCTGTGGCAGCTCCCCGTCGTCTTCGTCGTCGAGGACAACGACTGGGCGATCTCCGTGCCTCGCGACGACTCGACCGCCATCTCGTCCAACGCGGACCGGGCGGCTGCCTACGGCATCCCGGGCGAACGCGTCGAGGACAACGGCGTCGAGGGGGTGTACGCCGCAGCCGAGCGCGCCGTCCGCCGGGCCCGGGCCGGTGAGGGACCCAGCCTGATCGAGGTGCACACAGTCCGGCTCTGGGGGCACTTCGAGGGCGACGCCCAGGGCTACCGAGCCGACCTCGCCGAGGTGCCGTCGTATGACCCGATCCCGAAGTACGCCGACGCGCTGACCGCCGACGGCGTGCTCGACGAGGCCGCGATCGAGGCTGCCAAGGCAGCCGCGAGTGAGCGCGTCGAGGCCGCCATCGAGTTCGCCAAGGCCAGTCCGGTCCCCGATCCCGCCACCGCGCTCGACTACGTGTTCGCCTGAGGAGCCGACGATGACCATCACCGAATCAGCACCCACCACCCGCCGCCTGAACACCTCCAAGGCCATGGTCGAGGCCATCGCCCAGGAGATGGAGGCCAACCCCGAGGTCGTCTATCTCGGCGAGGACGTCGGCGCCTACGGCGGCATCTTCTCCTCCACGACCGGGCTGCTCGACCAATTCGGCCCGGACCGGGTCATCGACACCCCGATCTCGGAGACCGGCTTCATCGGCCTAGCCGTCGGTGCCGCGACCGAAGGCATGCGGCCCATCGCCGAGCTGATGTTCGTCGACTTCATGGGGGTCTGCCTGGACCAGATCTACAACCACATGGCCAAGATCAGCTTCGAGTCCGGCGGCAACGTCAAGGTCCCGATGGTGCTCACCACCGCGGTCGGCGGAGGCTACTCCGACGGCGCCCAGCACTCCCAATGCCTGTGGGGGCTCTTTGCGCACCTGCCGGGCATGAAGGTGGTCGTGCCGTCGTCGCCGGCCGATGCCAAGGGTCTGATGACAGCCGCGATCCGGGACGACTCGCCCGTGGTCTACATGTTCCACAAGGGGGTCATGGGGTTGCCTTGGATGGCGAAGAACCCCCGCACCGTGGACGTCGTGCCCGAGGGCGACTACGTCGTGCCGATCGGCAAGGCTCGGGTCGCCCGGGAGGGTAGCGACGTCACCGTGGTCACCATCTCGCTCTCGGTGCACCACGCTCTCGACGTGGCCGACAAGCTCGCCGCGGACGGCATCGACGTCGAGGTGCTCGACCTGCGCTCCCTGGTCCCGATGGACCGGGAGGCGATCTTGGCGTCGGTCGCCAAGACCGGCCGGCTGGTCGTGGTCGACGAGGACTACCAGTCCTTCGGGATGACCGGCGAGGTGATCGCCTCGGTGGCCGAGACCGACCCCGGGCTGTTCCGGACCGCACCGCAACGAGTCGCCGTGCCCGACGTGCCGATCCCCTACGCGCACGCGCTGGAGTACGCCGTGCTGCCGCGGCACGACCGGATCGAGGCTGCCATCCGGAGGGCGCTGGGATGACCGACGTGGTCTTCCCGGTGATGAGCCAGGACAACCCGGAAGCCACCGGAGTGCTCGCCACCTGGTACGTCGTTGACGGTGACGCCGTCGCCGAGGGCCAGCTGCTCGCCGACGTGCAGATGGACAAGGTCGACGCCGAGGTGGCCGCACCGGCCGCCGGCATGATCAGGCTGACCGTCGCCGAAGGCAGCGAGGTGGTTCAGGGGACCGTGGTCGCCACGTTGGAGTAGCTCGCAGACCCCACCGGGGCGGGTCGGTCCCAGGCCGGCCCGCCCACCGTCCTGGCATCATGGGTCGGACCGCCCCATCCGGGTGAGCGGCCAACGGGGAGGTGCCATGGGATCGGACGAGGCGAGGGCACGGACCGCACTCGAGGCGGCGCACGACGCCGACCAGGGCATGCTCACCCGACTCATCCAGCAGGTGCTCGACCGTGGCCTGGACGGCTTCGGGCCCTACGACTCCGCCGCCGAGGTCGCGGCCAAGGCCCGCGCAGAGACCTCCTCGGTGGCTGCGGCCATCAAGAAGGTGACGCGCTCCCACGTCCTCGGCGCAGGGGTCGGCGGATTCGCGACAGGTGTTGGCGGATTCGTCACGCTTCCGGTCGCGCTGCCGGCCAACGTGCTGGAGTTCTACGTCCAGGCCGCCCGTCTGGTCGGTGCTGTCGCGGTACTGCGCGGTTACGACGTCGCCGACCAACGCGTGCGGATGGCGGTGCTGCTCACCCTCTCGGGCGCGGACGCCGACGACGTGCTCGCCAAGGCCGGTCTGAGCACGGGTGGTGGCCGACTCGCCTCCCTGGCGACCCGACGGATGCCCCCGGCCGCCGTCGTACTCGTCAACAAGGCGGTCGCCTTCCGACTGCTGCGCACCCTCGGCGACAGCGTGCTGACCCGACTGGGCAAGGGTGTCCCGCTGGTCGGCGGCGCGGTCGGTGCATCCTTCGACGGCTACCTGATGAAGAAGATCGCCGAGCGCGCCGAGCGGGAGTTCCCGCCGGCCGACTGATCGTGCCGGCTACTCCTCTGGCTCCGGCTGACTCGGCTCGTCGGGTGCGGCGAGCGGGAGCTCGGTGATCTCGGCCTCGTTGGCGCGCTGCTCGGCAAGCTTCGCCCAGGCGGTCGTGATGCCGTCGCGCACCTTGTCCCACGCTTCGGAGTAGCGGCCCTCGGTGCGCTCGTCGATCGCAGTGCCGGCCTTGTCCAGCCACTCCTCGAGGCCGTCCTCGTGGTCGTGCGCGAAGTCGCCGACCTTCTCCAGTGCCTTGACAACCGTGTCCTCAGCGAGTCCGGTCGCCTCGGTGACGTGTCGCTCGATCTCCAGGTCGTCGAGGAACTGCTTGATGCTGTCAGTGATGTTGGCCATCGTTGGTCCCCTCTCGGCGCTCGGGGTGGGCCGGTCGGGATGTGTCCGGGATGACCGGGGGGCCGGCCAGGGTCAGCCCCGACGCGGCGTACCCACTCCGATCGCCAGGCTACAAGTCATGTCCGCCCACTCACCTGCACAGGATTCACCTCCGCTGATGCGGCAGCATTCGCTCGCCGGGATCCTCGGCGTCTGGGCCGCTGCCGCTCTCCCGATGGCCGCCCTGGCCTGGCTGGTGGCACCGGCCATCGTCCACCCCGATGCCGCCGACCCGGCATGGTTCCGCACGCTGGTGCTGGCACTGACGGTCGGGCTGGCCTGGCAGGCGTTGTTGGTGGCCTGGCTGGTTCGCCGCGAGCAAGGCACCCTGCGATGGGCCAGCACCCGGCAGGCACTGTGGCTGATCGCGCCCACCACGGCGGCGGGTCGGCCATCGCGTCGACTCTGGTGGCTGGTCGTCCCCCTCGCAGTGGGATTTGCCGCCGAGGAAGCGGTCCCGGTGGCCAGTCATCCGGCCGCCAGAGACATGGCCACCTTCTTGGATTCCGCGACCGGTCACGACTTCCTCGCCAGCAACTGGTTGTGGTGGGGAATCCTGCTGGTGATGCTCGTCCTCAACACCGTCCTCGGTGAGGAGCTGCTGTTCCGCGGCTGGCTGCTGCCGCGGATGCGGGGCGTCTTCGGCCGTGCGGACTGGGTCGCCAACGGAGTGCTGTTCGCCGTCTACCACCTGCACATGCCGTGGGTGATCCCCGGCGCGTTGCTGGACACATTCTGGCTGTCCTGGCCGAGCAGGCGGTTCAGGAGTGCGTGGTTCGGCATCGCGGTGCACAGCCTGCAGAGTGTGGTCATTCTGGTGGCTGTCACGGCGCTCGTCCTCACGCGGAGGTGACGAGCTCCTCGATCCGCTCCAAGGTGGCCTCCATCCCCCGCCGGGTGCGTGAGGCGAGCAGACGGACGAACGGCCGAGACAGCGGCCGCTCGGTGCTGATGTCCCAGGTCTCGGTCACCAGCGTCCCCTCGTCGCGCGGCTCGAGCTGGTAGCGCCAGGTGCGTCCGGTCACGAGCTTCGAGAGGGCGCCACCAGCCAGCGTCCGCCACGCGATGACCCCGTCTTCCTCCAGCTCTACGACCTGGTTCAGGGTGGAGTAGCCCACGCCGGCGTCCATGTTCATCCCGAAGCGGTCGCCCAAGGCCAGCCGTCGGCTACCCCCGCGCGACTCGCGCACCCAACCGGATCCGTCGATCTCCGCGTGCCTGGCTGGGTCGGCCAACAGATCGAAGATCTCCGAGGCGGGGGCATGGATGAGGCGTTGCACGCTGATCCGGTCGCTGCTTCGGTTCATGGCGCGCGAGGCTAGCAGTCGTCCTGGAGGCGCCCACTACGGTGGGATCCATGGGCACCCCCACACACACTCTCAACGACGGACACACCCTGCCGGCGATCGGCTTCGGCACCTACCCGCTCAACGGCGAGGACGGCATCGTCGCGGTCGTGAGCGCCGTCGAACAGGGCTACCGCCTGCTGGACACCGCGGTGAACTACGGCAACGAGGAGGCGGTCGGTGAGGCGATCCGCCGCTCAGGCTTCCCGCGTGAGGAGCTCAGGGTGACCAGCAAGATCCCCGGTCGCCACCATGCCTACGACGACGCTGTCGCCTCCACCAAGGACTCGTTGCGTCGGCTGGGGTTGGACTATCTCGACCTGCACCTCATCCACTGGCCGAATCCGAGCGTGGACAAATACGTCGAGGCATGGCGTGCGCTGATCGATCTGCGGGAGCAGGGTCTGGTCCGCTCGATCGGCGTCTCGAACTTCACCCCCGCCCACCTGGATCGGATCATCGCCGAGACCGGAGTGACCCCCGCGGTCAACCAGATCGAGCTGCACCCCTACTTCCCCCAGGTCGAGCAGCGCGCCGTGAACGAGCGGCTGGGCATCCTCACCGAGTCGTGGAGCCCGCTAGGCAAGCGGCAGGCACCGTTCGGGGAGCCCGCGGTCGCCGGTCCCGCCGAGGCGTACGGCGTCACGCCGGGGCAGGTGATCCTGCGCTGGCAGGTGCAGCTCGGCGCCCTGCCCATCCCGAAGTCGGCGACTCCCGCACGGCAGGCACAGAACCTCGACGTCTTCGGCTTCCAGCTCACCGACGAAGAGGTGGCCGCGATCACCGCTCTGGGTCGGCCCGACGGGCGGCTCTTCGGCGGCGACCCGGACACGCACGAGGAGATGTAGCCGACCCACCGGCCCGCCGAACGAGCAGACCGGCACCAGAGTCGACCCGACCGGCACCTGCGATGGAGGCGGCGGGGATGAGAGTCCGGCAAAGTCGCTCGTGTCGGCGCGCCGCGGGACGCTACGGGGGTACGTCCCGGGGCGCGGCCGGCGCCGACGGGTGAGGATCAGTGTCTGAGCCAGCACCAGGGGAGACCATGACTAGCGAGCCGACCACACCGATGGCGGCGCCGAGCCCCCCCGGTCTCGTGCGCCCGGGGTCGGTCGGAATCGCCGCGTGGTGGCCCGACCTCACCACTGGTGGCGCAGTGACACTGGTCGGCCTGGTCGAAGTGCTGACGCGGGCGCCGTTCCTCTGGTGGGCGCCTACCATCTTGATGCTGGTGCTGGGGATCGCCGTCGCCAGCGCCCGGCACCTCCCGTGGCTCGCCTTCGGGCTGATGTGGGTTGCGGCTGTCATCCAACTGCTCACCGGGACTGGGCCATGGCTCGTCGAGGCGGCCGTCGGCATCGTGGCCTACGGGATGGCGCGGCACGGTAGCACCAGCCTGGTCTGGCTCAGTGGGTTGTCGATCCCGGCCGTCGGCATGCTCGGACTGCTCTGGACCGGCGCACCCAACGACCTCATCGACGTTGCTACCGGGCTGCGCTACGGGTCACCCGATCTGGTCGCGTTGACCATGCCTTTGCTGGCGTGGGGACTGATCCTGTTCTTGGTGCTCGGGTTGCCGTGGTTCGTCGGCCTGACGATGCGCTCGCTGGATCGTTCCCGCGCTTCCCAGACCGCAGCCGAGCGACGGCAGGCGGAGGCGGAGGCACGGTCCGCCGCCGCCGAGCATGCCCGGCTTCAGGCCCAGGAGATCGCGACCCTCAAGGAGGGCCACGCCCAGCTCGCTCGCGACGTCCACGACGTGGTCGGCCATTCGCTCGCGGTGATCTTGGCCCAAGCTGAGGCTGCCCGCACCCGACCGGACAGCGACGTCGAGGCGATGCGTGAGGCGATGGGCAACGTTGCCGACTCCGCGCGACGTTCGCTCGGAGATGTGCGGGCTGTGCTGAGTCGGACCGGCGGCGAGGCCGCCGCCACGACGGCTCGGGGTGGCCTGACCGAGTTGGTCAACGGGGTCGCGGCGGCCGGCAACGACGTCCGGCTCAGCGTGCTCGGCGAGCCGGTGCCGCTCCCGCCCGAGTTGGAGCAGGTGTCCTACCGGGTGCTGCAAGAGATGCTCACGAACGCCCTCAAGCACGGTCGACAGACCGGCCCGATCTGGGTCGAGCTGGCCTGGGGCGACCAGTGGCAGCCCGATCAGCTCCGGTTGGAGGTCGCCAACCTCGTCAATGACGGGCCGGGGCTCACCGAGCCGATCCGACCGGTCGACGGAGGAGCGCTGTGGGCTGAGGCGTCGGAGCACCCGACTCCCGGTTCGGGCGCAGCGCACCCCGGGCTTGGGCTGATCTCGATGCGGCAACGACTGGAGTCCGTGGGCGGCCGGATGGATGTGCGTCGCCGTGGCAGCCCCGACGGTGACGTGTTCACGGTGACCTGCTGGCTTCCGGTGCGCTCCGCGGAGCTGCGGTGACCGAGCCGCCCGAGACCATCGGTGTGCTTCTGGTCGACGACCAGGAGCTGTTCCGCGCCGGCGTCGCTGTGATCCTCAACGCGCAGGACGGGCTCCAGGTCATCGGTGAAGCAGGCGACGGGCGCGAGGCCGTCGAGCTCGTCGAGGCGCTGGAGCCGGACGTCGTCTTGATGGACATCCGGATGCCCGAGATGGACGGCGTCGAGGCGACCCGCCAGATCTTCGCACCCGAGCGGATCGCACGGCGGACGCGGCTGGTCCGAGTCGTCGTCCTCACCACATTCAACCTCGATGACCGGGCGGCCACCGCGATCCGCTATGGCGCCAGCGGATTCCTACTCAAGGACGCCACGCCAGCGATGCTGGCCGACGCGATCCGCACTGTGCACACGGGAAATGCGGTGCTCGCTCCGGCAGATCTGGCGACCCTGCTCGACGGCCAGTTCCGGATCCAGCAGCCGGTGCCCGCGGCGTACCTCTCTCTGACCGACAAGGAGCGTGAGGTGGCTCTGGCCATCGCTCGCGGATTGTCCAACGCCGAGATCGGACAGCAGATCTTCGCGAGCGAATCGACGGTGAAGACCCACGTCGGGGGCATCTTGCGCAAGCTGGGCTTGCGTGATCGGGTCCAGGTCGTCGTCTTCGCCCATCAACACGGCCTGGTCTGAGGTCGCGGGCGGAGCCCGATTCCGCGGAACGGCCGCGGGCCCTAGGATCGGCGGGTGTCAATCGTCGCTTCGATCCTGGTCGCCCTGGTGGCGCTGGTCCACTGCTACATCGTCGTCCTTGAGATGGCGCTATGGACCTCGCCACGGGGACGCGCCGCCTTCGGCACCACTGCGGAGTTCGCCGAGGAGACCAAGACGCTGGCGGCCAACCAGGGTCTCTACAACGGTTTCTTGGCGGCCGGCCTGATCTGGAGCCTGGTCGGCCCCGAGCACCTGCGCTTCGGCTTCGCCGTCTTCTTCCTGCTCTGCGTGATGGTCGCGGGACTCTACGGCGCGCTCACTGTCAGCCGACGCATCCTCCTGGTGCAGACCGTCCCCGCCACTCTCGCTCTCGTCGCCGTCCTGCTCGCGCGCTGATCCCGGTTGCTGCCGTCGGACATAGAGATCCCCGCGGGTAGGGGCTGCCGTCGCGAGACGTCGTTCCAGTGCGTGCATGAGTGCCGCCGACGAGGGAGACGGGCCGGAGGCCCGGCGAGTGAGGAGAAGGTGCTCAGGTGCGTGCTGGGGCGGCGGAACGCAGGCATCGCCCTACCCGCGGGATCTCTTAGTCTTGATCCGTGGATGGCACACCTCGGCGGAACGGTGCGTTGGCTGATGGCTGATCGCTCGTGGTGGCGACCGACAGGCAGCGACGCCGGGTCAGCTCCGCCGTAGTTGAGGTTGACGGCCGGGTTGCTGGTGCTGCTCGGTTCCGCGGTGCGGTGGCGTCTGGTGCGGTCTTCTTGCGTCTCCCGCGCCCCTATGGGTGCTGAGTACCCGGTCTACTGGACACTTCGGCCCAGCAGGAGCCCGAGGCCCCATCGATTGGGCGCAAACGCCCATCGAAACGGCGCCTGGCATGTTGTTTTGGAACACTCGACGGCCCGGCCGCGACCTCTCTCCACGGATCGAGGGGGTCAACGGTCGAGCTGGTCGAGCAGCCAGGAGGGGCGGAGCACCTCGGCGTCGACCGAGGCGACCCGGGCGGCCAGCGCGCGGTCGGCGGTGACGACCGTGACCGACGCTCCCGACTCACCGGCCCCGCGAGCCGCCGCGACGATCGCGGCATCGCCGTCACGGGGCGCGTGCACGGTGCGGACGTGGGCGTCCCGCCCAGCGGGCACGCCTGCCTTGGCCTGGCCCTCCAGCACCAACACGACTTCGTCATGAACCAGGTCCGCCACCAACAGTCGCTCGTGGAGCCGCGCCGCGGCCCCGGGCCGATCCTTCCACCAGCCATCGGGCGTCGCGCCCACGACGTTCGCGCCGTCGACGATCAAGACTCGGGTCACTCCCCCTCCCTGCGCCTATCAGTCGAGGCCGTCGACAGTCCGTAACCGGCCTCGTCGAGAGCCTGTCCGGTCAGCTCAGCACCGAGCTCGATCAGCTCCGCGGCACGGTGGAAGTCCATCGTGCGAGCGGAGCTGACGGGGACCGTCACCAACAGGTCGGGTGGCAGCCCCGCCATCCGATAGCGGGTGATCATCCCCTGCATCGCATCGAAGGACAGCGCCGTCACATCCGAGAGACGCAGCCCTGGCGGCAGCTCCTGGAACGCCGACGGCGCTGCCTCCTCCGCCTCACGAGCCCGCAGCCGCCACCACCGGCGGCGTTCGGCCTCAGCCTGGGTCCACCGGTCGTCGCCGTCGCGAGCGTCATCAGACGGGTGTGCCGACAAGGCGGAGTGCCGAAGGCGGGCCGGAGGCCCGTCGAGGTGCGACAACGCAGTCGGCGCGCCCGGATGCTGGCGCGCAGCAGGCGAGAGATCGGTGGATCCAGGCTCAGCCTGTGTCCACCGGTCGTCGCCGTCGGCGACCGGATCCGGCTGGCCCGAGTGGCCGCCCGGGCCGGTGTCGGCTTCCTCGGGCTCCCCGTCGGCTTCCTCGCCACCAGAGAGGCTGGCAAAGGTGCGCCGCAGCCGCTCACGCCACACCTCGAAGCGCTGCGGCGCGGTGGACTCCCTGGACGGCGACTCAGGCTCCCGCGCCGCACGAGGTCCCGCGAGGCTGACCGCCACGGTCAGGTCGGCGGTGGCGCCGGCAAGCGGCTCGATCGGCACCGGGTTGAGCAGGCCGCCGTCTACCAACAGGCGACCGTTGATGAGCACCGGGGTGATCACGCCAGGGATCGCGATGGAGGCTCGAATGGCCGCGTGGAGGGGCCCTCGTTGGAACCAGACCTCACGCCGGGCGACCAGGTCGGTAGCCACCGCCGTGAACGGGATCGGCAGGTCTTCGATGGCCACGTCGCCGATCAGCTCGTTCATCTCCCCGAGGACCCGCTCTGCCGAGATCGCTCCCGGCCCCGACCAGGCTGGGTCGACCAGCCGGAGCACGTCGGAGCGGCGTAGTCCGCTGACCCAGGTCGCATAGTCCTCCAGGCGATCGGTCGCCACCAGCCCACCGATCAGCGCGCCCATCGAGGCGCCGGAAACCGCGGCCACCTCCATGTTGCGCCGTTGGAGCTCCCGGATCACCCCGATGTGTGCATATCCACGCGCTCCCCCCGAGCCGAGCGCCAGCGCTACCCGCGTCGTTGCCACGCCTCCACGCTACTGAGCACACCACGTCCAACCGGGACCCACCTCGTGAGCGGGAGTGCTCCGCGAGATGCTGAGGGGGTGAGATGGTTCCCGGTCGACGTGCTGATGGTGTCGCTGTTCGCCGCCATCGGCCGACTCAGTCACGGCGAACATCTGTCCCTGGGCGGCTGGTGGCACACCGCCTGGCCGTTCTTGGACGGACTGCTCGTCGGCTGGGTGCTGATCTGGTTGGCCGGTCGGGCCGGCGGCGGACTCGGCTCCGGCATGGTCGTCTGGGGCTGCACCCTGGTGGGCGGCATGCTGCTGCGAGCGCTGAGCGGCCAGGGCACCGCCATCTCATTCGTGGTGGTCGCCGCGATCGTGCTGGGCGCCTTCCTCCTCGGCCCGCGCACCCTGGGCAGGGTCAGCCGAAGATCCAGCGCAGCATGAGCCACAGGGCGACGATGCTGATCACCACACCGAGGATCAGGGGTACGACGACCAAGGCGACCGCCGCCACGATGTAGCCCACTGTCGGCGGATCTGGAGCGGGGTTCTCGCGGACCGCCTTCTCCAGCAGCGCGTAGTTCTTGCGGTTCGCCCGGTGGGCAACGTCGAGCAGATCGCCCACCCCCGGCACCACCCCAAGGAGCGCATCCACGATCAGGTTGGTGCCCATCCGGGCCAGGCTCGGCACCGGCACCCGGTAGCGCACGGCGTCATAGACGATCACGCCCGACAGGGTGGAGCCGATCAGGTCGCCGAGTCCGGGGATCAGACCAATCACCGCATCGAGTCCGACGCCGACCTGGGTGCCGGGCACGGTCGCGAGATCGTCCATCACGTGCGCCAGATGGCGACTAGTCGTGAGCCGAGCCGCGGGGTCGGCTGCCGGGGCGTCAACGGACGCTGCGGTCTCCCCGGTGACGCTGGCTGACGGCTTCCGACTCACCCCTCCAGCGTAGGAGGTCCCAGGTCACGGACTGCCCTGTCACGGACTGCCCTGTCACTGATCGGGTGGTTACCTCACGCGCACCACAGCACGCCGTCGCCGAGCTGATCGGCGAGGGCAGAGACGCCGCGCAGCTCCTCACGGTCGGTCAGCAGCCGCACCAGCCCTTCGGCATTGCGCGCCTCGAGGCGGTCGCGCATGGCCAGGCTCACCACGAGTCGGTCGTCATCGGTCATCGTCAGCTCCCTTCTCAACCATGGGCAGTCTCAACGGTGGGCAGCAGCCTTGCTCAACGAGTTGTCCAACGTGTTGACGACCGGTTACGTCCCCATCACATCGAGGTGAGGGTCGACGGAACGACCAGAGGCCGATCGCTCGGATCGCACTGCTATCCGGTCATGGTGACTGCGTCCTCGCAAAACCTGGCCGTGACATGCTCGCCTCGTGGGCGCGACACATACGGCTTAGGGTGCGGCCGATGACCTGGAGCCACATCTACCGTGACCATTTGGGGCACCCATGTCACGGCGATGGAGTCGCTCCAGGAGGACCATCGTCTGGACATCGAGGCGGTCAGCACCGTTGAGCGGATCGATCCGCCGTCGTTCGTCGAGTCGATCGGCTGGGGAGCGCTGGCCGACTCCGTGCGGGGACTCGCGACGCCGCGCGAGGCGGCGTACTCCTTGTGTGCACGCGTCAACGAGGTGATGACCTACCAGCACGGCGCCACCGGGGTGCACAGCAGCGGCGAGGAGGCCTGGCTAGCGCGCGCCGGCGTGTGTCAGGACTTCGCGCACATCACCCTCGGCGCGCTGCGCACGCTCGGCGTGCCCGCTCGCAACGTCTCGGGCTACCTGGCTCCCCAGCGGGACGCCGAGGTCGGCGAGACCAGCACCGGCGAGAGCCATGCCTGGGTGGAGTTCTGGGACGGCGACTGGCTTGCTGCCGACCCGACCAACCTGACCCCGGTCGGTGCCGACCATGTCGTCGTTGCCCGCGGCCGGGACTATCAAGACGTGCCGCCGTTCAAGGGCGTCTACTCCGGCCCCGGCGTGGCCGACCTCACCGTCGAGGTGCGGTTCACCCGGCTGAGCTGGCCACCCGGGCTGACGTTCCGCGCCTCTGGTCAAGCTCAGACGTGCGCCTGCAGCCAGTCGATCACGTCGGCGGTGACCTCGTCGCGGTTGGTCTCGTTGAAGATCTCGTGCCGCGCCTCCGGGTAGACCCGCACGGTCACATCGATCAGGCCCGCATCGCGATAACGCTGGCCGAGCAGCTCGACCAACTGTCCACCGCCGGCGAGCGGGTCAGCGCTGCCCGAGGCGATCAGCACCGGCAGGTCGGAACGGATGCGGCCCAGTGCCTGGGGGTCGGCGAGCTCCGCAGCGGGGCCGAATAGCATCGGGAGGGTCGAGTCGGGAAGGTCGAAGCCGCACCACGGGTCGGCGACGTACTTGTCGACCTCCGCCTCGTCGCGGGAGAGCCACTCATAGCCGGTGCGGTGCTCGAAGCCGACGTTGAAGGCCTCCAGACCCGCCGGCGCGTCCGGGTCCGCGTTCGCCAGCGCGCTCGCGAGCACGTCCAGTGCGGTCGACCCAGAGAGGACGACGCCGGCGTACTGCTCGAGATAGCGCACCATCACCGCTTGTGACGCGAACGAGCCCATCGAGTGGCCGAGCAGGAACACGGGCAGGTCCGGGTGCTCGGCAGCGATCGCGGTGCCGTACTGCGCCACATCGCTGATCAGGCCGTCGAAACCAGCCGCCCCGAAGTCACCTAGATGCTCCCGGCCGGTGCGCCCATGGGCGCGATGGTCGGTCGCGAACACCAAGAACCCGGCCGCATTGAGGGCCTCGGCCAAGCGGCCATAGCGGGCGGCATGCTCGGCGAGGCCGTGGGCAATCTGCGCGGCGCCAACCGGCGCCGCGGTGTCGGACCACGCCGTCGTGGCGATCTCGAGGCCGTCGGCAGCGGAGGTGAAGGTGGACTCGGTGGCGGTCATGGCGGTGATCCTGCCATCCCTCTCCCTGGACGGGAACACGAGCAGATGAGAGGCGTCTCATGCACGACTCATGGAGGCCTCACCGCCGGTGGGCAACGTAGTCCTCGACCACCCAATGCCCGGCCAACGAGCCGGACCGACGAAGGAGGAACGATGAGGAAGCTCGCATCCGCCGGCACCATCGCGATGATCGGCCTGCTCGCCACCGGCCTGCTCGGCCTGGCCCAGGTGACCGCCAACGCCGCCGACGACAACCCCGCCAAGCGAGACGACGACGGCGTCGACCTGGTGCTCGTCGCCGACCACGACGACGATGACGACGACACCGCCGACAAGACCCGGACCAACGGCCACACCCGGACCAACGGTGGGACCAACACCGGGAACAGCCGAGCCACCAACGACAACACCAACAGCAGGTTCACCAAGGTGAGCCGCGACCACGACTACAGCCTGTCGGACAAGACTCGCGACTGGACTCGCGACGGTGGCGACCGCACTCGCGACTGGTCGGTCAACAAGACCAACGACGGCAGCCGCAACGACACCCGCGGCCGGCGCTGACCCGATGACCAACCCCCAGCACACGCCTCCCGCCTCGTGGGGGCTGCAGGAGGGCGACCCGATCTCCGCCGAGCTGACCGCCTTGCGGCGGCTCGGCGGAGGCTCGGCCTACGACGCCTACCTGGCCTTCGACGAGCGCTGCTACGCCCCCGTCGTGGTGAAGCTGGTCCGCCCCGACCAGGTCGAGGACGAGTCGACGCTGCGGGGCCTGCGGCGAGAAGCCGCGATGCTGGAGGCCGTTCGGCACCCATCGGTGGTCCGGCTGCTGGCCCAGGAGCCCGAGGGTGAACGTCCGCATCTGGTGCTTGAGCACCTCGACGGCCCCCGGCTGTCCTCACTCATCCGGAGGCACGGCAGCCTGCAGAGCTACCAGTACCTCCCGCTCGCCATCGACGTGGCGGCCGCGATCCACTACTTCGCCCACGAAGCCCTGGTCCACCTGGACATCAAGCCGAGCAACATCATCATGGGCGCACCAGCGAAGCTGATCGACCTGTCGGTGATGCGTACGACGACCGACGCCGCCGCGCTGAGCTACCCGATCGGCACCGACGCCTATCTAGCGCCCGAGCAGGCCGATCCGCCGCACACCGGCGAGCCCGGCGTCGCCAGTGACGTCTGGGGGCTCGGCAGCACGCTCTTCCACGCGGTGGCCGGCTATCGCCCCTTCCCCGACGGTGACCCGGAGTCGGCCGACCTGGTCGAGCGGTTCCCCCAAGTGGCGCTGCGTGCCGCGGAGCTGCCCGACGACGTGCCCGACGAGGTCGCCAAGCTGATCATCGCGATGCTCGAGAAGCGACCCGCCAACCGGCCCCGACCCGCAGAGGTCGCCGACACGCTGCAGCCCGTCTTGGAGGCACTCCCCCGCGGCCGCCTGGCCGGCTTCAAGGTCCGTTGATCCCGCCTGCTCGACTTGCCCTCGTGGAGTGGAACGCGCGCCAGTAGGGCGCTTTCTGAGCCCGTCAGCGGGCGTTGAAGCGGTAGCCCATCCCGCGCACGGTGCTGATGGTGTCGGCCCCGAACTTCTTGCGCAGGTAGCCGACGTAGACGTCGACGACGTTCGATCCAGGATCGAAGTCATAGCCCCAGACGTGATCGAGGAGCTGCTCTCGGGAGAGCACCTGACCCGGGTTGAGCATGAAGATCTCCGCGAGTGCGAACTCCCTTGCCGAGAGCTCGACCACTCGACCGGAGATCTCCGCCTGCCGGGTGCGGAGGTCCAACAAGACGTCACCGACCACCAGGTGCTCCGGTCTCGCGCTGGCGGCCTGTTCTGGCTGACGCAGCCGCAGCCGGACCCGGGCCAGGAGCTCGGCGAAGCGGAACGGCTTGGGCATGTAGTCGTCGGCGCCTCCTTCGAGCGCCGTGACCGTGTCGGTCACCGAGTCCCGCGCGGTCAGCACGATGACCGGCACCCGGCTGCCCTGCGAGCGGAGCTGGTCGAGCACCTCGAAGCCGTCCAGCCCCGGCAGGCCGATATCGAGGATAACCAGGTCGTAGAGCCCGGTCATCGCCTCGTCCAACGCCTGCCGACCGTCGCCGACCACCGTGGGCTGGTGCCCTTCTGCCCGCAGGCCCTTGGCGACGAACGACGCGATGCGCTCCTCGTCCTCGACGATCAAGATCGCGGCCATGACTGCTCCTCCGATGACTCTGCGTGCTGCGTCCCTGGGTCCGGCGCCTCTGGGTACGGCGCCTCAGGGCTCGGTGCCTCCATATGCGCCGACGCCTGGGTGGTGACGAGAGGGATGATGACCTCGAAGCAGGCGCCGCTCGGGTCGGCCGGCACGACCCGCGCGGTGCCGCCGTGGGCCTCGGCGATGGCGCGCACGATGGAGAGGCCGAGCCCGAAGCCCTCGTCGCCGGCGGCCACGACCCCGCGACCGAACCGGTCGAAGATCAGCTCCCGGTCCGCCTCGGGCACGCCCGGTCCTTCGTCGGCCACCCACAACACCAGGTCGCCGCCGGCCACCGAGGCGCCGAACCCAATGGCGTCGTCCGGCTCGGTGTGCTTGACCGCGTTGTCGGCAAGCTGCAGCAGCGCCTGGGTGATCCGCTGCTCGTCGAGCATCACAGTGAGCTCGGGCACCGAGTCGAGCCACCAGTCCCGGTCGCCGAGCGCGCGGGCCTTGGCGAGCACGGCGCTCAGCAGCGGCTCGATCTGGGTCGGAGCAGGGTGAACGAAGTCGGGTCGACGGGTCTTCGCGAGCAGGATCAGGTCGCCGACCAGACGGGCCATCCGGTCGGTCTCGTCCAAAAGCAGCTCCTTGGTCTCCGCGATCTCCTCCGGACTGCCGACGTCGAGCAGCTCCAAGTGGCCGCGGAGCACCGTCAGCGGCGTACGCAGCTCGTGGCCCGCGTCGTCGAGGAACCGGCGCTGACCCTCGAAGCCGGCTTCCAGCCGGTCGAGCATGTCGTTGACCGTTCGAGTCAGGGCGGTCAGGTCGTCGTTGCCACGCTCGGGGATCCGCTGGGTCAGGTCGGTGGCCGTGATGTCCTCGGCAGTGCGGCGCAACGTCCGCAACGGAGCGAGCAGCCGACCGGACTGCCACCAGGCCAGCCCGGCGACCAGGATCAACAGTCCCGAGCCCACCAGGGCATAGGTGCGGATGGTGTCGTGCAAACCACCCCTGGAGAGATCCAAGAAGGTGACGATCACCAGCGCACCGGAGTCCGAGTCCCCCGCTTGCGCTGGTTGGACAGTGACCATCAGCTCGCCATACTCGCGCGAGTGGTAGGTCGACGTGCCGCTGACGTCGATCCGCTCCCTCACGAACGCGACGAACGACGGGTCCTCGGCCAGCGGATGTCGGGGCGACCGGATCTTCGGTCCGCCTCCCCACCAACCGATCAACAGCTCGTCCTCGTCGGGGACGTTGCGGCTCAAGAAGGTGCTGATCAGCGACTGAACGTCGGTGAAGGGAGTGCCGCTCTCCGCTGCGTCCTTCTGCAGCGCCGCGAACTCGTCCAGCTCCTGGTCGATCTCTCGCGTGACCTCCTCACCGATCCGATCGGCCTCGATGGCGAAGGCGATCACGCCCGCCGCGGCCAGCGCGAGGCCCGCCAGCAGCGCCATCGCAGCGGTGAGTCGAGCGCGCACGGACAAACCCGGCCGGGGGCGATCCGCGCTTCGGCCGGGCTCGGGAGTCGAGGGCGGCGAGCTCAGTGGCCGCCCCTGTCAGTCGTCATCGTTCAGTCGTCATCGTCCAGTCGTCATCGTTCAGTCGTCATCGGGATCATCGTCGTGGTCGTCGTGCCGGTCGTCCCTGTCATCGTCATCGTCATCGTCGCCATCCCGACCGTCGTCGTCTCCATCGTCGTCGATGTCGTCCGGATCAAGGGTGGCGTCCTCCACCGGACTCTGCGAGCGACCCGGACCACCGGACGGATCCGCCGACCGGCTGGGCTTTCCGCTGGGCTCGGCGGTGCCGCTCGACGTGGGAGCGTCCTTGAGCACGACGGTCTGCCGCGGAGCCGGTGGCTCAGGGGTGGCATGCAGGATGCCGAAGGCATAGATGGCGAGCACCGCGACCACTCCCGCCCCCAACGTGGTCTGCCACCACCGCATCACGATCTCCCGCCCTGCCGTCTTCACGCCGCCTCCTCGCGCTCCCGGGGCAGTCACCACTGCTGACCGCCCGCGATCCAGCCTGCGGCTGCCCGATGGGCCGGCGATGAGACGAAGATGAGAAGCCTCTCATGAAACCGGAGCCGCCCACCTCGGCGGACGTCGTACGAACTGGTCGACCGGGCGACCGGAGGCGGTGGCGTCCTACGGACCCGGATAACGTTTCCCGGTGGGCGTCGGCAACGGCCGGCCGCCGAGGAGGGGGATGTCGTGCAGGTCTGGCCAGGCTCGGCATATCCCCTGGGCGCCGACTTCGACGGCAGCGGCACCAACTTCGCGCTGTTCAGCGAGGTAGCCGACCGGGTCGAGCTGTGCCTCTTCGACAACGGCGCTGGGCCGGGCGCGGCGCCGGTCGAGACACGGATCGAGCTCACCGAGGTCGACGGCTACGTCTGGCACTGCTACCTGCCGCACGTGCAGCCCGGACAGCGCTACGGCTATCGCGTGCACGGACCCTACGACCCCGACCGCGGCCAGCGCTGCAACCCCAACAAGCTGCTGCTGGACCCCTACGCTAAGGCCACCTGGGGCACCATCGACTGGAGCCCTGCCCTATTCGGCTACGACTTCGACGACCCCGACCAGCGCAACGACGAGGACTCCGCCCCGCACATGATGCTCGGGGTCGTCATCAACCCGTTCTTCAACTGGGAGGGCGACCGTCGACTCAGCCACCCCTACAACGAGACGGTGATCTACGAGGCGCACGTCAAGGGCCTCACCGAGCTGCACCCCGACATCCCGGCCGAGCTGCGCGGCACGTACGCCGGGCTGGCGCACCCTGCCATCACCGAGCACCTCACCCGACTCGGAGTCACCGCGATCGAGCTGATGCCCGTCCACGAGTTCGTGCAGGACCAAGCCCTGCAGGAGCAGGGACTGCGCAACTACTGGGGTTACAACACCATCGGCTTCTTCGCCCCGCATGCCGGGTACGCCGCCGTACCCCGCGATCCGACGCAGCGCGGCCAGCAGGTCCAAGAGTTCAAGTCGATGGTCAAGGCGATGCACGCCGCCGGCATCGAGGTGATCTTGGACGTGGTCTACAACCACACCGCGGAGGGCAACCACCTCGGGCCGACACTGTCGTTCAAGGGCATCGACAACACGGCGTACTACCGCGTCGTCGAGGACGACCCTCGCTACTACATGGACTACACGGGCACCGGCAACTCCTTCAACGTGCGGCACCCGCACTCGCTGCAGCTGATCATGGACTCGCTGCGCTACTGGGTCACCGAGATGCACGTCGACGGCTTCCGCTTCGACCTTGCCGCCACGCTGGCGCGCGAGTTCTACGACGTCGACCGGCTGGCCACGTTCTTCGAGCTGGTGCAGCAGGACCCGGTGGTCAGCCAGGTCAAGCTGATCGCGGAGCCGTGGGACGTCGGCCCCGGCGGCTACCAAGTCGGGAACTTCCCGCCACAGTGGACCGAGTGGAACGGCGCCTACCGCGACACCGTGCGCGACTTCTGGCGCGGGGAGCCGGAGATCGGTGCGTTCGCCAGCCGGCTGGCCGGCTCCTCGGACTTCTACGAGCACTCCGGCCGCCGCCCGGTCGCCTCGATCAACTTCATCACCGCCCACGACGGATTCACCCTCGCCGACCTGGTGTCCTACAACGAGAAGCACAACGACACCAACGGCGAAGGCGGTCGAGACGGCGAGAGCTTCAACCGGTCCTGGAACCACGGCGCCGAGGGCCCCACCGACGATCCCGCGATCCTCGCCTCCCGGGCGCGCACGCAGCGCAACTTCCTGGCCACCCTGCTGCTCAGCCAGGGCGTCCCGATGATTGCGCACGGCGACGAGCTGGGCCGCACCCAGCAGGGCAACAACAACACCTACGCCCAAGACTCCGAGCTGAGCTGGGTGCACTGGGACGAGGCCGACCTGCCCCTGGTGGAGTTCACCGCGGCCGTGTCTCGGCTACGCCGCGAACACCCGACCTTCCGGCGCAAGCGGTTCTTCACCGGCACGACGGTGCGCACGGCCGACGGCCCCGAAGGCGGGGACCGGCTCAACGACATCGTCTGGCTGCAGGCCGACGGCCGCCCGATGGAGGGCGCCGACTGGGAAGCGGCGGGCGAGACGCTGCTCGGCATGTACCTCAACGGTCAGGGCATCACCGGCCCGGACGCCATGGGCCGGCCCATCGTCGACGACCACTTCCTGCTGTACTTCAACGCCGCCGATGCCGCGGTCGCCGTACAGCTCCCGCCGGAGGAGTACGCCGCCGCGTGGGACGTCGTCCTCGACACCGCTGCCGCCAAGCCCGACGCCGACCCACACCTCCCCGGCACCTCCCTCGAGGTCCCCGCCCGGAGCGTGGTGGTGCTGCGCGAGCACGTCCCCGCCGCCCCCACCCCCGACTCCTCCGTCGCCGCCTCCCTCGCAGCGAAGTCCCACCGCCCCACCTCCCCCTGACCCTGACGGCTCTGCTTGGGGTTGCCGTGGTTGCGGTCTTTGTGGTTGCGGTTCTGAGGTTGCGGTCGGTGAGCGGGTGCGGTGCCGGCTGGTCCCCTCGGGTGGGGGTGGGTCTGCGGCTGCCGGATCAGGAGGTGCCCCCGCGGCTGGGGCGGCGCGTCGGCCGAACAACGCGGTCCGCGGTGACGGCAGGCTGCGGCCGCCGCGGCCAAGCCCTTGACGCCGCGGCAACACCCCCTGCTCCCGTCCGCCTCCGACCCACCCGGACAACGGGACCAGCCACCACCAACCTCTGGGAGGGTGACCACCGCGGCGGGTGAGCCGAAACCTGCTGCGGGCGGTGAGCCGACGCGGTGGCCGGGTGGGCACGGGGCCCCACAGCGCCGTGGATGGGACTGGCCCCCCTGCGCGACGCGTGCGAGCGCAGGGGTGGTTGGCGCGCGGGGCCCCTGTGCCCACCCGGACGCCGCACCCGCTCACCGACCGCAACCACAAGGCCGCAACCACCAGAACCCGCAACCACAGGCAGCCGCGGCAGGCGGCGGAAGGTCAGGCGCGGTCGGGGTCGATCTTCTTGGCGACGGCGGCTTCGATGGCGGCGAGCTCGTCGTCGGGGAGGGAGACGCCGACGATGGTGGCCCAGGCGGGGACCACGATCTCGTCATAGATGTGACCGTGGCCGGGCGGCACCGAGTTGGCACCGAGCTGGTCAAAGCTGCCCTGCAACCAGCTAACCACCGGGAACGCGTTCATCCGGGGATGGATGTCCGGACCGCGTGGGTCCAGCCACTCCCGGCGGCTGATCCGCCAGGCGACGATCGGGTCGGACTGGTGGACCAGGTAGATGATCCGGTTGTCGGTCTTCCAGGTGAGCGTCGGGTCGGTGAGGTCGGATGCGTCGGAGACCGTCCGGGCCAGCGCACCGTCTTGGTAGCGCGGCTTCCAGATCGGGGATCCCGGGTCGCGGCGTTCCTGGATGCGCTGCCAGGTCGGCTCGAAGTCGGGCGGCCCGATCATCAACGCACCGTCGGTGGTCGTGGCGATGTCTTCCACACTGGTGAAGGCGCTGCCGGTGGAGAAGGCGCCCAGGCTCTCCCCGAAGACGTAGAGCTGTGGGCGCTGGTCGACCGGCATCGAGGCAAGCTCGACCCGGATCGCGGTGAGCAGCTCGGCGGCGTTCTCCTGGGCGCGGCTGCGGTCGACCAGATAGGACATCCAGCTCGGCAGGTAGGAGTACTGCGTGGCGACGATCGCAACGTCGCCGTGCGTGACGTACTCCAGTGCCGCCGGGGGCTGCGGGTCCATCCAGCCGGTGCCGGTGGTGCCTCCCACGGCCAGCACGCTTCGGTCGAAGCCGCCGAGGTCGCGCAGCTCCTGGATGGCCAGCTGCGCCCGCTCGGCGGCGGAGTCGGCGGCCTTCAGACCGACGTACGCCCGCACCGGCTCGGTCGCGTCTTCGTCGCCGGTGACCTCGGTGATATCGGCTGCGGTCAGCCCGCTGGAGACGAAGTAGCGCCCCTCCCGGCTGAGCTGGTCCCAGGCGACATCGGAGCGCGGACCTCCGGAGCGGAACTGCGACTCCGGGTTCGACACGCCTTCCTTGTCGCCGGCCGCGTGCGCCGCGAAGATGCCGTCCGCCATTGTCAGGGCCCGGTCGACGAGGACCCCCCGCGCGAGCTGCCAGCTCACGATGGCGGTGAGCACGATCGCGATGACCGCGGCCAGCCGGCCGGGCAGCAGGCGACTGAAGCCGCGGTCGAGGATCCGGCCCAGCAGATAGACCGCCCGCGCCACGAGCAGACCCAGACCCACGACCAGCACACCCAGCAGCGGGGCGACCAGCCACCACCACGAGACATCGCCGTCCATGCCCATCAGCTCACGCTGCTGGCCCTGCCAGCGCCGACCTAGCCATCCGCCGATCAGGAGGGTGACCGGGGTGGCGACCAGGAGCACCCGCCACAGCCAGCGTCGCAGCCGCTCGGGCAGATCCGGCAGGGTGAGCACACGCCAGATCCACGACACGAAGGTCCCGGCGGCATAGCCGGTCAGGAAGCAGACGCCGGCCAGGACGACCTGCAACGGCCAGATTCGCGGGACCAACGAGGGGGTGATCGAGGCGACCATCAACACTGCTCCCAGCAGTGCTCCGAGCAGGCTCGCCTGCCGGATCTTCAAGGGGCCGAGCCTCAGATCCGGCCGCGACTCCGAGGTCTCGTCCGCCGAAGGCGCAGCAGGCTCGGCCGGATCGGTGCTGGGCGTCGTCTCGGCCTCGCTGGTCACCGCGCAGAGACTACGGGATCGCGGGCTCGGCTCGGGGCGGGCTTCGCTAGGGAAGCGCTGATCAATAGCGCCGTCGCGAGCGTCGCGAGGCGAGTGCGCTGGCAAGCCACGGGAGTGAAGACAGGCTGGACGCCTTTCGAGCGACCGTGGCGCAGCCAGCGTGCCGCATCGCGGCGCGCAGCAGGCGGAATCGATCAGCGCTTCCCTAGGGCTGCAGGGTCAAGAAGATGAACGCGGCGGCCAGGGTGAGGTGCAGGCCGGCCTGGAGCGGTTTGGCGCGACCCGGCACCACGGTGAGCACGGACACGAACCCGGTGGCCACCAGCAGCACTAGGTGCACCGGGTCCAGGCCGAGGTGCAGCGGCTGGTCGATCCAGATGGTGCTCAACGCGATCACCGGGATGGTCAGGCCGACACAGGCCAGGCAGGATCCGTAGGCGAGGTTGAGGCTGGTCTGCACGCGATCGGCGTACGCCGCGCGGGCCGCGGCCACCGATTCGGGACCGAGCACGACGATCGCGACCACCACTCCGACGAAGGCGTGCTCCAAGCCCAGCCTGGAGACGATCCGCTCGATCGGGGCCGACTCCACCTTCGCCAGCCCGACCACGGCCACCAGGGCGGCCACCAGCAGCGCGAACGCTGCCGCGGAGCTGCGCTGGCTGTCGACGTCGGCATGATCCTCGGCGTCATCGGGCTCGATGCCGTCGCCCTCGTCCCGATGGCCGGGAACGGGCCCGGAGCCGGAGGCAGCGGTGGCCTGCTTCACGGGGAGGAAGAAGTCGCGATCGCGGACGGTCTGGGTGAAGAGGAACAGCAGATAGACCGCGAGCGAGCAGACCGCGGCGAAACCCAGCTGGGCGGGGGAGAAGTCCGGACCCGATGTCGTGGTGGTGTATCTCGGCACCACGAAGCAGAGGATCACCAAGGTGAGTGCTGCCGACAGCGCAGCGCCGGTGCCCTCGGGGTTGAACTCGGCCAGGTGGTGTCGCAGCGACGCGATCAGGATCGACAGACCCACGATGAAGTTCAACGTCAGCATGACAGCGGCGAACACCGTGTCCCGGGCCAACGTCGAGACGTCCTTGTCCGCCGAGACGGTCAACGTGACGATGAGGGCCACCTCGATGACGGTGACCGCCACCGCCAGCACCAAGGACCCCAGCGGCTCACCCACGCGATGGGCGATCACCTCGGCGTGATGCACCGCGGCCAGCACCGAGGCGACCAGCAGCAGCGCGGCGACCACCAGCACCACCGCATTGAGGGAGCGGCCCCAGCTGAGCCCCAGCACGACCAGTCCGAGCAACGGCACGACAACCGTCCAGTCGAGATGGCGACGCCAGGCCGGCCGCCCTCCGCTCGGGTCTGGTGCGGGCCCGTTGTCGGCTCGGCTGTGAGCCGCGCCATCCGCTCCAACCCCGCCCGCCTGATGTTCAGCCATGGCGCCTAGCCTGACAGGTAGGAGGCGAGGAACATGAACGCCAACCACTTCGCCAGTAGAGACAAGGTCTTCGTCGTCACAGGTGGCGGCAACGGCATCGGACGAGAGGTGGTCCTCGGTCTGCTGCGCCGGGGAGCCGAGGTGGCCGCCGTCGACCTCCGCGCTGAGGCGTTGGAGGAAACCGCGCAGCTCGCCGGCAGCCTGGCCGACCGGATGAGCAGCCATGTCGTCGACATCTCCGATCGTGCCGCGGTCGCCGCGCTGCCTGACGCCGTACTCTCCCGGCACGGTCGAGTGGACGCCCTGCTCAACGTCGCCGGGGTCATCCAGCGCTTCGTCCCCTTCGCCGAGCTCGACTACGCAGACATCGAGAAGGTCCTCGACGTCAACCTCTGGGGTGTCATCCACACCACCAAGGCCTTCTTGCCGCTGCTCCTCGCGCGCCCGGAGGCGCGTGTGGTCAACGTCTCGAGCATGGGCGGCTTTGTGCCGGTGCCGGGCCAGACGGTGTACGGCGCCAGCAAGGCTGCCGTCAAGTTGCTCACCGAGGGGCTCTACGCCGAGCTACGCGGCACGCCCGTCGCGGTCACGGTCGTCTTCCCCGGTGGGGTAGCCACCCATATCGCCGACAACTCCGGCGCCGCCGCGCCTGGTGCCGGTGACAACAACGCAGAGATGGCCGCCAAGCTGGCCACCCCGCAGGACGCCGCCCAGCAGATCATCGACGAGATGGAGAGGGGCAGCTACCGCGTCGTGATCGGCAAGGATGCCGCGATGATGGACAAGTTCTCCCGGATCGCACCCCAGCGGGCCACCGACACCATCGCCAAGAAGATGGCCTCGCTGCTGTCCTGACTGGCGGGACGTCATGCTCTCCGGCCGCTCGGGCGACCGCGCGGCATGACGTCCCGCGGATGGGAGCCCGTCGACACGTCGATGAGAGGGCTCTCATCTTCGTCTCATCCCCGCCCCATCGGCGGGCTGCAGGCTGAAGACATCGAGGCCGACCACCTGCGGCAGTCGCAGGGGCAGCCTCGTTGGACCCCACGATGTCGACCACCCCAGGAGGAGTCATGTCCCCGATCACCCGCGTTTCAGCTCTCGCCGCCGGCGGCGCCCTGCTTGCCACCCCGGCGGTGCTGTTCGCCGCCCCCGCCCATGCCGATGTCGAGAGGCACGGCAACTGTGGCGGCGGCACCTACGAGTTCTCCGTGGACCGCGAGGACAGCGGCCGCTACGAGGTCTCCCTCGACCTCGACCGGGTGAAGCCGGGCAGCACCTGGAAGGTCGTGCTGAAGCAGAACGGCAACCGCTTCTTCTCCGGCAAGTTGACCGCCGACCACGAGGGCGACCTCGATGTCGAGCGGCACCGGGCGAACACCACCGGCAAGGACACGTTCAAGTTCAAGGCCAAGCGCGTCGGCCACTCCAGCAGCTGCTCGCGCACCATCACGGTGGCCTGATCGACCCCGTGGCCTGAACGATCCCGCGTCCCACCCGGGCCGCCGTCGGACACTCGTCCGGCGGCGGCCTCGGACATCCTGCGCCCGCCCGTCTTCCGCCGGGTTGCTGGTCTGCTGTGGTGCTGGCCGACTGGGCACCTACGCGGGAGGCGCCGCCGCGCTCAGGGTTGTCGTCCGGGTTGCTGGTCGCTGGTGGTCACTCCCGTCGCTGCTTTCACAAGGTATCTGGGTGGGCCTGCACTTCTCATTGCGTGTGCGCCGTGAGAGGTGACGCTTCATCCACTTACCTTGATGCAGCAGCAACCCGTGTGACCCCTGGGAACCGGACCGGCTCCTGGCCCGGGAACGGATGCATCGATTGTCCCGAAACAGCAGTCCACCGTCGGCTACTGGTGTGTACGAAACGGCATATGTGACCTACGCACCAGTAGCCAGGCTCCTGGCCGGCTGGGTGCATCGATTGTCCCGAAACTGCATGCCAGATCGCCGTTTCGTTGCCGTTTGGGCCCAAACCGCAACCCCCTCGACCCACCAGAGCCCCTCTCCCGCCTGCGATCCGCCATCCCGACACGTGCCCGTTCTAATGGAAGTCGCGGGAGCGGTGGCGGGCGCGTAGGGAGGCGCCGGCGTCGGGGTGGATCGTCTCGATCGGCGCGAGCTCGTCGGCGATCAGGTTGGTGACGCCGTCGTGACGCTCGAGGATGCCGCGGATCACCATGCCCGCGGCGTTGCGTGCGGTCTGGGCGTACTTCTTCCACAACCCGGCAGAGCAGACGACGTTGAGCATCCCCGTCTCGTCCTCGAGGTTGAAGAAGGTGACGCCGCCGGCCGTGCCCGGCCGCTGCCGATGGGTGATCAGGCCGGCGACGTGCAACCGTCGCTTCGGCTCGGCCTGCGCCAGGTCGCCGATCGCCCAGATCCCGTGCTCGCGCAGCAACGGACGCAGATGGCCGACCGGATGACTCGCGGGCGTGACCGACGTCGCCCAGAGATCGGCCAGGGTCACCTCGACCTCGTCCATCGCCGGCAGAGCGGGAGTGGGCACAACGGTCGCGGTGCCCTCGAGCTGATCCGGACTCTCGGTGTAGCCGGCGTTCCACAACGCCTCACGCCGGTCCAGTCCCAAAGAACCGAATGCGCCGGCCGTGGCCAGCGCCTCCAGTTGCCGGCTGTCCAGGCCGGCGCGACGAGACAGGTCGACCATGTCGACGAACGCCCTCTCCTCCCGCGCGGCCACGATCCGGGCGGCGACCTCGGCACCGATGCCGCGCACGGAGTCCAGCCCGAGCCGCACGGAGTACGCCGTGTCGCGGCGATGCTGCGGGGTGGGGTCGGGGGTGCCGTCGACGAACTCGGTTCGTCCGACATGGTCATCACGACAAGAATCCAGCCCGGTCACCCGCGCCGCACCCGACGACTCGCGATCCAGCACCTCCAGATCGGCCAATGCAGCAGAGCAGACGATGTCGGGGCGGAGCACTTCGACACCGTGACGGCGAGCATCTTGCACCAGCGACTGCGGGGAGTAGAACCCCATCGGCTGGGCACGAAGCAAGGCGGCCAGGAAGGCAGCCGGATAGTGCAGCTTGAACCACGAGGAGGCATAGACGAGCTTGGCGAAGGAGAGCGCGTGGCTCTCGGCGAAGCCGAAGTTGGCGAAGGAGAGGATCTTGCCGTAGATCGCGTCGGCGGCCTTGCCGACGATGTCGCGCTCCGCCATCCCGGCGTACAGCTTGTCCTTGATGCTCTCGATCCGCTCGATCCCCCGTTTGGAGCCCATCGCCCGACGGAGCAGGTCGGCCTCGTCGGCGGTGCAGTCACCGAGCTCGCGCGCCATCGCCATCAGCTGCTCTTGGAACAGCGGCACCCCTTTGGTCCGCTTCAGGATGGGCTTGAGGTCCTTGTGGTCGTAGGCGATCTCCTCCCGGCCGGTGGCCCGCCGGATGTAGGGGTGCACGGCGCCGCCTTGAATCGGGCCGGGTCGGATCAGCGCGATCTCGATCGCCAGGTCGTAGAACTCCCGCGGTCGCAGCCGCGGCAGGGTGCCGATCTGGGCGCGGCTCTCGACCTGGAAGACACCGACCGAGTCGGCTCGGCAGAGCATGTCGTAGACCGCCGGCTCCTCCTTGGGGATGGTGGCCAGCGTCCACTCCTCACCGAGGTGATCGGCGACGATCCGCATCATGTGGTCGAGGGCGGAGAGCATGCCCAGCCCGAGCAGGTCGAACTTGACCAGGCCCATGAACTCGCAGGCGTCCTTGTCCCACTGCAGCACCGTGCGCTTGTCCATCCGGGCCCGCTCGATCGGGCACACCTCGCCGATCGGTCGCTCGGTGAGGATCATCCCGCCGGAGTGGATGCCGAGGTGACGCGGTGCGCCGAGCAGCCGATTGGCCAGCCCGACGACCGGGTCGGGGATGCCGTGGTTGTCTCCCGCCTCCACCGCCTGCCAGCTGATGATCTGCTTGGACCAGGCGTCCTGCTGGCCCGGGGAGTAGCCGAGCGCCTTGGCCGCGTCCCGGATCGCCAGCTTGGGTCGGTAGGTGATCACGTTGGCGACCTGGGCGGCGTTGCGACGGCCGTACTGCCGGTAGACCCATTGGATGACGTCCTCCCGCCGATCGGAGTCGAAGTCCACGTCGATGTCGGGCTCCTCGTCCCGGGTCTCGGAGATGAACCGCTCGAACGGCAACCGGTAGAAGACCGGGTCGATCGCGGTGACCCCGAGGGCGTAGCAGACCGCTGAGGCGGCCGCCGAACCACGCCCTTGGCACAAGATCCCCTCCGAGCGCGCGAACGCGACGATGTCGTGCACGATGACGAAGTAGCCGGCGAAGTCCTTCCGCTCGATGACCTCCAACTCGTGCTCGACCCTCGCGCGCGCGTCCCCCTCCAGGGCGGTCCCTGCGTAGTGCTCCTCGAAGCCGCGAGCCACCAGAACTCGCAGCCAGCTCATCGGAGTCTCTCCCGCCGGGATGTGGCGCTTGGGCAGGCGGGGAGTGGCCTTCTGCAGGTCGAAGCTCACCTCCCCCGCTATCTCCACACTGCGCGCGACCACACCGGGATAGCGGGCGAACCGCTCGACCATCTCGTCACCAGACCGCAGGCAGGCGCCGCCCCAGGCCGGCAGCCAACCGTTCATCTCGGTCAGGCTGCGCCTCGCCCTGATCGCCGCCATCGCACCAGCCAGCCGATGGCCTGCGGGGGTGGCGTAGTGCACGTTGCCGGTGGCGACCGCCCGAAGACCCAGGTCGTGAGCGAGCGCGAAGAGTGCGTCGTTGACGGCGCTGTCGTCGGGGTAGCCATGATCGGTCAGCTCCACCGCCACGCTGTCCCGGCCGAACCGGTCGACCAGATCGGCGATCTCCGCACGGCTGCGCATCCCCTTGCGGCAACCGGTGAGCAGCAGCCAGTGGCCGCGACCCCGGTCGGTGAGCTCGTCGAGGTCGTACGCCGGCCGCCCCTTCTCGTCGCCGCGCAGCTGAGCCTCGGTGATCGCGCCGGCCAACCGGTGATAGCCCTCTACCCCTCTGGCCAGGACGAGCAGGTGGCGGCCCTCGGGGTCGGCGACACCGTTCTGCGGCCGGGTCAGCCCGAGCGACAGCTCCGCGCCGTACCCGGTCTGGAGGTCGGGATACTTCTGCGCGACCTCGGCGAACAGCGGCGCGCCGTAGAACCCGTCGTGGTCGGTGAGCGAGAGACCGACCAGCCCGAGCCGGACCGCCTCCTCGACCAGGGCGACCGGACTGGCAGCGCCGTCGAGGAAGCTGAAGTGGCTGTGGCTGTGCAGCTCGGCGTACGGCGTGACTGGCTGATCGGGCGGAGTCACCTCGGGCCGGGACTGGTATTTCTTGCGACGACGCGATCCCGGGCCGTCCTCGGGCGGGACCGGGTGACCGGAGAGCGTGCGCTCGAGCCGCCGCCATGGCATCGGTGGGTTCTGCCAACCCATCAGGCTCTCCTGGCGCCAGGGGAGCGGCTAGTCATAGCTCGCCTCGATCCACCACTGGTCGTCCATGCAGACCATCAGCCAGGCCCGGCCGTCGAAGCCGACCACCTGGAACCGGGCGACCCGACGCCGGTCCTCCTCCCACCACAGCTCGTCGACCGGCCACGGTCCCGCCCAGGCCGCGACCTGCTGCCAACTGCCCGGCTGCCCACCAGCAAGCCCCGCACAGAACCGAGTCGGCGCCGAGGTCACCGCACCGCGGTCGCTGACCATCGGCACCCGGCCGTCGGCGCCCACCATCGAGGCAGGCAACGGCTCGGCGAAGACTCTGGTGGGTGCGGGGTCGGGCACGCTGCCCGGCCAGGGCAGCTCCCGTGGCCGCAAGCCGCTCGGCCGCTCCCCCCACGGGACCAGCGCCTGCCGATCCACGGGGGCCCGACCGCCCTGCAGCACCGGGACGACCACGGCGTCGTAGCCAAGCATCGCCTGCACCCGGGTGATGCCACGCTCGGCGTCCTCGTCGGTGCCGCCACCCCAGAGCCCCTCGGCATGGGCGGCGCTGGACTCGATCGCCTCCGGGATCAGCCGCACCAGGCCGACCGGTCCGGGCAGTCGCTGTGCCGACAGTTGCCAGTGCACCCGGTCGATGAGGTCGGTGGCGCGGAACCAGCGCACGTGCGCCCAGCTCTGGGACGAGGCCACCACCCCCTCGCGCTCGGCTCCCTCACATTCGACCTGGATCTCGACCCTGGTGCAGACCAGGTGCCGACCGACCAACTGGGCGACGAACCGGTCGGCGGTGCGGCGCAGGCTGGAGCACACCGTCTCGACCGAGACGAGCGGCGGCTCGAAGTGGATCTGGCAGACCAGGTCCGGCGGCGGGGTGCGCAGCGCCAATGCGGCGTCGTCGTCCCCTCGGGCAAGGCGGTGGATCCGGGCCCCCTCCGCCCCGAAGCGGGCCTGGACCTCGCGGCGGGGCAGCCCGGCGAGGTCGCCGAGGGTGCGGATGCCGAGACGTCGCAGCAGGCCGACCAGGTCGGGATCGTCCAATGCCTCGACCGGAAGCCCTTGCAGGAAGCCCGCCGAGCCGCCCTCCGAGACGATCAGGGTGTCCTGCGGCGCGGCCTGTCGGGCCGCCTGCTCCGCGGCGAACAGATTGTCGGCGACGCCGACGCGGCAGTCCCACACCCCGAGGTCGACCACCCGCTCGGCGATGATCGCCGCCGCCTCGACCTCACCGCCGTAGAACCGGTCGGGGACATGCAGGGCGAGCAGTCCCGGTCGCAGCAGGTCCACGCCCGGACGCAGCTCCTCGACAGCGGCGGCCACCGGCTCGAAGGCCCGCGCGTCTCGCTCCGGGTTGGCCTCGAGCAGGACCAGCTCGGGGCATCGGGACTGGGCGTCTCGCCGCCGCATGCCACGGCGTACGCCGTCAGCGCGCGCCGCACCGTTGCAGGCGACCACGGCGTTCTTCTCCAGCACCGCCGCCGGCAGCCGATCCGGGAGGCCCGCGTCGGCCAGCCCGGAGACCACCGGCCAGTCCGGGCACCAGAGCACCAGCACCCGCCTGACCTTCTGGCTACTGCTCATCCGGCGGCCTCGACTTCCTCCACCACCTCCGCGGCCGCCCCGGCCGGCACTGCCCGGATCGCACCATCGTCGTCAGGGAGCCACAGCGTGCCCCGTCGCTCCGACCCAGCTCCGCGACGTGCGGTGACGACTACCTGGCGAGACCGCAGCCGGCCGTCCCCTCGGCCGGGGCCCGTCCACTGGGAGGCGGCCACCGAGAGCCGCGCATCGCAACGCGGCCAGGATCCCCAGGCGACCAGCACGGTCCCCTTCTTGCGGAGCCGGGCGGACAGCCGGCTCGCCGTCTGCGCGTCAACCCGTCCCGGGGGGCGGAGCACGACGAGCGCTGCCGACTCCACCAGGGCCGCCGTCGCCTCGAGCCACTGCGGCCCCGGGTCGGGCACCAGCACCGTCCGGGCCAGGTCGACCCCGACCGCTGCCGCCGCCTCCAGGCCGAGGTCGGCCACCCCCACCACCGCTGTCCAGGCGCCCTGTCGGGACGGCCCCGCCATCAGCATCAGCGCCAGGCTCGCGGAGTCCACCTGATAGGTGCCACCGGCGTACAACCGCACCAGACCAGCCAGCGACGGATGGGTCGCCACCGGCTGCCGCCCAGCGCCCTCCATCCGGCTCACTCGGGCCCGCAGCATCTCGACGGTCTGCGCGACGGGCTGCACGGTCATCCTTCGATGATCGAACATATGTTCGATCCCGTCAATCCCGGTGCGCCCACCATGCGGGTGGTTGGCTGGCTACATGGCCAGCAAGTTCACCGAGCTCGCGATCGACTGCGCCGACCCCCACCACCTCGCCCAGTTCTGGTGCACGGTCCTCGGCTACGAGGTGCAGGACGAGGAGGACGGCGTGGTCGCCATCGGCTCCCCGCTGGTGCCCGATGGGAAGGCCACCCCCGGCCCGGTGCCGCCGACGCTGACCTTCGCGTCCGTGCCTGGGGTCAAGACGATCAAGAACCGGCTCCACCTCGACCTCAACCCCACCGACAGGAGCCAGGCAGAAGAGGTACGCCGCCTGCTCGGCCTGGGCGCCCGCCATGTCGACGTCGGCCAGGGCGACCAGAGCTGGGTCGTCCTTGCCGACCCAGAGGGGAACGAGTTCTGCGTCCTGGCCACCCGCTGCCCGTGACGGGCATCCTGGAGTGGTGACCCCCGCTGAGCCGCTGCCAACGCCCTATCCGATCTCGACCGAGCGTCTGCTCCTGCGCATCATGCGGAGCACCGACGCGGAGGTGTTCGCGGCCTACCGCAACGATCCCGAGGTCGCCCGCCACCAGCTCTGGGATCTGCCCTTCACCGAGCAAGACGCCCACGGGGTGCTCGACGACCAGGACGAGCTGACCGACCTGGTCATCGGCGGGTGGACCCAGCTCGCGGTGGAGCAGGACGGCGAGGTCATCGGTGACGTCTGCTGCAACATCGACGAGACCGGTGGGATCGCCGAGATCGGCTACACCTTGTCGCGAGCAGCCCAAGGGCACGGCTATGCGACCGAGGCCGCGACTGCGCTGGCCGAGGATCTGGTCGAGCGCATCGGCGTGGGCCGCCTCTACGCCGAGCTCGACCCGGTCAACGTCGCCTCACAGCGCGTGCTGGAGAACATCGGGCTCAGCTACGAATACACCACGAAGCACTCCTTCCTCTGGCGCGGCGAGTGGACCGACAACATGGGCTACGGCGCCACCGCCGAGGAGTGGCGGGCATGGCGCGATCGGCCATCCAGCCCGCCCGTCGACGTACACCTCGTGCCGCTCACCACCACCAACGCCGAGGCCTACGGTGCCCTGCGCACCCACCACTCCCAGAAGCGGTTCGTGGCGACGATGGCCGACAGCTTCGCCGACGCCCTCTTCCCCGAGGTCGTCAACGGAGCACCAGCCGTGCTGCGGACTTACGGCGTCGAGGCGGACGGGGAGCCGGTGGCATTCGTGATGATCGCGGAGGTCACCCCGGCTCACCCCGAGCCGTTCTTGTGGCGACTGCTCGTCGACCGCCGCCACCAGCGGCGCGGCATCGGCACTCGCGCACTGGACCTGCTCCATGATGTCCTGCTCGCCGAAGGCTGCAAGACCCTGCAGACCAGCTGGTACGACGCCCCGGGCGGCCCGCGCAGCTTCTACCTCCGCCACGGGTTCGTCGAGACCGGGGAGATGCTGGGCGAAGAGACCATCGGTCGGCTGGCCTTGGCCGACCGGGATGCTGATCTCCTGCGCTGACCGCACCGACGACAACCCGCCCTCAGCTGTTCGTGCTGCCCTGCCCTCCGTCGCCCTGCCCTCCATCAGCCGCGCCACCGTCGGGAGCTCCCTGGGCAGCCTCGCCGTCGGGTGCCTCGCCGTTCGGTGCCCCGCCACCGAAGCCACCGCCGTCCCCGCCAGCGGCCGCCTCGCCGGCGGTCACAGTGGCCAGCTCGTCGCCGGCCACGACCAGGGTGTACTCCTCGCCGTTCTCGACCGCGGAGGACGACAGCACCAGCGACGAGACGTCCTCGGGCACCTGATAGCTGGCGACCTCGGTGCCGTCCTCGTCCACCACGGTCAACGTCGAACCGGTCGAGACCGTGTCGAAGGTCGCCACCAGCCAACCCTGTTGGGAGTCCTCCGAGGGTGAGACCAGCATCGAGGAACCACCGACCGCGACCATGACGCCGCCGTTGACCACCACGCCGCCATCGGCATCCAGGGAGCCGTTGCCCGCCTGGGTGGGTCCGTTGACGGTGACCGTCCCGCCGGTCTGGGTCAGCGCACCACTGTTGACGTCGATGCCGTCACCGCCAGCCGTGACCGTCACGTCGCCACCGGAGATGGTGACCGAGGCGGCATCGTCGCCGGACCCGTTGATGCCGTCGTCGGAGGCGGTCAGGTCGACGGTGCCGCCCCTGATCGACACGGCCAGCCCTTCCAGCGCCTCGACGGAGTCGCTCACCGTGAGCCGGCCGTCAGCGACGGTGACGGCCGAGTCGGCGTGCACTCCGTCGTCTCCCGAGGCAACCGAGACCTTGCCGCCATCGACGGAGACGACGCCATCAGAGTGCAGTCCGTCGTCAGCCGCATCGACGGTCACCGTTCCACCCGAGACCACCACGCTGACATCGCCCTTGAGACCCTTCGCCGAGGCATCGTCCGCCAGGGTCTCGCCGGCTCCACCGCCAGCGGTCACCGACAGAGTCCCGTCGGCGACGATCACGTCAGTGGCCGCGGTCAGCCCGTCACCGCCGGCGGTGACGGTGAGGGTGCCTCCCTCGATGGCGACGTACCCCTCGGTCTCGTCGTCGTCCTGGTCGGACTTCAGCCCATCTCCTCCGGCCTCAACACTCACCTGGCCACCGGTGACGACCAGGTAGTCCTTGCCGCGGATGCCGTCGTCGGCCGCGGTGACGTTCACCTCACCGGAGAGGATCACCAGGCCGTCCTTGCTGGTGATGCCGTCGACGTGGCCGGACACGGTGAGGGAGCCGGAGCCAGCGATGGTCAGGTCGACAGCCGAGAAGAGGGTCGCGTTGGACGCGTCCTCCTCGTCGTCATCCGCGGTCGACCCGGCTCCGTCGGCGAGCTGGTTCTCGGAGCCGTCGGCGAGGACCACGACCACCTCGTCGGCATCGCTGACCAGCAGCGGCGAGGAGTCGGCGGAGGTGAGGTCGACTCCGTCCAGGACGATGATCACCTTGCCGTCGCCGGAGCTGTCGACGACGAGCTGGCCATCGCTCAGCGTGCCCGAGACGACGTAGGTGCCGGCGGTGCTGATGGTGACGACGTCGCCGTCAACGCTGGCACCGTCACCGTCGACCGACGACGCTCCGTCGGCCAGGGTGATGGTGGTGGCCGAAGCGGCGTCGTAGTCGCCGTCGTCGGCATCTGCGTGAGTGTCAGCGTTGTCGGCGAGGGCGTCGGCGGCGCTGATGGCGGCCGTGTCGGCCACGGTCACGATCGACGCGTCCGGGTTGCTGGCCTCAGTCGTGCTTCGGGTGGTTTGAGCTCCGCAGGCGGTCAGCACCAGAGCGAGGACACCGGCGGTGATCGCGGCGATGGGACGACGGGGGATTCTCATGAGGCGCTCCTGGAAGTGGGTTGGCAGTGCTGGGCATGGGCCAGCCGGGAGGAGGCCAGCCGGGATGTGATCGGGCGGACGACGTACGACGGAACGCCGTCCGCCTCAGCCGGGGCCGGACCGGTGGCGTCCTCGGCGCGGCATCGACGGACGCCGAGATGGTGATCGAGCGTGCGGTGCCACTTGTTGCGGGGCAGGTCGGGTCGGAGAGCGGCCAGGCCGACGGCGTACTTGCTCAGCGGCATCGGCCGGTGGCCGCTGCGCCACAGCAGTCGGTCAACCTCCGACGGGGTCGAGCCGGACTTGGTCTCGATGATCGCCAGGCCGGGCCGATCGAGGTCGCCTCCACCCGCCGGGAGTCCGGTCCAGCCGAGATCGGTGTCGATGGTGACCCGGGTCTGCTGGCCGGGTAACAACAAGGTGGTGCGGCGATAGGCCGTCACCAACACCGGACTCAGCTCCTCGGCCGTGACCACCGAGACGTGCGCCTCGGTCAGGCACCAGTCGACGAACGCCGCTCCGAGCTCGGTCAGGGGAGCGAACTCCGCGTCGTGGTGCGCGATGCGCTGTTTGACCGTCGCGCCGCGCGGACCTCGGGTCTTCACCTCCAGCCAGCAGGTGCCGGTGTCGAGATAGGCCCGACTGCGCACCTTGAACCTCCTCCGTCGGCCCGCCGCTGCCAGGTGATACCCAGCGAGCGCGAGGGTGTCGAGGTAGACCGAGCGATAGCCGAACTCACGCCGGCCATCGATGTCGAGCGCCCGGGTGTCGGTCGGTAGCACCGCCAGCAGGCCGGGCAGCTCGCGCCGCGAGACGGCGTACTTGCGGTCGATCCGGTGCAGCAGGGCGGCATGGGCGACCAGCTCGTCGAGCTCGACTCCGGGCAGACCGTCGACAACGCCGTGGACCTCGGCCTGGGTGCTCATACGATCTCCTCGTGAGCACCGGTCAGCACGGTCACGGGTCGGTCGTCGCGCCGGTAGCGCACGGTCACATGGGTGGTGTCGTTGACCAGATCGGTGCGCCGTACCCGCACCGACTCCACCCGAGCGCCGAGCAGGCCCTCCACCCGAGCCACGAGGCCGTGCTCGTCGGTGAACGCTCGATCCAAGACGAGATCCTGGGAGCGGGTGCCGGCGGCGATCCTCGGGTGATCGCCGATCAGGACGCTGGCCACGATGGCGGCCATCAGGCTGAGATTGAGCCAGGTCGCGGTCAGACCAAGGCCGCCGAGCAGGCCAAGCGCCAGCGCTGCGAAGTAGTAGGCCACCTCGTGCTGGGCTAGCTCCTCAGAACGCAGTCGGATGATCGACAGCACGCCGAACAGACCGAGGCCCAGTCCGGCACTGACGGTGCTGGTCGCCAGGGCCGTCGTCACTGCCAGCACCCCCACGTTGACGCCGAGATAGGCCACAATCAGGTCTCGTCGGCCGTGACGGGGCAGGAACAGGCCGAACACCAAGACGCTGATGGCCACCAGGTCGGCGGCCATCATGAGGTACGGCGAGAGGGCGGTGAACAACATCGGAACTCCTGGGATCGGTGGTGAGATCCCAGTCAGCCAGGCCGCTCTCTGCCCACGGTGTGACCTATCTGTGAGCCTGCTGTGAGCGCTGGGCGCTGGGGCGTGCGATCGACGCTTCGGCACAGGGGCGGGCGGTGCTCTACGGTTGCGGGGTGGACGAGCGCAGCGATAGCGCTGACCAGCCTGACCTGACCTTCGCCGACCTCGGACTCGGGGCGCCGATGCTCAAGGCGCTGCGCGAGGTCGGCTACGAGACCCCCAGCACGATCCAGGCCCAGACCATCCCGCACCTGCTCGCCGGCAGCGACGTGGTGGGACTGGCCCAGACCGGCACCGGCAAGACGGCCGCCTTCGCGCTGCCGATCCTCGAACAGCTCGACCTCCACCAGAAGACACCCCAAGCCCTCGTGCTCGCGCCCACCCGCGAGCTCGCCGTTCAGGTCTGTGAGGCGTTCGAGAGGTACGCCGCCCACCTGCGCGGCGTACACACGCTGCCCGTCTACGGCGGCCAGGGCTACGGCATCCAGCTCTCCGCGCTGCGTCGCGGAGTGCACGTGGTCGTCGGCACGCCCGGCCGGATCATGGACCACCTCGAGCGCGGCACACTCGATCTCTCCGAGCTGCGCTTCTGCGTGCTCGACGAGGCCGACGAGATGCTCAAGATGGGCTTCGCCGACGACGTCGAGACGATCCTGGCCAGCACTCCAGACACCAAGCAGGTGGCGCTCTTCTCCGCCACCATGCCCGCGGCGATCCGCAAGCTGGCAGCCCGCTATCTGCACGACCCGGTCGAGATCACCGTCAAGGGACGCACGACCACGGCGGCCAACGTCTCCCAGCGCTATCTGATCGTGGCCTATCCGCAGAAGGTCGATGCGTTGACCCGGATCCTCGAGGTCGAGAACTTCGAGGGCATGATCGTCTTCGTCCGCACCAAGAACGAGACCGAGACGCTCGCCGAGAAGCTCCGCGCCCGAGGGTTCGGCGCCGAGGCGATCAACGGCGATATGGCCCAGCAGCATCGCGAGCGGACGGTCAACCGCCTCCGCTCCGGCAAGCTCGACATCCTGGTCGCCACCGATGTCGCGGCCCGCGGCCTCGACGTCGACCGGGTCAGCCACGTCGTCAACTACGACATCCCGACCGACACCGAGTCCTACGTCCACCGCATCGGCCGCACCGGCCGAGCCGGTCGCAGCGGCGCCGCCATCTCTTTCGTCACCCCGCGCGAGCGCTACCTGCTCAAGCACATCGAGAAGGCCACCCGCCAGCCGCTCACCGAGATGTCGATGCCGTCCGTGGATGCCGTCAACACCACCCGATTGGCCCGCTTCGACGACCAGATCACCGCGGCCCTCGGGTCACGCGACGTCGACTTCTTCCGCGACGTGGTCACTCACTACGTCCAGGAGTACGACGTCCCGGAGGTCGACGTAGCCGCGGCCCTGGCCATCGCGATGCAGGGCGACACCCCCCTGCTGCTCGAGCCCGACCCGGAGCCGCGTCCGGCTCGGCGCTCCCCCGCCGGTGGGGAGAAGGGCGGCGCTCGTGGGCGCGACCGATCGGCCGGTGGTCCGTGGGCGACCTACCGCATCGCGGTCGGTCGACGGCACAAGGTCGAGCCGCGCCAGATCGTCGGGGCGCTCGCCAACGAAGGTGGCCTGCGCCGCGAGGACTTCGGCCACATCTCCATCCGGGTCGACCACTCCCTCGTCGAGCTGCCAGCCCGGCTGCCACAGGAGGTGTGGGACCGGCTGCGCGACACCCGCATCTCGGGCAAGCTCATCGAGCTGCGGCCCGACACCGGCCCGCGCCGCGACGATCGCGGCTCGGGCGGCAAGAAGCACGGCAAGGGCACCAGCAAGGACAAGGTCGACAAGAAGGGTCGCTCTCGCGGTCCCCGGGATCGCGGCTGATGGGTGCGTCGATTGTTCCAAGACGACATGCCAAACACCGTTTTCGATGTCGTTTGCGCCCAGTCGATGGGGTCTCGAACCCAGACCAGGCACCACCTGCAACCCGGCAGCGAACTGAGACCACGGCAGACGCCCGATCCGGTTTGACAACCGATAGCAGCGTCAGGGCGAAGGCTTCGCCAACTGCCAGATGCCGGGCGCTGGCTTGCTCATCAGTCCTTCGTTGATCAGCTCGATCCGGGCCCGGCGGGCGGCGGAGCGCCAGCGGAGCTCACCCTCGGGTGTCATCTCATGGTCCCCGGGCAGCAGCCGGTCCTCGGTCAGGATCTCCAGCTCCAAGAAGGCTTCCTCGGCCTCCAGCTCCCCACCGGCTTCGGTCAGCACGCTCATGATGAGCGGCTTGAAGACCTCCGGCGGTGTCCAACGACGGGCGACGGGTCTGGCCGGAGTCGTGGACCTGACGGCGGTAGTGGGGCGAGCCGAAGTCGACGGACGCCGTCTCGGCTTCGGCTTCTCCGCCTTGGGAGCCGGCTTCGGGGCCGGCGGCAAGCCGTGGACACATTGGGAAAGGGGGAGATCGCACAGCTCGCAGTAGTCGTCAGCGTCCATCACGTCCACTCTAGGCGACCTATTCCAAGGGGCGCCGCGAGCCCGGCACTTCCCCTTGGAATAGGTCGTCTAAGCGTCGCGGTGGACGAGGCGCCCGTCGCGGGTCGCGACAGTGAGCCCGACGTCGACACGGTCACCCAGCCGGAGTGACTCGGCACCGCGGACCTTGTCCTTGACCGGAAGCAGATAGCCCCCGTCCTTGGGCCACAGGGAGGTCTCCCACTCGGTCGCGCCGATCCGGACCCGGACCGGGATCATCCCCCAGCCGTAGGTCACCTCGACGGCCAGCTCGGCCACGTCGGCGGCCAGCTCCTCCGGGAGGCCTACGAAGTGGTACGGCGCCGGGCCGCGCCACTCGACGAGGTCGCCAGTAAAGGCGAAGTCCATTCGGTCACGGTATCTCCTATCCTCGCCAGATGGACTGGGAGCCCTACGCTGCTGTTCTCTTCGACCTCGACGGTGTCGTCACTCCGACGGCCGAGGTGCACATGCGGGCCTGGACGGTGATGTTCAACCAGTTCCTGGAGGACTACGACCCCGCGCAACCGCCGTACACCGAGCGCGACTACTTCGACTACGTCGACGGCAAGCCGCGCTATGACGGTGTCGCGTCCTTCCTGGAGGCGCGAGGCATCGACCTGCCGACCGGCGACCCGGGTGACCCGCCGAGCGCCCTGACGGTGTGCGGACTCGGCAACCGGAAGAACGAGGCGTTCAACGAGGTGCTCCGCGACGAAGGCGTGACGGCCTACCCCGGCTCGCTCCGACTGGTCCGACAACTGCACGCACAGCACATGCCGATGGCGATCGTCTCCTCCTCCAAGAACGCACCCGCCGTGCTGGCGGCCGCAGATCTGGAGCCGTACTTCGCCGAGGTGATGCACGGTGGCGTGGCCGCCGAGCGGGGCCTCGCGGGCAAGCCGGCGCCGGACACCTTCGTGGCCGCCGCCCAGGATCTGGGCGTCGAGCCCGCCCACGCGGTCGTGCTCGAGGATGCTCTCAGCGGCGTCAGCGCCGGAGCCGCGGGAGGCTTCGGACTGGTGATCGGCGTGGACCGGGGCGTCGGTGCGGAGCATCTGGTCGACGCGGGTGCCGATGTCGTCGTCCATGACCTGGAGGAGCTGCTATGACCGCGTACGCGCCCGTCACCGGCGACCCGATGGATCGCAGCCGCTTCCCGGTCGACGACTGGGCGCTCACCGAGACCCGCTTCGACGCCGAGGACCTCGGCGTCACCGAGTCGCTGTTCGCGGTGGGCAACGGCTACCTCGGGCTGCGCGGCAACTACGAGGAGAGCCGAGACGCCTTCTCCGACGGCACCTTCATCAACGGCTTCCACGAGACGTGGCCGATCCTGCATGCCGAGGAGGCCTACGGCCTGGCGCGGGTGGGCCAGAGCATCGTCAACGTGCCCGACCCGAAGGTGATCCGGCTCTACGTGGACGACGAGCCGTTGGAGCTGTCCAGCGCCGACTTGTTGGAGTACGACCGCACCCTCGACTTCCGCACCGGCGTGCTCACCCGGCGACTGTGTTGGCGCACCCCCAGCGGACGTCGGGTCCGCGTCGTCAGCCGCCGGATGGTCTCCTTCACCCAGAAGCACCTGGCGGTGATGACCTTCGAGGTCACTCCCCTCGATGGCCGCGGCCCGGTGCAGATCTCCTCGCAACTGCTCAACAGGCAGGATCGTGAGCTTGAGCACCCCGCCATCGAGACGCCGGGCGGCACCATCGCCGACCCGCGCAAGGCGGAGAAGATCGGACGGCGAGTGCTGATCCCGGTCGTCTCCAGCATCGACCAGGAGCACGGCCGGATCAGGCTCGGCTATCGCTGCGCGGAGAGTGGCATGACGCTGGGTTGCGTCGTCGACCACGAGATCAGTGCACCGGTCGACATCCGCACCCAGGCCCACATCGCCGACGACGAAGGGAAGATGATCTACCGCCTCCAGCTCGAGGCCGGGCAGACCGTCACCCTCGTCAAGACCGCCTCCTTCCACACCGCGCAGCACGTCCCGTCCCGCGAGCTGATCGATCGCTGCGAACGCACCCTCGACCGCGCCGCCGAGGAGGGGCTCCAGCGGCAGTTCGACGACCAGCGCGCCTGGTTGGACGCCTACTGGCAGCGATCGGACGTCGAGCTACCCGACCGGCCGTCGTTGCAGCAGGCAGTCCGGTGGAACCTGTTCTCGCTCGCCCAGGCCTTCGCGCGCGCAGAGACTAAGGGCATTCCGGCGAAGGGGGTGACCGGGTCGGGCTACGGCGGCCACTACTTCTGGGACACCGAGGTCTACGTGCTGCCGTTCTTGACCTTCACTTCGCCGTACGCCGCCCGCAACGTGCTCCGCTTCCGCTACTCCCTCCTCCCCGCCGCCCGACGCCGGGCCCGGGAGCTGTGCCAGCGCGGCGCGCTCTTCCCGTGGCGCACGATCAACGGCCACGAGGCATCGGCCTACTACGCGGCAGGCACCGCGCAGTACCACATCGACGCCGACGTGGCCTACGGCCTGAGTCAGTACGTCGCCACCACCGGCGACGTCGACTTCTTGTGCCGAGAGGGCATCGACATCATGGTCGAGACGGCCCGGCTCTGGGCCGACCTCGGCTTCTGGCGGCGGGAGAACGGCGAGGCCAGCTTCCACATCCACGGCGTCACCGGGCCGGACGAGTACACCACCGTGGTCAACGACAACATGTACACCAACGTGCTCGCGCGCTTCAATCTACGCCGAGCCGCCGATGCCGTGGCCGAGGTGCGCGCCATCGATCCGGACGCCTACGACCAGCTGGTCCGCCGCACCGGACTGCGCGAGGAGGAGATCCTCGAGTGGCGCGAGGCCGCCGCGGGGATGAGCATCCCGTTCGACGCCAAGGTCGGCATCCACCCTCAAGACTCCCGCTTCTTGGACCGCGAGATGTGGGATCTGGAGAACACCCCGGTCGAGGTGCGGCCGCTGCTCCTGCACCACCACCCGCTAGTGATCTACCGCTTCCAGGTGCTCAAGCAGGCCGATGTCGTGCTCGCGCTCTTCTTGCAAGGAGAGGAGTTCAGCTACGACGAGAAGCTCGCCGACTTCTCCTACTACGACCCGATCACCACCGGCGACTCGACGCTGTCAGCGGTCGCCCAGTCGATCATCGCCGCCGAGGTCGGCTACCACGAGCTCGCCTGGAGCTACTTCTTGGAGGCGGTGTACGTCGACCTCGCCGACCGCCACGCCAACACCAGCGACGGCGTCCACGTTGCTTCGATCGGTGGCGTGTGGAGCGCCTTGGCATTCGGGTTCGGCGGCTTCCGTGACCTCGGCGCTGGCCAGTGGACCTTCGACCCGAGGCTGCCCGACGAGCTGGACTCCCTGGTCTACCGGCTCACCCTGCGCGGCACCCGGATGCGGGTCACCGTGCGGCGCACCGAGATCAGCTTCGAGATCGAGGACGGCGCCGGCCCACTCACCTTCTCCGTCCGCGGCGAGCCGGTCGTGCTCACCCCCGAATCGTCCGTCACGGTGTCGCTCACCGACCAAGGCCCGCGCCTCGAGGGTCGTCCGCCCAACCCCGCCGGCACCGTCCGCGCCGACGGCACCGTCATCTCCGCGACTGTGCCCCGAGGGGACTGAGCTGGCCGACGCGGGTCTACCGTGGCGCCATGACCAACGTACGCGTGGTGCACAACCCCGAGGCCGCTCGCTACGAGGGATGGCTGGACGGGGAGCTGGCGGGCTTCGCGGAGTATCAGCTCACCGACGAGATGATCGTGTTCACCCATACCGAGGTAGACGAGCGATTCGAGGGTCGCGGCGTGGGGTCGGCGATCGCGCGGTTCGCGCTCGATGACGTTCGCGCCGACGGCAGCCGGTCGGTGATGCCGCTGTGCCCCTTCATCAAGGGCTGGATCGCGCGGCATCCCGACTATGCCTCCCTCGTCTACGGAGCCTGAGCGCCGATGCGGATCGCGGTGGCCGGGGGCACCGGCTGGATCGGCAGGCTGGTGGTCGATGAGGTACGCCGGTCCGGCGACACCGCAGTCGTCCTCAGCCGCGGCACCGGCGTCGACCTGACCACCGGATCCGGCCTCGCGACGAAGCTCGACGGTGCCGACGTGGTGATCGACGTCAGCAACATCGCGGCAGGGACGTCGCGCGCGGCGATCGCGTTCTTCGACGCCGCCACCCGGCACTTGCTCGCTGCCGAGCGAGACGTGGGCATCGGCCACCATGTCGCGCTGTCCATCGTGGGGATCGACCGAGTCGACCTCGGCTACTACCTCGGGAAGCGGCGCCAGGTCGAGCTGATCGAGGCGGGCCCGGTGCCGTGGACCGTGCTGCCAGCAACACAGTTCCACGAGTTCGCGGCCCAGATGCTCGCCGGACGAAGCCCGGTCGTCGCCGTCCCCCGCATGCTCAGTCAGCCGGTCGCCGCCAGCGAGGTGGCCCGACTCCTGGCCGAGCTCGCTCGGGCCGCCCCGGCCGGACTGGTCGGTGACCTCGCCGGTCCCGAGCAACATCGGATGCCCGACCTGGTCCGTCGACTCGCGCGGGCCCGAGGGGACCGCCGCCTGGTGTTCTCGGCGCCCACACCCGGGAAGGTCGATCGGCAGATCGCCGCAGGAGGACTGCTCCCTCGCGGCGGCACCCGCGGCTCGATCACTTTCGAGGAGTGGTTGGCCTCACCGGCAGCGGCTCGTCGCCGTGCCGACGGCTGACCGCAGACCTGCCGGTCGTCGTACCCCGAGCGGAGCCCGGACGCTCCCATCCCCCTTCAACCCGCCGCAGATGCTGCCCTAGAGTGGGGTGGTATGCCGCATCTGAGGATTCGCGACGCAGCACAGTTCCTCAGCGTCAGCGACGACACCATCCGGCGCTGGATCGACAAGGGCGCGTTGAGCGCGAGCACCGACGACTCCGGACGCACGGTCGTGGACAGCTACCAGCTCGCCGGACTGGCCCGACAGCAGTCCAGCCTCACCCCCGACCTGCTCGGGGTCTCCAGCTCGGCGCGCAACCGCTTCGTCGGACTGGTCACCGACATCCGGATGGACGCGGTGATGGCACAAGTCGAGCTCCAGTGCGGTCCCTACCGGGTCGTCTCGCTGATGAGCTCGGAGGCCGTGCAGGAGCTGAAGCTGGAGCTCGGCTCCGTCGCTGTCGCGGTCGTCAAGTCGACCACGGTGATCGTGGAAACCCCCCAAGGAGGAGTCTCATGAGACGTCTATTCAGTGCCGCCGCTGCGCTCGCGCTGGCCAGCACCCTGGTGGCCTGCGGATCCGACGACAGCTCGGGAGGTGACGATGCGACGACGACGCTCACCGTCTTCGCCGCCGCTTCACTGACCAGCACCTTCACCGAGCTCGGCAAGCAGTTCGAGGCCGACCACGACGGGGTCAAGGTGGTCTTCAACTTCGCCGGCTCCTCCGACCTGGTCGCCCAGATCCAGCAGGGCGCGCCCGCCGACGTCTTCGCCTCCGCCGACACCGCCAACATGGACAAGGCCACTGGTGACGACCTAGTCGAAGGCGACCCCGTGGACTTTGCGACCAACGTCCTCGAGATCGCGACGCCGCCGGACAACCCGGCCAACGTGACATCCCTCCAGGATCTCGCCAAGCCCGGCGTCAAGGTCGTGGTCTGCGCGCCCGAGGTCCCCTGTGGTGCCGCCACCGTCAAGGTCACCGACCTGGCCGGCGTCAAGCTCAAGCCAGTCAGCGAAGAACAGTCGGTGACCGACGTGCTGGGCAAGGTCACCAGCGGAGATGCGGACGCCGGTCTCGTCTACGTCACCGATGTCACCGCCGCCGGTGACGCCGTGCACGGCGTGGAGTTCCCCGAGTCCGACCAGGTGGTCAACGTCTACCCGATCGCAGCGCTCGCCGACAGCAAGGAGCCAGACCTGGCCGCCGACTTCGTCAGCCTGGTCACCGGCGAGCAGGGGCAGAGCGTCCTCTCCGACGCCGGCTTCGGCGCACCGTAGATCGGCGTAGATCAGCCATGGCCGCCAGCTCAGCGCAGGTCGGCCTGCCACGGTGGGCGTTCCTGCCCGCCGTGGCGGGCGCCCTGTTCATCATGTTGCCCCTGGTGGCGCTGCTGGTCAGGGTCGACTGGTCGAACTTCGTCGGCCTGGTCACCTCCGACTCCGCGCTCGCCGCGCTGTGGCTGAGCCTGAAGACGTCCACGACCAGCACCGCGTTGTGCCTGGTCTTCGGGGTCCCGATGGCGTTGGTGCTCGCCCGCACCGAGTTCCGAGGCGAGCAGGCACTGCGATCCCTGATCCTGCTGCCGCTGGTCCTCCCTCCGGTCGTGGGCGGCATCGCGCTCCTCTACACCTTCGGGCGGCGCGGCCTGCTCGGAAGCACCCTGGACGTGCTCGGCATCCAGATCGCCTTCTCGACGACCGCCGTGGTGATGGCGCAGACCTTCGTCGCCCTGCCCTTCTTGGTGTTGAGCCTGGAGGGTGCGATGCGCACGGCGGGTCATCGCTACGAGGTCGTCGCGGCGACCCTCGGCGCCCGTCCCACGACGGTGTTCCGCCGGGTGACCTTGCCGTTGGTCCTTCCCGGCCTGGTGTCCGGGGCGATCTTGTCGTTCGCCCGATCGCTCGGCGAGTTCGGCGCCACGATCACCTTCGCCGGTAGCCTGCAGGGAGTGACCCGCACCCTGCCGTTGGAGATCTACCTGCAACGAGAGACCGACCCGGACGCGGCGGTCGCACTCTCCCTGCTCCTGGTGCTGGTCGCCGTGCTCGTGATCGGGCTGGCCCGAGGCGGGCGTGGCCTCGGATGACCCGCCCTTCACCACCGCTTGGCACCCTTGGGCGCCGCCGCATGAGGGTCCGATGAGCCTCGAGCTGTCGGCTCAGGTCACCGACCGTGAGTTCGACCTCGACCTATCCGTTCCGACCGGACAGGTCGTCGCCCTGATCGGCCCCAACGGAGCCGGGAAGTCCACCACTTTGTCGGTGATCTCCGGCCTGCTCCGGCCGGATCGCGGCCACGCCATCCTGGACGGCCAGACCCTGTTCGACCTCAAGGCTCCCGGGAGCGCGAGCGTATGGACGCCTCCACACGCTCGCGGCGTCGCTCTGCTGGCCCAAGAGCCGCTGCTGTTCCCGCATCTGAGCGCATTGGACAACGTCGCCTTCGGTCCCCGCAGCACGGGCCAGTCGAAGCAGGACTCGCGCAACAGCGGGCTGCGCTGGCTGGACGAGGTCGATGCACGCGAGTTCGCCGACCGCAAGCCCGCCCAGCTCTCCGGCGGCCAGGCACAGCGGATCGCGGTCGCCCGAGCGCTGGCCGCCGAACCGAGCCTGCTGCTCTTGGACGAGCCGATGGCGGCGCTCGACGTCGCCGTCGCGCCAGCCCTGCGGCAGATGCTCGGCCGTGTGCTCACCGGCCGCACCGCTCTCCTAGTCACCCACGATGCGCTGGACGCACTCCTACTGGCCGACCGGGTGGTCGTGCTCGAGGATGGCCGCATCGTGGAGGACGGGGCGACCGGTCAGGTGTTGTCTCGGCCCAGGAGTGCGTTTGCCGCCCGGATCGCCGGACTGAACATGATCCGCGGCAACCGGGTCGAGGGTGGCCTGCGCACCGACGACGGGGTGCTGGTCAGCGGCCGGGTGGATGCCACCCTCGATCAGACCAGCTCAACGGAGGCGATCGCGGTCTTCCGACCCAGCGCGGTCAGCATCTTCGAACAGCCCCCGGGGGGCAGCCCGCAGGACGTCTTCGATGTCGTGATCACCGAGTTGGAGCCCCAAGGCGACCGGATTCGCGTGCGCACCGGCCAGTTGAATGCCGACGTCACACCCGCCGCGGTCGCCCAGCTCGGCCTGACCCCCGGGCAACGGGTCAGCTTCGTGGTCAAGGCCAACGAGGTCGACATCTATCCCGTGTAGCCCAGTCACCACTCGGGGTCACTCGACGCCGAGCGCCACCTCGGTCGACTTGATCAGCACGGTGACGGCGCTGCCCTCGGCGAGTTCGAGATCGTCGGCTGCGTCCTTGGTGATCGACGAGGTCAGCTCCTGACCACCGTCGAGGCGCACCTTCACCACCGCCATCGCCTCACCCTTGGTCACCGAGATCACGGTGCCGGGAAGCTGGTTGCGGGTCGAGAGTCTCATGATCGGCTGTCCCTTTCGCAAGCCTGTGGGTCGGCCACGCTAGGCCGCTCGAACAGTGGCGACAGTAGCCCTGCCCTTGATACCGAAGCGAACGACGCCGCGCTTGCGGCCAACCCACCCGCCTACCCGCCGCACCTGCCCTTCGTGAGCTGGTCTCGTCGATTGCGTCGAAGCCAGCCGAGCCACCACCATGGAGTCGTGCTGCTGACCCGACCCGTCCTGGACCGGATCGTCGCGGGCGAGGTCGACTTGGTCTTCCGGCTCTGGCGGCGCCCGACGGTGAAGACGGGTGGTCGCCTGCGCACGGTCGTCGGCGAACTCGCGATCCACGAGGTGGGGCCGGTCGACCCGGCATCGTTGACCGAGGAGGATGCTCGCCGCGCCGGCTTCGCCGATCTCGCCGCTTTGTTGGCCAGCGTCTCGCCGGAGCGTCGTACGTCGGCGCGCGCCCGGGTGGCCCGCCCCGACGAGTCGAGCCGCGTCTACCGGATCCGGGTCTCCTACCTCGGTGCCGACCCCCGCGCCGCCCTGCGAGAACAACTGCTGTCCGAGGCCGAGTTGGCCGAGATGCTCGAGCGACTCGCCGCCATGGACGGCCGGTCGGCCCACGGCCCGTGGGCCTTCGGCTCGCTCGAGCTGATCGCGCGGTGGCCCGGCCGGCGGGCGCCGGAGCTGGCCGAGATGATGGAGCGGGAGACCCAGCCCTGGAAGAACCAGGTCCGCCGGCTGAAGGAGCTCGGCCTCACCGAGAGCCTGGCGGTCGGCTACCGACTCTCGCCCCGCGGCGAGCAGGTGTTGGCTGCGAGCAGAGCCGACCACCAACGATGAGCGTCATGCTGCTCTCCGACGCGTTGCACTGGGCCGACCTCGGCCTCGAACCGGGGTTCCATATCGGGCCGCTGCTGATCCGCTACTACGCCCTGGCCTATGTCCTCGGCATTCTGATCGGGTTCTGGCACCTGACCAGGATGGTGCGCAGCCCCGGGAGCCCGATGACCGAGGACCAGGCCGGGGATCTGGTCTTCTGGTGCATCCTCGGCATCATCCTCGGCGGCCGGCTCGGCTACGCGACGTTCTATGAACCGTCGCTGTGGACCTCCGTCGACCTCGTGAAGGTCTGGCAGGGCGGGATGAGCTTCCACGGCGGCCTGATCGGTGTGCTGGTCGCGCTCGCGGTCTTCGTCCGACGGCAGCGGCTCAGCATGCTGCGGGTGTTGGACTACGTCGCGGTCAATGTCCCGTTCGGGATGATGCTGGGTCGGATCGCGAACTTCATCAACGGGGAGCTGTGGGGCAAGCCCAGCACCGTGCCATGGGCCATGGTGTTCCCTGGCGCCGGGGATCAGCCGCGGCACCCGAGCCAGCTCTACGAGGCCGCCCTCGAGGGCGCGGCGTTGATCATCGTGATGCTCGTGCTCTTCTGGCGAACCCAGGCGAGGTGGCGGCCGGGCCTGCTCGCCGGCGCCTTCGCGGTCGGCATCGGCCTGGCCAGGTTCATCGTGGAGTTCTTCCGCGAGCCCGATGCTCAGCTGGCCGAGTTCGCCGAGCGGACCGGCCTGCACATGGGGCAGTGGTTGACGATTCCGCTGATCGCCATCGGCGTCTTCTTGATCGTCCGCGCGCGGCGTCGTCCGGCGCTGCCGCGGGCCGACGTCGACGGCGGGGACGCTGACGATGGCGGCGAACCGCGGGATCCTCCTCTGGGAACCGAGGACGCGGCCGATCCGGGGGTGGGCATCACCGACCAGGGTCAGGCTCCACCCGCACACAGCAACGACCAGCAGCGGGATCCAGGCGAGACCTGAGCCCGGCACAACCCAACCCCTCCAGGGCGCCGGCGACGTAGTCGCGATTCAGACCGCAGACCAGCTCGGGTTGCTCCTGGGCGAGGGCGTCGAAGGGGCAGTTGCGGAGCACCAGGGTCTCCCCGTCGAGCACCGGCTCGAAGCCGGTGTCGGCGAGCAGCCCCGCTGTTCGATCCAACTCTGCCCCCTGATCCAGCTCAGCGCCGTCCCTGGTGCCGTAGTCACTCCCCGCCGCGGCGCCGCGTCGATGCGCCTCGTCGGCGATCGCCGCGGCGAGCGTCTCCCCGGCCAGCGCCCGGACGACCGCCGCGGCGAGCACCGAGCCGGCCAGGTCGTAGGCGCGCGGAGGGAGGGAGACTGCGACCGTGGTCGTCGCGGCGCGGGAGTAGAGCTTGGCCGGGCGCCCGGCACCCGGTCCGGTCCGGCCGCTGAGCCGGCGGAACTCGGTGGCCAACAGGCCCTCCTCGACCAGTCGCTCCAGATGGAACCGGGCGGTGTGCACCGGCACGTCGACGGCGTCGGCCGCCTCCTCCCGGCCGACCGGGCAGGCCCGCGCGACGACGTACTCATACAGCCGGCGGCGCACCGGGTCGGCCAACGCGGCAACCGCTGCAAAGGCGTCCACGATCACCTCCTCCACGGCGCACGACCCCGACCTTGACGCGAGACTTCCAGAAGTCTAACGTAGATTTTCACTTCATATAGAAAGTGGCTGCCGATGACCGTCACCCAGCTCCACGAGCACCGGCGCGAGGAGGCGGCCGCCGCGGCCGCGGATCTGCTCGTCGCCCTCGGACTGCCCATCACCGAGGACGGCCTGCGTGACACCCCTCGCCGCCTGGTCGACGCCTACGCCGAGCTGCTGACGCCCGAGCCGTTCGAGATGACGACCTTCCCCAACGACGAGGACTACGACGAGCTCGTCGTGGTCAGCGACATCCCGGTGCGGTCCCTGTGCGAGCACCACATGCTTCCCTTCGTGGGCACCGCGCACGTCGGCTACCTGCCCGGCGATCGGATCGTCGGGCTCTCCAAGCTGGCCCGCACGGTTGACCACTTCGCCCGAAGGGTACAGACCCAGGAGCGGTTGACTGCCCAGATCGCCGACCACCTCGCCGACGCCTTGCATCCGCTCGGGGTGGCCGTGGTCGTCGAAGCCGAGCACACCTGCATGAGCCTGCGCGGCGCCCGAGCGGTCGGCACCCGGACGGTCACCGCGCGCTTGCTGGGTCGGCTGAAGACCGACCCAGCCACCCGGGCGGAGTTCCTCGCCCTGACCCGAGACAGGAGAGATCAACGATGAGTAGCGAGCGGATCGTGGTGATAGGCGGCGGGCTGGCCGCGGGCACCTTCGTCACCGAGCTGCGAGAGCTGGGCCACGACGGCCCGGTGACGGTCTTCGCCGACGAAGCCCATCCGCCCTATGAGCGTCCCCCGTTGTCGAAGGGCATCCTCCTCGGCGACGCGGGGCCGTCCGACCCGTTGGTGCACGAGCGGTCGTGGTACGACGACGAGCATGTCGACCTGCGCACCGGCACCCGCGTGCTCTCGGTGGACCTCACCGGCCGTCAGGTCGTCACCGAGGCGGACTCCACGCCGTACGACACCTTGCTGGTGGCCACCGGCGCCCGCCCACGGCGGATGGCGATGGCCGACGGCAGCGGGGCGCCGATCGCCTATCTGCGCACCTTGGACGAGGCCCTTGCCCTCAAGGAACAGCTGAAGCCCGGTCGACGGATCGGTATCGTCGGCGGCGGTTGGATCGGGCTGGAGGTGGCGGCGGCCGCTCGGACGAACGGGGCCGAGGTGACCGTGCTGGAGGCCGCCGAGCAGCCGCTCCTCGGCGTGCTCGGGCCCGAGGTCGCGACGATCTTCGCGAACCTGCACCGTGACCACGGCGTCGACCTGCGGACCTCGGTGACCATCACCGCGATCGAACAGACGGGCGACGGGCGGGCCCGGATCCGGCTGGCCGACGGCGATCCGGTCGAGTGCGACCTGGTAGTCGTCGGCATCGGCGTCGAGCCGGTCACCGGCCTCGCCGAGGCCGCGGGGCTCACCGTCGACAACGGCATCCGCGCCGACGCACACCTGCGCACCAGCGACCCACACGTGCTAGCCGCCGGCGACGTCGCCAACGCCGACCACCCTGTCCTCGGCCGCCCGATCCGGGTCGAGCACTGGGACACCGCCAAGCAGCACGGCAAGATCGCTGCGCGGACCGCGCTCGGCCAGGACGCGGTCGCCGATGCGCTGCCCTACTTCTTCACCGATCAATACGACCTCGGCATGGAGTACGTCGGCAGTCCCGGTCCGGAGGGCTTCGACCGGGTCGTCGTGCGGGGCGACGCCCAGGACAGCGAGAGCCTGAAGTTCACCGCCTGGTGGCTGCGCGACGACCTGCTCGTCGCCGGCATGCAGGCCAACGACTGGGACGCCATCGACGACGTGCGCCGGCTGGTGGGCACCCGGGTCGACGTGGATCGGTTAGCCGACCAGCAGGTGGCCCTGGGCGACGTCTGAGGGCGCAGGGAGTTGCGGTTTGGGCCCAAACCGCAACGATTTCGCGATCCGGGATGCAGTTTGCGGCCGATCGGTGGGGGTCTCGACGCCGATCCAGCAGCGTCTAGGGCTACCGACGATCGAGGGCGGCGATGACCTGGCGGGCGGCCCGACGACCGGAGAGCAGGGCACCGTGGACGGTGCCGCTGTAGTCGGGCTCGGTCGCCTCGCCGGCCAAGAAGAGCCGGCCCTCGATCGGCCGAGTCAACGCCACGCGATCGGCTCGGGTCGAGCCCACTGCGTTGATGGAGTAGGACCCTCGGGCGTGCGGGTCCCGCGACCACCGCGTGGTGCGGACGGCGACCGGGTCGGGGATGTCGGAGCCGAACATGCGTCGCAGCACCCGCATCGCCTCGGCCCGCACGTCGGCCGGGTCGGCGGCCTCCAGCGCCCGAGCCCGGTCACCACCGTGGAAGCAGAGCAGCGCCGGCGGTCCGGACTTGGCGAGGCTGAACCATTCGGCCCAGGCGCCGTGGCGCGGGCCGAGATACTCCTGCCAGTCGATCCGCTCGGGCCAGAACGGCTCCGGGAAGCGCAGGAAGGTCTTGCTCAGCACGCCCGTCTCGAGGCGGTCGATCGCCTGCTCGACACGGTGCGGGAGCGCCGGCCGGAAGTCGATGCCCTCGGCCTCGAGCACACCCAGTGGCACGGTGACCACGGCCGCGCGAGCGCGCAGAGTTCCAGCGTTGGTGTGCACGTCCACCCCACCAGCGCGGAGCACGATCCGTCGGACCCGGACGCCGGTGTGCACGGACAGCCGACGAGCCATGAAGTCGGTCACCTGGTCGTAGCCGTCGGGGAGGATCGCGTCCTCCCCCGTCTCGCCGTACTCCAACCCCTGATCCACGGTCCGCGCCGACAGCTCGTCCGGTTCGCCACCCCACTCGGTGGTGTAGTTCGCGTTGAGGTAGAACGCCAGGTCCGCCCGCTCGACCTTGCTCAGGTCGAGATCTCTGACCTCGCGGCGGACTGCCTTGGCCAGGCTGACGTCGTGCGGGCCACGGCGTGCGGCACGCTCGGCACGTCTGACCACCGCCGCCCACCGACCCTCCTGCGACCGGGTCAATCCGGCGGCTTCGAGCCGTGCGTCGATGTGCAGCCGCCAGGAGGAGTACGACGACGGCACCAGCCGCGCGTCGGCCCGACGGGCAAGCGGCGTGACCGGGTTGCCGGCGGCATAGCCGTGGATCCAGGAGGCGCCGAGGTCGAGGGTCGTGTCCGGCCACCCTCGCCAGGAGTGGATCCGTCCACCGACCCGGTCGCGCACCTCCAGCACCTGCACGCGGTGGCCGGCGCGCTGGATCCCGCGGGCGGCGGTGATGCCGGCCATGCCCGCGCCGACCACGACCACGCCGGACCTGGCCCGGTCCGCCGGGTGCGCCGACGCAGGCCCCAGGCCACCGGCCGTCAGGCCACCCGCCATGGTCGCGGTGAGCAGGGTCCGTCGACTGGTCGTCACTGACCAGACGCTAGTCCCAGACGGATCAGGTGACGACCGGGGTCAGCGCGGCGCTGGCGTCACGGCATGCGGAGACGAGGGCGGCACGTGCCTCGACCAGGTCGCGGTCGTGCCACGCTCGCCACGCCGGAGCGGTCAGTGCGTTGCCGAAGGCGAACGTCAGCGGGCGCGTCCAGTGCCGGGAAGCCGCTTCGGCCTCGACGGCTGCCAGGTGCGCGCAGGCCGCTTCGAGAGGCAGCCCGGTGGACATGAACATGACCCCGGGGGCGGCGGAGGGTAGGCAGTCGGCAAGGACATCGAGCGTCCGGCGCGCGGCTTCCTCGGGTGTGGTCTGCTGGGGATGGTCTCGTCCGGCACGCACGAAGTTCATCCGCACGACGAGCGCAGTCGGATCGACCTGACGGGCGGCCAGCTCGGCGTGGAGCGAGTTCAGGGCGTTCGCGGTCACCGCGACACCGACGGCCAGGCTGTGCGCGCGTTGGGCGGGCATCGCGATGTCGAGCACGGGCAGCACCCGTGCGTCCTGGCTGATGGCAGCGCACCACGCCAGGTAGGTCGTGTCGACGTATCCCGTCGCCTCCGGATCGAGCAACGGATCGGCGTCGCACCGCCACTTGACGAACCGTGCCCCTCGATCGCGCAGGTTCACCAGCCGGGTCCGCATCTCGTCGGTGCGCTCGGCGAGGATCGCGGAGTCCCACTCGGGGAAGGTGTGCGTGCTCGTCCCCGCACGCACGCCGAGCAGGATCCCCTCGATCGGGTCAGCGCAGAGAGCGTCGGCCTCGACCACCACGCCCGAGATCGCCTCGGCGAGCTCGGGATTCTGCAGATAGAGCGACCTGTGCTCGTGGATCGTCTCGTCATCGACCTCACCACGACGCAGGATGCGCGCGATCCGATCGAGATGCTCGTCTGGCGCCAAGACGCCCCTACCGGGCGCGAACAAGCGCGTCGCGGCCTCCTGCATCGTGTCCATCACAGCCTGCCTACAGATCCGGGCCTGGAAATCCGGCTACGCGGCCGGTGCTCGCCGGGTCGCGGCCGCACTTGCTGCGGCGCAGTTGCGCAGCAGCACGGACTGGGCCCTGCTGACGTTGGCAGGCTGGCCGGCCCAGGTCTCCAACGCTGCGGACACGAGCGCTCGGCCGAAGGAGAAGGTGAGGTTCCAGGGCGCCTCCGAGATGGCGTTGACCAGCTCCAGGAACTGGCAGGACCGCTCGGTGGAGTGGCCGCCGGAGAGGAAGGCGATCCCCGGCACGTCGACCGGCACGATGTGGACCAGCACGTCGTAGGTCGCCTCGGCAACGGTGACCTCGGTGTCGGTGTCCGCTGACAACCCGGCCGAGACGAAGTTGGGCTTGAGCACGATCCCGGACAGATCGACCCTGGCGGCGGTGAGCTTCTGGAACACCGCCGCCAGGGCGGCACTGGTCACCTCCACACACCGATCGATGTCGTGCGCACCGGCGCAGAGCACCTCCGGCTCGACGATCGGGACGACGCCGTGCTCTTGGCACAGTGCGGCATACCTGGCGAGCGCGGAGGCGTTGGCGTCGATGGCGTACGGCGTCGTGGTCGCCGGGTCGATGACGGCGCGCCACTTCGCGAAGGCGGCGCCTGCGGCGGCATACGCAGCGAGGCGAACCCCGAGGCCGTCCAGGCCCTCGGTGACCAGGGCCCCGCCCTGGCCGGGCAGCGGAGACGTGCCGGTGTCGACCTTGATGCCCGGCAGGACGCCGAGCTCACGCGCGGCGACCGGGAACTTCCGGCCGTCGCTGAGCTCCTGGCCGAACGTCTCGTCGCAGACGATGATCCCGGAGACGTAGTCCGTCAACCCCCCGGCGGTCAGCAAGAGCTGGCGGTAGTCACGCCGGTTGCGTTCCGTGCCCTCGATGCCTTGGGCTTCGAGGCGCTGGGACATGGTGCGGATGCTTTCGTCCGCGGCGAGGATTCCGCGGCCACCGGCGGTCATCTGGAGAGCAGTCTCGTGCAGGTCGGTCATGGTGACTCCCCTTCTCAGGTGGGCCCTTCTCAGGTGGGCGGTGTCAGGTGCATTGTGAGAGTCGGTGCGAACGTGATGCCCACCGTGCCGCTCCTGCGGCGAGGGCACATCACCCGAGCGACCGAGATGGAGGGTGAATCCCCTCACCTGGATCGCAGGATGCCGGCCAGGCTGGGGTCGAAGCGAGCGCGCACCCGGACGGACGCAGCAGAGGCGGCGACGATCATGTCGGCGTCGGCGACCCTGCCGGAGCGGATCTCGACGGCACCCGAGTCCGGGCCGTCTCGATGGGCCATGATCCAGTCGAAGAGCAGCCAGTCGATTGCCCCCGAGGCCTGCATCGGCTCCGCGGCCGGATCTGCCACCGCCTCGGTGACCGAGGCGAGCGCCTCGCGGTGCTCGGTGAGGGTGGCGTCCTTGTCGACACCGGACGCGTCGTACATCAGCATCGACAACGACGCCGGCAGGCGGCGGCCGTCGTCGGTGGTCACCAGCCAGCGCCCGCCCTGCCAACCCGGCGATCCGGAGACCCAGTGCAGGCCCGCTCGCCCGCCGACCAGACCCAGGCCGGGCTCGTTGAGTTCGTCCTCGAAGGGCGCCGCTCCCATCATCGAGATCGCCTCACGGATGCGGATGCTCATCAGGGTCGCCGTGCCCACGATCTGCCCTGCCCGCACCTGGCCCGGCAAGCCGGCGGCCTGCCACGCGTCGGCGTACTCCAGGCACAGCCGATCCAGCGTGGCATAGACGCGGGGCAGCAGATCGCGCTCCGCCGTCGTCGCTCGCCGACCACCGCCCAGCACCTCGCCGAACCGCTCGGCGATCTCGATCAGCACATCATCGAGGGCCTCGAGATGGGTCGGCAGCCAGCGCTCGGGCTCGGCATCGGGCAGCGCGATCACCTCGCTCAGGGAGAGCGACTGGCCGTCGGGGGACAGCCAGGTGAAGCCGATCTGCTCGTCGGTCGCCTCGATCCGAGGGAGCATCAGGCCGGGCTCAGGGCGCCGGTCAGGTGGTCATGCCAGACCTGGAGACCCTCCCCAGTGCGCGCGCTCACCTCGAAGACCGTGGCGGCGGGGTTGACCTGGGCGAGGTTCGCCCGGAAGAGCGCGAGATCGAAGTCCAGGTGGGGAAGCAGGTCCATCTTGTTGACCAGGACGACGTCGCATGCGCGGAACATCACGGGGTACTTCAACGGCTTCTCCTCGCCCTCGGTGATCGCATAGACCATCGCCGAGGAGTGGGCACCCACGTCGAACTCGGCCGGACAGACCAGGTTGCCGACGTTCTCGACGATCACCACGTCGAGCTCGGTCAGGTCCAGCCCCGCCAACGCCTTGCGCACCATGGGCGCATCAAGGTGGCACTCGCCGCCGAAGCCGTCGCCGGTGTTGAGCAAGGTCACCTGCGCGCCGCGGCCAGCGAGCCGGTCGGCGTCGATCGAGGTCTCGATATCGCCCTCGACGACACCGGCTCGACAGCCGCGCTGGTGGAGGTGGCTCAGGGTGTGCTCGAGGATGCTGGTCTTCCCCGCCCCGGGAGAGGACATCAGGTTGAGGCACCAGATGCCGTGCTCGGCGAACACAGCGCGGTTGGCGTCTGCTGCGGCGTCGTTCTCGTCGAAGATGCGCTCCAACACGCTGATCCGTTCCGGACCGGTGTCGTACGCCGAGTGGTCGCCGACGTCTGGGTGGCCGCCATCTCGGTGCCCCCCGTCTTGGTCACCGTGCTGGTGGGAGTGACCGCCCTCGTGCTGGTGCCCGCCCTCGTGGTCGTGTTGATGGGTGTGTTCGGTGCCGTCGTCATGCCGGTGGAAGCGGCCCATGGCAGGTCTCCTCGGTGGGTGGACTGGTGACTGGTGGGCTGGTGACCGGTCGACTGGTGACCGGGGATGCCGCGAGATCGAGAGAGGTCACCATGAACTCCTCGCCCCGGACTGGTTTTGTGTCGCCGCTGCCGCAGCCTCCGCAGACGAGCACCAGCGCGTGCGCGACCGGGGTCTCCTCACCGCAGGAGGCGCACCGCACCACCACCGGCACATGGTCGATCGCCAACTCGGCGCCGGCCAACGGGCCGTCCGCGGTGACCAGACCCCAGCAGTAGGCGAGCGTCTCCGGGACCACCTGCCGCAGTTGCCCGACCTGGAGATACACGGTGCGCACCTCGCGACCGGCACGCGCCCGGTCGACGACCTGGTAGATGCTGTGACACAAGGAGAGCTCATGCACTGCGGGCCCCCCGCAGTGTGGTCGACGGCGTCTCACCGAAGCGCTGGCGGTAGAGGCCGGAGAAGCTGCCCAGGTGCTGGAAGCCCCACCGGGTGGCGACCTCGGTGACCGTGACGCCGTCACCGGGGAGTGCGATCAGCAGGTCACGGCGTACGGCGTCGAGTCGGCGGTCGCGGACGTAGGTGATCGGCGTGGTGCCCAGGTCCTCGCGGAAGCCCGCCTGGATCGAGCGCGGGCTCATCCGGGCGTAGTCCGCGATGTCGCCCAGCGAGATCGGCTCGGCCAGGTGCCGCTCGATGAACTCGATGGAGCGGGTGACGGCGGGTCGCCCCGAGGAGCGGTCCCGGGACTTCAACGCGTCGCTGTAGTTGTTCTCGTGGACCAGCAGGAGCGTGGTGATCAGCATCTCCTCCAGCGCGCCGATGCCGATGCCCTGCTTGATGAGGGATGTCGGCGACATCACCTCGTGGGACAGGATCTGCAGGGATCCGTGCCAGCGGGCCGCCTCGTCGCGGGTGAGGTCGCCGACGGGGGTAAAGACGATGGGTTCGGCGAGCTGACGACCCAGCAGCCGGGAGAGCTGGTGCTCCATGGCCTCCCGCTCGATCCGCACGATGTTCTGCGGAGAGTCGCTGTCCATGCTCAGCGTGTAGGTCGTATGGGGGGAGATCACCAGCGCGAAGAACGGGGTCAGGTGATGCTCCTCGCCGCCGATGTGAGCCGTGCCGTGGCCCGCGCTCGTCATGTGCACCGTGTAGCAGTCGGTCGAGGAGGACACCCTGATCGTGGTCGCCACGGCGTAGTCGAGGTAGGCCAGCGCCACGTCGAGCAGCTGCACCGCATGGAGTCGGCAGTGGAAGTCAGCCACCTGTGCGGTCGCCGGCACCAGCTGACACTCGCCGAGCAGCTGCCGCGTGACGTCTTGGGCGACGTGCCGGTCAGGGGTGTCGACGACCGGGTGATCCTGCAGCGCGTTGGGCACTCCGCGAGGCTGGATCCGACCGCGGACCGGCTCGCGGGTGCGCTCGATGTCCATGAACCGCAGCCGCGACAGCCGCCCGGTGTCTTTTGCCGGAGCCTCGGTATCCATCGCGTACCCACTATGAGAGCGTCGCGCTATCTCGGCAAGAATCTTGCGTGATCTTGATAGTTCTTTCGCAGAGGCGATAGTTCGCCCGATGTGACCTGGCTTACATTCAAGGCCCTCATCGGCGCCTTCAGGAGGTCACTCGATGACGTTGTCACCGCAGCGCGAGGTGTCAGACCTCGTCTGGGACAAGCTCCAAGAACCCGAGATCGCGACCGCCGTGGCGGGCCTGCTCGACCACGCAGAGCTGCTCGCTGTCCTGCTGGAAGGCCTCGACCAGCTGCTGGCGAGGAGCGAGACCGTTGGGGAGAGCCTGCTCGACGGCGTGACTGAGCTGCGCACCACGGTGCAGGGCAACGCCGCGCTCTCCTCCACCCTCGAGGAGCTCGATGTCGTGGGGCTGGCGGCCAGCGCCCAACGGCTTGCGTCCTCCGACGTGTTGAACCCGAAGGCGGTCGATTCGGTCGGCACCCTGGCCCGGGGTCTGGTCGCCGGAACGGAGCGATTCGAGACCGAGCCGGTCGAGGTCACCGGGGTGCTCAGCCTCACCAGGTTGCTCAAGGACCCCGACATCCGCCGCGCCCTCAGCTACGGCGCCACCATCGCCAAGTCCATCGGTCAGCAGATCCAGGTCGAGGCCGCCACCAGGTCCGAGCGCTAAGGAAGGTTCACCAGATGTCATCAGTGCTGTGGTTCCAGGCAGGAGCCTGTTCAGGCAACACCATGTCGTTCCTCAACGCCGACGAGCCCAACGTCGTCGACCTGATCGTCGACTTCGGACTCGAGCTGCTCTGGCACCCGAGCCTCGGCATGGAGCTCGGCGACAACGCCACCAAGATCTTCAATGACTGCGCCTCCGGTGCCCGGCCGCTCGACATCTTCGTGCTGGAGGGGACGGTCATCCAAGGGCCTGACGGCTCCGGTCGGATGGATATGTTCGCCGACCGGCCGATGATCGAGTGGGTCACCGAGCTGTGCGAGGCCGCCAGCATCGTGGTCGCCATCGGTGACTGCGCCTGCTGGGGCGGCATCCCGGCCATGGAACCCAACCCCAGCGACTCCACCGGTCTGCAGTTCCACAAGCGTTCGCGCGGTGGGTTCCTCGGCCCGGACTGGCGCAGCAAGTCGGGCCTGCCGGTCATCAACATCCCCGGCTGCCCGGCCCACCCCGACTGGATCACCCAGATCCTGGTCGCGCTGGCCACGGGTCGAGCCGGCGACATCGCGCTCGACGAGCTGCACCGGCCGCAGACCTTCTTCAAGACCTTCACGCAGACCGGTTGCACGCGGGTCCAGTTCTTCGAGTACAAGCAGTCCACGACCAGCTTCGGTGAGGGCACCCGCACCGGCTGCCTCTTCTACGAGTTCGGCTGCCGCGGCCCGATGACGCACAGCCCGTGCAACCGGATCCTGTGGAACCGCCAGAGCTCCAAGACTCGGGCTGGCATGCCCTGTCTGGGCTGCACCGAGCCGGAGTTCCCGTTCTTCGACCTGGCCAAGGACACCGTCTTCAAGACCCAGAAGGTCTCCGGCACCATCCCCAAGGAAGTTCCCGTGGGTGCCGACCACATCACCTACATGGCGCACGCCGCCGCGGCCCGGATCGCTGCCCCGCAGTGGTCCAAGGAGGACATGTTCGTCGTCTGACGAGCGTGTCGCGAGAAGGAGCGAGGAATACACCCATGACTGTTGTGGACAACCCGGCTGCAGCCGCCGACTCCGTCGACTTGTTCGTCAGCCCGTTGGGCCGCGTCGAGGGCGACCTCGACGTGCGGGTCACCATCGAGGACGGCGTCGTCACCTCGGCCTGGACCGAGGCTGCGATGTTCCGCGGATTCGAGATCATCCTGCGCGGGAAGGACCCCCAGGCCGGCCTGATCGTGACCCCCCGCATCTGCGGCATCTGCGGCGGCTCCCACCTCTACAAGGCCTGCTATGCCTTGGACACCGCCTGGTCGACCCATGTGCCGCAGAACGCCACCTTGATCCGCAACATCGCCCAGGCCTGCGAGACGCTCCAATCGATCCCGCGCTACTTCTACGCGCTCTTCGCCATCGACCTGGTCAACAAGAACTACGCCAACTCCCCGCTCTACGACGAAGCGGTGCGCCGCTTCGCGCCGTACGTCGGCACGGCCTACCAGAAGGGCGTGGTGCTCTCGGGCAAGCCGGTCGAGGTCTATGCGATCTTCGGCGGTCAGTGGCCGCACAGCTCCTTCATGGTGCCTGGCGGCGTGATGAGCGCGCCCAACCTGGCCGATGTGACTCGCGCGACGGCGATCCTCAACCACTGGAAGGACAACTGGCTGGAGAAGGAGTGGCTCGGCTGCTCCGTCGAACGCTGGCTGGAGATCAAGACCTGGGAGGACATGCAGGCCTGGGTCGAGGAGAACGAGTCGCAGTACAACTCCGACTGTGGTTTCTTCATCCGCTACTGCCTCGACATCGGGCTGCACCAGTACGGCGCGGGCGTGGGCAACTACATCGCCACCGGCACCTACTTCGACCCTGCCCTCTACGAGAACCCCGAGATCGACACTCGCAACGGCGCCCTGATCGGCCGGTCGGGCATCTACGCCGACGGCCGCTGGCACGAGTTCGACCATCTGCGGGTCACCGAGGACGTGAGCCACTCGTTCTTCACCGGTGACCGGCCGCTGCACCCCTGGGAGGGCGAGACCAACCCGGTCGACCCGCTCCAGGGCCGCAAGGACGGGAAGTACTCCTGGGCCAAGTCGCCCCGCTACGACGTCCCGGACCTCGGCCGGGTGCCGTTGGAGGCCGGGCCGTTGGCGCGACGGGTGGCCGCTGGTGGTCCCGGCGCCGCAGCACACCAGGACGACGATCCGCTGTTCGTCGACATGCTCGACAAACTCGGCCCGTCGGTCTTCACCCGGCAGATGGCGCGCATGCACGAAGCGCCGAAGTACTTCACCTGGGTGATGCAGTGGCTCAGCCAGATCGACCTGCACGGCTCGTTCTACACCAAGCCGGTCGAGCCTTCCTCGGGCAAGGGCTTCGGCTCGACCGAGGCGGCCCGTGGTGCGCTGTCGGACTGGATCGTCCTTGAGGACGGCAAGATCGCCAACTACCAGGTCGTCACGCCCACGGCGTGGAACATCGGCCCACGCGACTCCGAGGGAGCCAACGGACCGATCGAGGCTGCCCTGATCGGGACCCCGATCCAGGACATGACCGACCCCGTCGAGCTGGGCCACGTCGCCCGCTCCTTCGACTCCTGCCTGGTCTGCACCGTGCATGCCTATGACGGAAAGACCGGGAAGGAACTCAACAAGTTCGTGGTCAATGGCATGGTCTGACCCCGGTGCCGGTGCCGGCGCTGCCCGCCCCGCACCATCTCCACACGAGCTCCTCGACGACGGGTTCGCGCCAGACCCCTGTGACCTCCTGGTCATCGGTTGCGGCAACATCCTGCGCGGCGACGACGCGGTTGGACCCGTCTTGGTGCGAACGCTGTTCACCCGTGGCGTGCCCGACGACGTGCGCCTGGTCGACGGCGGCACCTCCGGCATGGACGTCGCCTTCGGGATGCGCGGAGCCCGTCGCGTGGTGATCGTGGACGCGGCCGTCACCGGCGCCGATCCCGGCACGATCTTCAAGGTGCCCGCCGCGGAGCTCGAGGAGCTGCCGCCGATCGACGGTCTGCACACCCACAACTTCCGGTGGGATCACGCGCTCGCCTTCTCGGAGTGGTTGCTAGGCCCCGAGCGTCCCAGCGACATCACAGTGTTCCTCGTCGAGGCCGCCAAGACGGAGTTCGGCGACTCCCTCACCGCCGAGGTCGAGGCGGCGATGGGCGACGTCGCCGACCTGATCGAGCGCGACTTCTACCCCACGACCGGCACCCCCACCGTGGAGATCACCGAGGCCGGCTATCTGCATCTGGACGCCGAGCTGGCGGCCACCCGCTTCCCGGCCGATGCCTGTGTGGCCCGCTGCGTGGGGGACACCCTCGAGCTGATGCCACTGATCAGCGCCGCCCACGGGGGCCTGGTGCTGCGCCAGCGCAACCCCGCGGGTGATCGAACCCTGCTGATCCACGAGGTGCTGGGCTTCGGCCAGCTGCACGGACTCTTCCCCGCGCACTGGGACGAGCACGACGGCATCTTGAGGGTCAGCCTCGTCACAGCCGGGTCAGCCGAGGAGTCGGCGTCCGCGCCGCCCGAGAGGCAGGAGACCGGTGATGCAGCCCGAGGTCTCGACCGAGGTCGTCAAGGAGTCCGGCCAGTGGACGGTCTACCTGCTGGTCATCACCGACCAGGGAGTGGAGCGACGAGCCGTCTCGACCCACGTCTCGCTGGTCCGCGCGACGCTGGCGGCCGACGTGATCAGGCGCACGGCGAGTCGACGACGAGCACCCGTGGAGGATCCCGATGACGACATCTGACCGCGGATCGGCCGAGCTGTGGGGGGTCGGCGCCTTCGCCTTCCCCCAGGGCCTGCTCCTGACCGACGGATACCCAGAGGTGCGCACCGACCTGGCCGCGGGCGTGCTGCCGTCGGTGTGGCCCGCGGATCTTCGAGTTCACGAGCTGGCTCACACCGGGCGGCTGGACGAGGCGCGCGGAGTCGCTGCGGCGACGAGTGCCCAGGACGCAATGGCCCGCTACAACCGCTGGGTGCTCGACCCCGAGACCGCGACCCCGAGTGAGGTGCGCGCGGCGCTCCCCGTCGCGATCGCCCCACTGGTCGACGTCGTCGCCTACTCCACCGGCCAGGGCGACCTGCCCGACCCGCCGGAGCCCGGGGCCGCAGCCGAGGTCGCTGCGTTGTTGTGGGCCGCGCGGGCCAGCGGATTGCTCGAAGCCGGGGACATCACGGCCGCTGTCGAGCTCTTGGACCGGGCTGCCGACCGGGCGGCGCCAGCAGCCGCGCTCGCCGGGGTGCTGCGGGGCAACCAGGGCACGCTGTTGCTCGGCGCGGGCGACCGCACCGCTGCCCGCGCGGCACTGACCGAGGCGTCTGCGCTGCTCGACGGCGCGACCGACCTGGGTGAGGAGCGGGCGGAGTTGCTGCACCACCTCGGCAGTCTCTTCCACGAAGAGGCCGCCAGCGGTCGAGGCGACGCCCGCACCCTGCTCCAGACGGCGATGAGCCACTACTACGACGCTCTCCACCTGGTCTCCGAGGAGACGGCACCCCAGCTGTGGGCCGGCTTGCAGCTCGATCTGGCCACCGCTCACCTCGCCACGCCGATGACGGCAGCCTCCGACCAACTGCGGCTGGGCGTTGCGACACAAGCGCTGCGCGCGGCGCGCCGGGTCTTCACCACCACCGCCGCTCCCGAGCTCTGGTCGACCGCCACCCTCAACCTCGCCAACGCACTCGTCTACACTCCCTCGACCCACCAGGCCGACAACCTCGTCGAGGCCGTCGAGCTCTACGAGGAGATCCTCACCAGTGGGGTGCGCACCAACGATCCGGCCGGGATGGCACGACTGTTGGCCAACCAGGGCAACGCACTGGCGCACCTGGGCATCCATGACCAGGCGAAGGCCAAGCTGGTCGAGGCGCGCTATCTCTTCGAGACCCAGCTCGACCACGAGTCCGCACTGGCGGTCCGCGGTGTGCTGGACGAGATCGCCAAGGCCGGCGTCGAGGAGCCCGACGAGTCCCTCGCCGACCTGGCCCACCAGGCCGAGCAGCTCGGCAGGATGCCACAGCCGGAGACGTTCACCTCCGGGATGGGGGTTCGGGCCGAGACCACCGTGCTCGGCATCGACTCGGTCCCGCCCCCCAAGCCCACGGTCACGGTGCTGCGACCTGGACAGGCACGGCCATGACCGCCCAGGCCACCCAGACCACCGAGCGTCCTTTGGAGCAGCTCGCCGCCACCCTCGACGAGGCGATGGGTCGGCTCGCGAGCCTCGACCCGGACGCTCGCGCCGTGATCACCGACGCACTCGATGCCCTCAACGCCCTGCACAAGGACGCCCTGGTCACCATCGTCCGCCGCCTCCGGGAGGACCCGCGCGGCAAAGAGCTGCTCTTCGAGCTGGTCGACGACCCTGCGGTCCTGATGGTGCTGAGCATGCACGGCATCATCCGGCCGGATCCGACCACCCAGGCCAAGCGCGTGCTGGACACGGTGCGGCCGGGCCTGGAGTCGCACGGTGGCGGCGTGGAGCTCGACCGGATCGAGGGGAGCACGGCCTATGTGCGCCTGCAGGGTGCCTGCAACGGGTGCTCGATGGCCTCGGTGACGATGCGCGAGGGGGTCGAGGCCGCCCTGACCGAGGGCGTGCCAGGCCTCACCTCGGTCGAGGTCGTGCCCAACGATCCCGCGCCGACGCTGATCCCGTTGGACTCGATCGGCATCGGCGCCCCCGATGATGCGCGGCGCGAGCTGGAGTCGGCCGGCTGGGCCCGTGCCTGCTCGGCCGACGAGATCGCCGTCGGCGGACTGCGCGCGACCACACTGGCCCCTGCCGAGGGCGCCCCGCTCGAGGTGATCGTCGTCAACGCAGCCGGCCAGATGGCGGCGTTCGTCAACGAGTGCGCCCACCTAGGGCGCCGCCTCGACGACGCCCTCGTCGACACCGAGCAGGGCACCATCACCTGCGCGGGCCACGGCTTCTGCTTCGACTCCACCAACGGCGAGTGCCTCTCGATGCCCGGTGCCACCCTCAGGCAGCTGCCCCTGCGCCTCGACCACGGTACGGTCTGGGTTCGCGCCAGTGGGGACCTGGTGGGCTGATCGGTGAAGGTCCAGGTCATCGCCACCGGCTCAGTGCACACCGGCGTGCTCGCACAGCCAGACAGCGCGGCCCCAACGGCAGCGCCGTCGTCGTACGGCGGGTGGCGGCCGCGCGCCATCCTGGGCGCCGACTCCCCCGGCGGACTGCAGCTTCCCGCCGCGGCCCCGGCCGCCGGCCAGCTCTACGCGCCTCGGGCAGCCTGGACCGACGGCGACCTGGTCGTCGCCGCAGACACCGGCAACCACCGGGTGCTGATCTGGCACCGGGTCCCCGACAGCGACCAGACACCCGCCGACGTGATCGTGGGCCAACCCGACGCGCACTCCGAAGGTCCTGCCGCCGGTGGCCTCGGTCCTGCGGTCGGGATGAACCTGCCCACCGGCGTGCTCGTCCACGAAGGTCGCCTGGTGGTGGCCGATGCTTGGCACCATCGGATCCTGATCTGGGATGCCGTCCCCACCACCACCGGGACGCCCCCCGACACGGTGCTCGGCCAGGGCGACCTGGAGCAGGTCGAGCCCAACCGTGGCGGTGAGCCGGATGCCGCCTCGTTCTACTGGCCGTTCGGAATCGCCGTCGTCGACGGACGCTTCCACGTGGCCGACACCGGCAACCGCCGGGTGCTGATCTGGCGCAGCGGGATCCCCACTCCCGGCCAGCCGGCCGACGTGGTGCTCGGCCAGCCCGACCCGCAGGCCCGCGAGGAGAACCGTGGCGGCCAGGCCGGGCCCGACTCGTTCCGCTGGCCACACGACATCGCAAAGGCGGGCGAGGGCATCGTGGTCGCCGATGCCGGCAACCACCGCGTGCTCCGGTGGCGGCAGCACCCTGAGGCGGACCGTCCCGCTGACGCAGTACTGGGGCAGCCCGATATGACGACGTCGACGGAGTTCCCCTACGTCTCGCAGGCCGGTCGACTGCGCTTCCCCTACGCCGTGTCCACCTCGACCGACCACCAGTTGGCCGTGGCCGACACCGCCAACAACCGGGTGCTGATCTACGACTCGGTGGGGGCCGCCCACGACGAGGCACCGATCGCCGTGCTCGGGCAACCGACGGCCGCCGCCAACGGAGAGAACCGCTGGGAGCAGGTCGCCCGCGACACGTTGTGCTGGCCCTACGGCGTGCACTGGCACAGCGGCGGAGACGGGCCCGACCTGCTGCTCATCGCCGACAGCGGCAACAACCGGGTCGTGGTCTGGGAGCGGGCATGACCTCAGCGCCGAGTCTCCACCGCCCCACCGCCGAGATCTGCCGACAGCGGATCGTGGTGCGAGGCGTCGTCCAAGGCGTCGGCTTCCGGCCGCACGTCGCCCGTCTCGCCGCAGCCTTGGGCGTCTCGGGTCACTGCCTCAACGACGCGACCAGCGTGATCATCGAGGCCGAGGGACCTGCGGCCGCCCTCGCCAACTTCGGTGCCGGGTTGGTCGGACAGGCGCCGCCGATGGCTCGCATCGACACCGTCGACATCGCCGAACTGCTCCCGACGGGCTCGATCGGATTCACCATCGAGGCCTCGGCCGACGGCACCGGCGCCCGCACCCTGGTCGCGCCCGACGCGGCGGTCTGCGCCGACTGCCTGGCGGAGATGTCCGACCCGACCGATCGGCGATACCGCCACCCGTTCATCACCTGCACCAACTGTGGACCGCGCTTCACCATCACCCGGGACCTGCCCTACGACCGACCGCAGACCTCGATGGCGCCGTTCGCGATGTGTCCGGCCTGCGCGAGCGAGTACGCCGACCCGACGGACCGCCGCCACCATGCCCAGCCGATCGGCTGCCACGACTGCGGCCCCCGGCTTACCCTGCGCACACCCGACGGCGTGGAGCTCGCCGCCGAGACCGAGGACGTCCTCCGGGCGGCCGTCGCGGCGCTCCGCGGTGGGGCGATCTTGGCGATCAAGGGGATCGGTGGCTATCACCTCGCCTGCGACGCGACGTCCTGTACGGCGGTCGAGGTGCTGCGGCATCGCAAACACCGCCCCGAGCAGCCCTTCGCGCTGATGGCCCGCGACCTGGCCACCGCCAGGTCCCTGGTCGACATCGGCGAGGCCGCCGACCTGCTCACCTCGTCCGCCCGGCCGATCGTGCTGTTGCCTGCTCGACCGGATGCCCCGGTGGCGAGCTGTGTGGCGCCGGGCCTCGACGAGCTGGGCGTGATGCTGCCCTACACGCCACTGCACCATCTGCTGTTCGCCGACCTCCCGGACGGGTCGCCTGGCGCACCCGGGGTGCTGGTGATGACCTCGGGCAACTCCTCGGGCGAGCCGATCGCGTTCGACGACGCCGACGCGCTCTCCCGGCTGTCTGGGATCGCCGACCTGTTCTTAGTCCATGACCGTGAGATCGTGGTGCCGTGCGAGGACTCCCTGTTTGCTTGGGGACCAGTCGCTCGAGGAGCGGCCGCGCCGGTGCCGATGCGACGCTCACGGGGCTACGCCCCGCTGCCGATCACGCTGCCGGGCGACCTGCCTGACGACGCCGTCGTCTTGGCCGCCGGCGCCGAGATCAAGAACACCTTCGCGCTGACCCGCGACGGCCAGGTGTTCCTCTCCGGGCACCTCGGGGACCTCGGCTCGCTGGAGGCGCGCCGGGCGCACCAGGCCGCCACGAGCACCATGCTCGGCTTCCACCAGGTCACGCCGCAGGTCGTCGCGATCGACCCGCACCCGAGCTATGCGGCCTCCGCCTGGGGCCGGCGGCGGGCCGACGACCTGGGCATCGCGATCGAGGAGGTCCAGCACCATCACGCCCATCTCGCGGCCCTGGCCGCCGAGCACGGCCGGCTCGCCGAACCGATCCTCGGCGTGGTCTTCGACGGCACCGGCTATGGCTGCGACGGCACCGTGTGGGGCGGGGAGTTCCTACTGCTCGGTGACGGCGGCGCCAGCACCGAACGCGTCGGCCATCTCGGTGCAGTCCGCCTGCCCGGCGCAGACGCCGGAGTCCGCAACCCCGTCCGCACGGCGGCGCTGGCTGTCCTCGCAGCCGGAGGCTCGCTCGACGTGTTGGCCGACCAGCTCACCCCCGAGGAGCGCCAGGTGCTCTCGAGCATGGCTGAGCAGGACACCGGCTGGGTGCTCACCAGCTCGGTCGGTCGGCTCTTCGACGTGGCCTCCGCCCTGCTCGGAGTCCGTGGCCGGATCAGCTATGAGGCCCAGGCCGCGATCGAGTTGGAAGCGCTGGCCCGCCGAGGCCAAACCGAGGTGGCGGGCGCCATCGAACCGCCCCCCTGGCTGCCGATGCGCGTCCACGCCGACGAACTGCCCCGACTCGACCCCGACCCGCTGGTGCTGGCGCTGAGTCGCCCCGAAGCCCGAGCCGACGCGCCGCGCAGCGCGCTGCTGTTCCACCTCGCCCTGGCCGAGGCCACCGCCACCTTGGCCGGCGTACAGGCTCAGGCGGCCGGCGTCTCGACCATCGGGCTGACCGGGGGCGTCTTCTGCAACCGGCTGCTCACCGAGGCCGTGCGGAGCCGGTTGGCGGCCTCCGGGTTCGAGGTGCTCACCCACCGCGAGGTGCCCCCCAACGACGGCGGCCTCTCGCTCGGCCAGGCGGCGGTGGCTGCGGCGAGGCTGCGACTGCGATCCACGACGAAGCTGGGATCCACGACGAAGGAGTGCGACTGATGTGCTTGGGAGTGCCCGGCCAGATCCAAGACACTTGGACCGCCGCCGATGGCGCGCTGCTCGCTCGCGCCGACTTCGCGGGCGAGGAGCGGGTGATCCGGCTCAACTACTTGCCGGACCTCGCCGTCGGCGAGTGGACCATCGTCCATGCCGGATTCGCCCTGACCAGACTCGACGAGGACGAGGCGCACCAGACCCTGGCCATGATGCGCGAGGTCGGACTGCTGGAGGAGATGACCACATGACTGCTCAGATCGCCGAAGAACTGATCGGCGTCGACCTGGCCGAAGACCTGGCCAGGGCCTCGCTCTCACTGGCCCGCGCGTTCCACCGCGGGGCCACGCTGTGGGTGGTCAGCCCGCAATGGGAGCCGCACGCCCATCATGTCGCCGTCGAGTTCGTGCATCCGGTGATCATGGGCAAGCGCGCCCTGCCCTCGGTGGCCCTGGTCGGCGCGGACCCGGTCGCCCAGACCCGGGTCGCCGTACGTGCCGGCGACGTCGTACTCGCGGTGGCGGACGCCGACGACCCGGTGGCCCGGAGTCTGATGCAACGGGCACCCGCATGGGGGGCCTCCACGATCTGGGTCGGGTTCGGCAAGCGGCCACCGCAGGGGGCCGCCGACCACGTGCTCTGGGTCGCTTCGGACGACCCGATGGTGCCGGCGACCGGACGGTTCGTGCTGATGTACCACCTGCTCTGGGAGCTGACCCACGTCTGCTTCGAGCATCCCGGCCTGCTCAACGCCGAGGACGATGAGTGCACGGACGAGGTGTGCGTGACCTGCTCCGACGAAGGCCGACTCGCAGAAGTGGTGGAGGCGCCCGCGACGCTGACCGACGCCGCCGCCGTGCGCACCGCCACCGGCGAGGAGGACGTCGACGTCACCCTGGTCGGCGAGGTCGCACCGGGAGACCTGATCCTGGTCCATGCCGGCATGGCCCTGGCCCGAGTTGAAGAGTCCCGGGTGGAGGCGTCATGAGCGACGACACCGGATTCCTCTACCCGTTCATCGAGGCCGAGGAGAACGATCCCCAATCGCTGCTCGCGGACCTGGCGTCCTCCGCTCGTGAGAAGGCCGCGGTCTCCCGCGAGCTCCAGCGCTCCTCGCTGGAGCGGATGGAGGCCGACATCGTGGCCGCGGGACGGGCGATGGGCGAACGCTTCGTGGCAGGCGGCCGGCTCTACACGTTCGGCAACGGCGGCTCCTCCACCGACGCGGCCACCCTGGCCGGGCTCTTCTGCAACCCCCCGGCCGGCCGACCGGTGCCCGCCTGGTCGCTCACCGACGACCAGGCGGTGGTCACCGCCCTGGGCAACGACGTGGGCTTCGACCTCATCTTCAGCCGCCAGATCATCGCCCACTCCCACCCCGGCGACATCGCCGTGGCCCTATCCACGAGCGGCAACTCCGACGACCTACTGCGCGGGCTCGGGGAAGCCCACCGGCGTGGGCTGCTGACCATCGGCTTCGCCGGCTACGACGGCGGCCAGATGCAGGCCAGCGAGGACCTCGACTACTGCTTCACCGTCGACTCCCAGTCGATCCACCGGATCCAGGAGTCGCACGCGATGATCGGGCATCGGCTGTGGACCCACGCCCAAGAGGCGATGCGTGAACTTCGTGCGGCCCGCCGTGGACAGGCGGCGGAGGGATCGACCACCACCGCCCGAGAGGAAGTCAGCCGATGACGACCACGCCGCGCGCTCAGTCCCCGCGCGAGCTCCAGGTGCTCTCCCGGATCGAGGCCTTCCGGCAACGGCGGCCGCGGTTGCTCGAGGACGTCGTCACCCTCGCCCACGGAGCGGGCGGGAAGTCCTCAGCGGCCCTCACCGACGCCGTCTTCATGGAGGCCTTCGGCAACCCGACCCTGGCCCAGCTCGGCGACGCAGCGGGGCTGACGTTGCCGAGTGGTGAACGGCTCGCGTTCTCCACCGACTCCTACGTCGTCCAGCCGATCCAGTTCCCGGGCGGATCCATCGGCCACCTCGCCGTGCACGGCACGGTCAACGACCTCGCCGTGTCCGGAGCAAGGCCGACCTGGCTCTCCGCCGGGTTCGTCATCGAGGAGGGCCTGTCGATCGACGTGCTCCGCGAGATCGTCGCCGACATGACCGAGGCGGCTGCCTTGGCCGGCGTCGAGATCGTGACCGGCGACACCAAGGTGGTGCCCAAAGGGGCAGCAGACCAACTGTTCATCAACACCGCCGGCATCGGTGTCGTCCCCCCGGCACTGACGTTGGGGCCCGAGACGGTCCAACCCACCGACCGGGTCCTGGTCTCCGGACGGATGGGCGACCACGGGATGGCCGTGATGCTCGCCCGCGGTGAGCTCAACATCGACGCCGACATCTCCTCCGACACGGCCGCGCTCGGTGGCATCGTCTCCGAGCTGCTGGCCGCAGCTCCCGGCACGCGATGGATGCGAGACGCCACCCGCGGCGGGGTCGGCACCGTGCTCAACGAGCTGGCCAAGTCCGCCAACGTCGGGGTGATCATCGAAGAGTCGCGACTCCCGGTCAGCCCGGTGGTCAACGGCGCCTGCGACCTCCTCGGCATCGATCCGCTCTACGTCGCCAACGAGGGCAAGTTCGTCGCCGTCGTGCCGATCGAGGAGTCCGAGGCCGCCCTGGCCGCGCTGCGCACCCACCCGCTCGGCGAGGACGCCGCCATCATCGCGGAGGTCGTGGCCGAGCCACCCGGAGTCGTGGCACTCCGGACCCCGTTCGGGGGCAGCCGCATCGTCGACATGCTGGTCGGCGATCCGTTGCCCCGCATCTGCTGAACATCTGCTGATCGCTGTTGGTCGAGAGGAAGAGAGCCATGTGTCTGGGAATCCCGGGACAGGTCGTCGAGACCGTCGACGCGGAGAACTATCTGGCGAAGGTCGACGTCTCCGGCGTACGACGCACCATCAGCGTCCGGCTGCTGGCCGACACCGGCCTCAAGGACGGGGACTGGGTGCTGGTCCATGTCGGCTTCGCAATGGCGAAGATCGACGAGGACGAGGCGGCGATGACGCTGTCGCAACTGCAGAAGATGGGCACCGAATACACCGACGAGCTGGCGCAGTTCCGCTCCACGAGCCTGTAAAGGGAGACCACAGATGAAGTTCGTCGACGAGTTCCGCGACCCCGCCGCCGCCCGCGCCCTGGTCCGCAAGATCACCGACCTGGCGACCGAGGACGAGTACAAGTTCATGGAGGTGTGCGGCGGGCACACGCACACCATCTATCGGCACGGTCTCGAGCACGTGCTGCCCGACAACATCGAGCTCGTGCACGGCCCCGGCTGCCCGGTCTGTGTGATCCCGATGGGCCGCATCGATGACGCCATCTGGCTGGCCGAGCAGGACGGCGTCATCTTCACGACCTTCGGCGACATGATGCGCGTGCCCGGCTCGTCGGGATCCCTGCTCGACGCGAAGGCCCGAGGGGCGGACTGCCGCTTCGTCTACTCCCCGCTGGACGCCCTCAAGATCGCCCTTGAGAACCCGGACAAGCACGTGGTGTTCTTCGCCGTCGGCTTCGAGACCACGGCCCCCTCCACGGCCGTCACGTTGGTGCGAGCCAAGCAGCTCGGCGTCACCAACTTCACTGTCTTCGCCAACCACGTGACGATCGTGCCGCCGATCAAGGCGATCTTGGAGTCACCCGACCTGCGGCTCTCAGGCTTCCTCGGGCCGGGCCACGTCTCCACCGTGGTCGGCACCCGGCCCTACCGCTTCGTCAACGACGTCTACGGCAAACCGCTGGTGGTGGCCGGGTTCGAGCCACTCGACATCCTCCAGTCGGTGCACATGCTGCTCAAGCAGCTGGCGGAGGGGCGCTGCGAGATCGAGAACCAGTACTCCCGCGTGGTGCGGCCCGACGGCAACCCGCAGGCCCTCGCCCTCCTCGCGGAGACCATGGAGCTGCGTCCACACTTCGAGTGGCGAGGACTGGGCTTCATCTCGCAGAGCGCGCTCAAGGTGCACCGCAACTACGCCGACTGGGACGCCGAGGAGCGCTTCTCGATGCCCGGGATCCGAGTCGCCGACCCCAAGGCGTGCCAGTGCGGCGAGGTGCTCAAGGGCGTCATCAAGCCGTGGGAGTGCAAGGTCTTCGGCACCGCTTGCACGCCGGAGACCCCCATCGGCACCTGCATGGTCTCCCCCGAGGGCGCCTGCGCCGCCTACTACAACTTCGGTCGGCTCCACCGAGACACCGCGGTGATGGTGGGCCAGCGAACGGCCCTGTGAAGAGGTCGGCGTGAGCAGGTCGGCGTGAGCAGGTCGGCGTGAGCGGGGTCGACCCGGGGCATCGTCTGTTCGCGCGGTATGCCCACGCCCCCAATGCCCTCGGCTACTGCGGGCCCGCCGCCGCGGCGGCATTGCAGCAGGTTGCCTGCGGCGGCGGGGCCGGAGTCGACGTACCCCGGATCGCCCGGCAGTTCTCCGGAGCCTGGCCCTACCAAGCGCTCATCGCCGAGTGCCTCGCCGCGAGCGGACTCGACCTCGACCCGCTCTCGGAGGGCGTGGGTCGGGCGTACTGGACCACCTCCGAGCTCACCGATCGGGTCGAGGCTCGCGCCTTCGGGGAGTTGCTTCTCCAACGCTTCGGCTCCCAAGCGGGGCACTACTGGACGCACCTGACTTCGGAGCTGCTGGACGAGGTCAGGCCCACCCATGCCTTCCACGTGCTTGGTGTCTACCCGTGGTCCAGGCTCCTCCACACCGGCCTGCCCGAGCCGCTCCACGTCCTAGACTCCTGTCGGATACGAGCCGGACGCGTGCTGTCCGTGGGTGCTGACGACGCGACACTCCTCGTCGACACGCTGACCTGGGACGGTCGGAAGCTCGGTCTCTCGGCGCCGCGCGAGGAGCAGGTCACTCGCACCACTTCGGACGGTGCGTTCACCGATGCCCCTGCCGAGGGACAGTGGGTGGCCGTGCACTGGGGCTTCGCCTGCGATGCCCTGACCGACGATGAAGCCGACCGTCTGTTGTCGAGCACCTCCGCACAGCTAGAGCTCACCAACCGTCGCCTGCTGCGCCCGGTCTCCTGACTGTGGTCGGGTGGCCGCTGCGGCGAGGCCCATTGCCGGGTCGCCTGCCGTCTGTGGTGCTGGCCGCCAGGGCAGCAACGACGGATCAGCGCCGCTCTTGGTCGGGGTCGCTCGCCGGGTCGCTGGCCGTCGGTGGTGGCGACGACCGACAGGCGCAGCGATGACGGGTAGGCGGCAGGGTGGCTGTGGTCGCCGGCCGGGTCGCTGGTGGTCGCCTGGCCTGCCCGGGTCATCGGTCTGCCGCGGTGTTCTTGCCTCTCCTGCGGTCTTGTAGTGGCAAAGTGGCCCGTCTACCGGGTCCTCAGCCACCACAGCACCGCGGGAGATGGGGCAGGGCCACCACAGCACCGCGGGAGACGGGCACCAGGCCCACAAGGACGCGGGAGACGGGCCCCGGCAGGTCGAGGGTTGCGGTTTGGGCCCAAACCGCAACCCGGGACGAGGCGGGATGTCGTTTGCGGCCAATCGATGTGCCGTTTCGGAACAATCGACGTGTTCTCGCCCGACCCGTGCTCAAGACCCCACCGATT